>JAEYOM010000113.1 GCA_023411715.1 Bacillota bacterium | reverse complement strand
TCAGGAGCTTTAATACTGTTGCCGTTTGCGTAGTATTTGCCATTATACTGCTGATGTTCAATCTAAAAACCGTGGTTATGGCAATAATGCGCCTGTTCGGACAGATTTCCTTACTGTTGATGAAGTTTATTATTTGGCTCGCGAAGACCCTCCTACCTTTGAATGGCGACGAAGCACAGGAAAAAGGGCCATCGAATA
This sequence comes from Bacillota bacterium, assembly GCA_023411715.1. GTDB lineage: Bacteria > Bacillota > Clostridia > Acetivibrionales > DTU013 > JAEYOM01. The sequence goes on along the minus strand of JAEYOM010000113.1, from coordinate 63,761 downwards.
GCAGTTTGTTTGATTTCGGGACCCAATCCATATCTCCTGTAGGGAATTTGATTTTTAATATCGTAAGGAGCTTTATCCTCTATTACATAACATACAGGGTGATACTGGCAGTTATCAGGATAGCTCCCAAAGTATTGCGAAGGCTCGCGAAGCTGATGAAAAAGCTGTTTTCTTTGGAAAGGGGAGATAAGGCCGATACAAATTCGGATTATATAGACGAAACCGAGACGGTGATCCCTGAAAGAAGGCAAAAAAACGATATCGCCGCGAACAGGAGTGTTAGAGCGGGCAGGAAGGATCTGCGCCGGATAAAGGATCCGGTACTGAGGGTCAGGTATATGTTTTCGATCATTCTTAAAATGCTGCCTGCGGCAGGAGTTCAGCCTGATAGGAGCGATACGCCGGCAGAACTGGTCAAAAAGGCCGGAGCATCGCAAAATGTATCCGATGGGCTGTCGCCTTTTGCAGCCGTATATAACCAGGTACGTTACGGGGAAAAGATTCCCGACCGCGAGATGCTCGACAATGCCGAGCTGAATTTTAACAAGGCTTTGGAAGCTATGCAGCACAAACGTTGACGTAAAAAACTGAGGGGATGAACGGAAATGAGCGGAAAGAAATATGGTAAGGGGAAAAGCCAGAGCGGAAACAAGCAGGCATCGGGAAGGATAACAAAAAGATACGCAGGCAAAAGGTCCATCAAAACGGGGTTGCCTCCGGGATCCCTCGTTCATGTAGGAAGCCTTAAAACCGAGAATGTAACGATAACGGTTCTTGAATATGATGAAAAGGAAATCCGGCAAATAAATGTGGACGATCCGGGCGATCTCGTATATTACCGCGACAGTGCAAAAACCTCTTGGGTAAATATCGACGGCCTTCATGATACAAAACTGCTGGGCGCCGTCGGATCTGTTTTCGGCCTGCACCCGCTGGTGCTCGAGGATATGCTGAATACCGAGGAAAGGCCCAAAATAGAGGATTATGGCGATTATACATTTATTGCCGTAAAGCAGCTGTTTATTAATGAAAATACAGGGGAAATCGATACCGATCATCAAAATATCATTCTTGGAAAAGGCTTTGTAATATCCGCGGGCGAGAGCAGGACACGCATATTCGACCCGATCAGGGAGAGGCTCGGGAGCGGGGTCAGGCTGAGGAAGATGGGCGCGGATTATCTGGCGTATACACTGCTCGATGCGATCATTGATAATTATTTCGATGTCCTTGAACGGCAGGGAGAGATGATAGAGAAAGTGGAGGAAATACTCATATCAAGACCAGTCCGCAGTACGTTGAACAAAATCCTTGAGACCAAGAACGATATGCTTTACATACATAAAAATATATGGCCCCTGAGGGAGGTCGCAAACCTCCTGGAACGCGGCGAATCCCCGCTTGTAGGCCATGAAACGCGCTTATATCTGCGCGACCTCTACGATCATGTGATGCAGGCCCTCGACACGACCGAGATATATCGCGATATATTATCCGGTCTGCTGGATGTCTATCTCTCAAGCGTAAGCAACAGGATGAACGAGATCATGAAGGTACTTACCATAATTTCTACCATATTCATTCCTCTTACATTTCTCGCGGGCATCTATGGCATGAATTTCAGCTATATGCCCGAACTCGGATGGCGGTGGGGCTATTTTGCACTTCTCGGTATAATGGCCGTATTGGCGCTGCTGATGCTACTTTTCTTTAAAAGGAAGAAATGGCTGTAACGCCATATATTCTAAAGGAAGAAATGGCTGCGACGCCATATATTCTAAAGGAAGAAATGGCTGCGACGCCATATTTGCAAAAGTAGGATATGGCTGTGATGCCATATAAAACAATTGAAAAAGAGTATTGTACAGGATATAATAAAGACCATTATATAGTAGGCATTATAGATAGAAAAAACAGAGAAACAAAGATTAGTAAGGGGATGGTCAAATGCCGGAATCAAAAAAGACAATCAGAAAGCAAACATTGCCGCTTTTGCCGCTTAGAGGCCTTACGGTGTTTCCATATATGATACTTACCTTCGATGTGGGAAGGGAAAAGTCCATAAAAGCGCTTGACGAGGCGATGATAAACAATCAGATGATCTTTCTCGTAGCACAGAAGGACGCGAAGACGGATTCGCCGGATGAAGAAGATATATACAGTGTTGGTACGATTTCGAAGGTAAAGCAGCTTCTGAGACTGCCGGGAGACACTATAAGAGTGCTCGTGGAAGGCATCAGCAGGGCTGAGGTGAAGAATTACGTACAGACTGAGCCCTACTTTATTGCTGAAGTGGCAGAAAAAATAGTTTCTGATGACAAAAACAGCAAAGTTGTATTTGAAGCGCTCAAGAGAAAAGTCCTGGGTACTTTTGACGACTACGCCAAACTGAATGGCAAGATCTCACCGGACACAGTTTTGTCCATGAACGGGATAGAGGACCTGGGCCAACTCTCCGATGTAACGGCGTCGAACATGCTGCTCAAGGTGGAACAGAAACAGGAGATCCTCGGCGAGTTCGATCCTGTTAAAAGGATGGAAAAAATCCTTGAACTTTTGATGAATGAGATTGAAATCCTTGAAGCGGAGAAGAATATCAGCCTCCGTGTACGCAAGCAGATCGACAAGTCGCAGCGCGAATATTACCTGAGGGAGCAGATTAAGGCGATTCAAACTGAGCTTGGTGACAAGGAAGGTATTACAGCCGAAGTCGATGAGTATAAGGCGAAGCTCGAAAAAGCCGATTTGCCGGAGGAAGTCGAAAAGAAAGTTCTCAAGGAACTTGACCGTTTGCTGAAAATGGCTTCCGGCTCTGCGGAGGGCTCGGTCATCAGGACCTATCTGGACTGGATATTCGATCTTCCGTGGAGTAAGAAGACCGGGGAAGTCATTGACCTCAAAAAGGCTGAGGATATCCTGGAAGAGGACCATTACGGCCTGTCAAAGGTCAAGGAGAGGATTATAGAATACCTTGCGGTACTGAAGCTGAACAACAATCTCAAGGGTCCGATACTCTGCCTCGCAGGACCTCCCGGAGTCGGCAAGACTTCAATAGCCAAGTCTATAGCCAGAGCTCTCAACAGGAACTATGTGCGCATGTCTCTTGGCGGCGTCAGGGATGAAGCCGAGATAAGGGGACACAGGCGTACCTATGTAGGCGCCATGCCGGGCAGGATAATCACGGCGCTTAAGCAGGCCGGTTCCGCAAACCCGCTTATACTGCTCGATGAAATCGACAAGATGAGCAGCGATTTCAGAGGGGACCCGTCGTCAGCCATGCTTGAAGTATTGGACTCCGAGCAGAATTTTGCATTCAGGGACCATTATCTTGAACTGCCTGTAGATCTGTCGGACGTGCTTTTCATTACGACGGCAAATAACCTCGATACCATACCGAGACCGCTTCTGGACAGGATGGAAGTCATAAGCATTTCAGGTTACACCGAAGAAGAGAAGGTCAACATCGCCGGGAAATATCTGCTTGGGAAGCAGATGAAGGCCCACGGCCTTCAGAAGAAGCACCTAAGGGTGGGCGAAGATGCATTGAGAAGCATAATAAATTACTACACCAGGGAAGCGGGCGTAAGAAACCTCGAGAGGGAGATAGCGACGGTTTGCAGAAAAGCCGCGAGGATGCTCGTATCGAGCGGTAAGAAGTCTGTAAGTGTGACGCCTTCAAATATAGAAAAGTACCTGGGTACAAAGAGATTCCATTACGACAAGGCCAATGAAAAGGACGAGGTCGGGCTTGCAACGGGACTTGCCTGGACTCCGGTCGGGGGCGACACGCTAGTGATAGAAGTAACTTTGATGAGCGGCAACGGAAAGTTTGAGCTTACCGGACAGCTGGGCGATGTTATGAAGGAATCGGCGAAAGCTGCGATAAGCTTTATACGCTCAAGGACTGAACTGCTTAACATTGAAAAGGATTTCCACAGCAAATATGATATACACATCCATGTGCCTGAGGGGGCAATACCAAAGGATGGCCCGTCCGCGGGGATAACGCTCGCCACAGCCATGGTATCCGCCCTGACAGGGCTCGCGGTAAAACGTAACGTTGCGATGACGGGTGAGATTACTTTAAGAGGCAGGGTGCTTCCGATAGGCGGACTCAAGGAAAAGGTTCTTGCTGCGCACAGAGCCGGGATCGATACAATAATCGTGCCTGCTGAAAACCGTAAGGATATCGATGATATCCCTGAAAATATCAGAAGCAAGCTGAGGTTCGTGTTTGCATCGGATATGGATACCGTCCTCAAGACAGCTCTGGTATCCGCGAAAGCCCAGGCTGTTGTACCGGATACGGAGGACCGGAAGGAAACGGTACTGCTCGGCGATGAAAACGCCGTACTGCCGAAACAGGATCAGACTCACCAGATGTAAATAAAACAGATGAAACAGGGGGACGGTTCTTTTGTTCCATTTTGTTCGCAAAATGGAGCAAAAGAACCGTCCCTTTGATTTGTTTGTTATAAAAATATCATAAAATATCATAAAATGAAGGAATTATGCGATTTAATATCGAATTATGCCTTGTTAGTTGATTTTCGACCATTTTCCACTTGGTTCGAGGAGGTGTAAAATGCCAGCATATGCAATAACTGCGACATGTGTCGTCGCAGTAAGTTCGGTTATCGTTTTCCTGATTTTTTATCGTATGAAGATATTGAACTTAAGAACACTTCTTTCCGTTGCACTGGCCTCACTTATAACAGCCCTTGGGCTGCCTGCATTATTCAGCCTTGTTTCATCAGGTATGGATGGCAGCTTTGCTTTTGCCTCGCCTTCAGTTACGCTGCTGGTATCTGTGGCAGCCTATTTATTGATCGTCGTGATACTGAGCATGATCATTTCGTTTATAATAAACGGGGCGGGATCAAAACTAAAAAAGCGGGTTGCGTTTGAAAACGGGGATCCTGATAAAGCCTCCGCTGAAGATGACAATTACCTTGAACAGATATTTGTCAACTTTATCGGCGAGCATGAACAAAGCGATGCCGGGAGTGGTAATACGCGCGTACAAACAGCTGAAACTGACGTTATAGATGGCGCTGCTGCCCAGCCTGACCTTGAGACTGCTGTCCAGACTGATCTTGGCACTGCCGTCCAGCTCGATCCTGAGGCTGCTGTCCAGCCTGATCTTGGCACTGTTGCCCAGCCTGGTCTTGAGACTGCTGTTCAGCTCGATGCTGAGACTGCTGCCGCAGAAGATGTTATACATAATGGCGTCGTATACCCGGCCGGTGATGATGAGACAGCGGTGACTGTCGTCCGGGAAACCCGGGAAGCACAGGAAACCAAGGCTACACAGGAAGCCCAGGAGGCATTGGCTGCGCAGGAAACCCGGGAAACACAGGCTGCACAGGAGTCTCCGGCAGTAGCGGCAAATGGTACAATTTTGTCTGATAATGTTGGCATATTGGCGAACATTGACGATAATACGGCAGTTGTGGGGAATAACTTAGAAATTTCTGTTGACAGTAATGAAAATATTGATAAAATGGGTATAGAAAACATTGTACATAATAGTAATAGTCTGACTATAGAAGACTGTATCAACGAGGCATTCAGGCTAAAAGGAGCAGGGGATTTCGAGAGCGCCATCCTGTATCATATGTATGCTCTGGATAAAAAACCGTGCAAAGAACTTACCTTCTGGACAATACTGGATATTTGTGTAATGTATAAATCGTTGGGTCAACAGGAACTTGCGCTGGACATAATGAATAGTTATTATGAGACATATGGCGATACGATGGATAGTTATGTTAAGGAAGAGATCGGGAAGAACCTGACTGCAGTACAGGCTTGACTTATGGTGTTTGCACCAAATGAAGGAGGTTTTTTTACATGAAAAAAACTCAAAAGATACTTGGATTACCCATAATAAGCATATCCGACGGACTTGAGGTCGGCAGGGTAAAGAGTATAATCATTAATGCAGACAGGGGAGCCATTGATTATATCGTTGTGGACAGCGGCATACAGATATTCAGCGCCAGAGTGATCCCGACGCAGGACGTGCTCGGAATCGGGGAATACGCGCTTACGATAGAAAACAGCGGAGTCATCGTTGATATCAGCAAAATCCCGGCAGCCATCCAGCTTCTGCAGAATGATATCAAGGTCAAGGGCACCAAGGTACTTACCAAAAAAGGAAGACTGATCGGAGAGATCGGCGATATATATATCGATGACGATGAGAATTGTAGGATCACCGGGCTTGAATTCATAGCTGACATCACACAGAAACAAATTCGCCTTATACCTCGCGATTCTGTCATTACATTCGGTAAGAACCTGACTGTTGTAAAAGAGGATATAGAAGCTTCATTGCTCGAAACCGCAGCACAGTTGGATTCCGAACCGGGTACCGGCGATTTCGAAAAAAAAAATAACTCATATATAGCTAATACGGCATCGCTGCCAGATGAATATGCTGAACCTGCAGCGGCTGCAGAATCGCAGCAGGCAGCGGAGGAAGAGGATAACGCTTCCGTGCTTTTTGAACAGCGCCAGCGTCAGTACCTGAAAGGCCGTTACGCTACGAAGACGATCGTTGACAGTACGGGCAGCGTCATTATAAGCGAAGGAATGCAGATCGACGACACAATAATCGATGAAGCCAAAGCAAAAGACAAGCTGATAGAACTCGTAATGAATAACAGGTCATAAATTAAAACAAAAGTATAAAGTGTTCGTGCTTTATACTTTTACTTTGTTTGATTTAGTCACAACAAAAGAAAAGACTTGTGGAGTTGGATATTTGTGGTTAAAAATCGTAAAACACCGCTTATTTTCTCGCTCATAGTGATTCAGAGCGTACTTGCGGTCTCGGCCGGGATCGCCGTTTTATGCGGCGCATCTTTGAACAGCGTACCCGCGGGTGTGACTGTCGATGGCATTTCCGTCGGTAGCATGCGGTATTCCAATGCAGTTTCCGAAATTGAATCAACTTATACTGAAAAATTGAAATCAAGCTCACTGGTATTGGATATCGAGGGCAGTAAACCGATAGAAATACCCTTTGCACAAATCGATGCGGCTGTTGACGGCAATGCAACGCTTCGGCCGCTTAAATCATTGAACAGTGCCGGGAACATCCCGGAGCTTCTCGAGCTATGCTTCAGCAATAAAAACAAAGATATCCAGCCTGTAATAAAATTCAATGAGAGTAAGCTAAGAGCAAAATTAGCGGACCTTTCGAAACAGCTTTACATAAAGCCTGAAAATGCAGAGATGGAATTTGCAGACGGCGTTGTCAGGAAGAAAGCCGATACATCCGGCCTGAAGCTTGATGTCAATAATGCGGCTGAAATCATAAGGAAGCAGTTGTCGGAGAACCCATGGCAGCCTGTCGGGCTCACAAAGCAGAATAACTATGCGCTGCAGTCGGTCAATGCGGATGTAACGATGAAGGATTTCGACGATATCCAGAGGATACTGGCGGAATATTCCACCGAAATACTGGACGGAGAGCTCACCGAAAGCATCCGGACGGCTGTCGATTCAATCGATGGCACCATAATTTCACAAAAGGGTGAAAAAAACGATCTTTTTTCATTCGTGGAAAAGCTTAAAAGCAAAGATAAGAATTTTGACAATGATAACGAGGGATATGACCAGGTGGCCTCTACGCTATATGCCGCCATGCTTACAGCCGGAATACCGAAGAGCTCTATTATACGTGACCAGCATAAGCTGGCGCCCGACTATATAGAACCGGGACTCGATTCATGGATATCCGGCAATTCGAGCGACCTTAAGCTTTCCAATCCGTATCCCAACAAACTGGCCATATTTGCCCGGGTGGATGGTAATGCGGTCACAGTGGCGATAGCAGGCAGTATAGGTAACAAGACTGAAGAATGCAGTATAACTACAGAAGTCATACAGCGGTATGCACCGGCCGTATATTATGTTGAAAACAGCTCACTCAAACCGGGTGAAAAGGTCGTTCTCAATCCCGGCAAGGACGGCGTCACAATAAATGTCCTAAGAAACGGCGATCTCATCGGCACCGATCAATACGAAGCAGAGAAGTCCATAGTTCAGATCGCGCCGGGTACAAATCTGAAAAATGACAATAAATAGAACATCATAGTATGCTTTATAGGCGAATATAAATACTTAGTAGATTTTTATTGGTGACAGGTCAATGAAGCGATTAAAAGTATTTGTATTAGGCAGAAAAAGCATATTTACAATTGTATCCATCCTTATAGTCATAATTTTTTTATCCTGCACACTTTTTATTTACGGCAACAGGCCGGCTAACTCTTTCTCGGACCCCCAAAGCGGCATTATAGTGATAGATCCGGGCCACGGCGGGGTGGACGGCGGCACGAACAAGGATGGGATACTGGAAAAGGATATAAACCTTGCCATAGCTAAAAAGCTTAGATCCTACCTTGAGCAAAAAGCCTACAAAGTCATAATGACAAGGGAGGAAGACATCTCACTCGATAACCTGAACGATCCTAACAATAGCAACAGGCACCAGATGGATCTGAACAACCGTCTTGACATAATCAATAACAGTAATGCGCAGTTATTCATAAGTATCCACGTGAATTGCAATCTTAACAGACCTGACACCGACGGCTCTATTGTATTCTACAGTGAAAAATATCAGGAGAACCGGCAACTAGCCTACCTGCTGCAGCGTTCCTTTAACAGCATGATAGTGGACGGCGTCAAACGTACCATACATGATCCTCAGGTAAACGATTATTTTTTGCTGAAGCATTCCAAAATACCTGGAGTAATAGCAGAAACAGCCTTTATATCCAACACCGCGGAGCGTAAGCGTTTGACTGAGGAGCCCTTTCAGGAACAACTGGCTAAAGCCATATTTGACGGAGTTGAGAAGTACCTGACGGGTAATTATGAAGATGCCGAAAGCATATCGAAGATCGAGGGAGGAAAGCTGGCCATAATAATAGACGATTTCGGCTCAGGCAGGAATGGCGTCAAGGAAATGATGTCCATAAACAGGCATCTTACCTTTGCGGTGATGCCGTTTCTGGATTATTCGCACAGCGATGCCGAAAAAGCTCATGAAAATGGCTTCGAGGTCATCGTACACCTGCCGCTGGAGGCAAATCAGGGAAAGATGAGCTGGCTCGGACCGGAACCAATTATGTCCAGCATGGATACCGACAAGGTGAAGGATATAGCAAAAAGATCGTTCGACGATATACCTTATGCAGTCGGAGCTAATATTCATATGGGCTCCAAAGCAAGCGGGAATGAAGATATTGCCACTGCAATACTTGATGTCGTCAGGGAAAGGGAAATGTACTTCGTTGACAGCAGAACAACGTACCATCCGGTTTGCAAAAAAGTATCCTCTAAAATGGGCGTCACTTGTTTTGAACGCGATGTATTCCTGGATGGACAGCAACCTAAAAGCTTTGTTAAGAAACGTCTTGCAGAGGCCGGTGAAATAGCGCTCAAAAGCGGCCAGGCAGTTGCTATCGGGCATGTCGGTGTGGAAGGCGGAAAAGTGACTGCAGCGGCAATCTCTGAAATGCTTCCGGAATTCGATAAAAAAGGTATCCAGCTCGTTTTCGTCTCCGAACTGGATATCCAGTAGATAGCCCTTTAGATATCAATAGAATTTTTTCAGTACATCCAGCGCGTTTGATTCGATCACTTTTTCGCCGTATTCATTGAGATAGCCGTCAAAAAAGCTTACACTGTTCACTTTAGTACCGAACTCATTCAGCATTAATTCGAATGCCTTAGTATTGGCCGGCGCCAGACCGCTCCTCGTAAGAGTCAGGTAATAGGTGTCGCGATACCTGTAAAGCGAACTCTCGCCGCTGTAGAGGCCTTCGAGCTTGTTGGCGAGACCGCAGACGTCGTTGATGTTTTTAAAGGAATAGATATAAAGAGGCGAGCATATCTTTTTGCCTTTTTTCTTGACGCGAAGATCACTCTTCTTCATCCTGCTCTTTATATATTTGTGGATCGATTCAAATTCACCGTCTTCATCTATCCTGGTGATCGTTATCACAAAGCCGTCGTTGGAATCCGGTATGGGCTCGATTATCAGCTGTGAATCGGAAAGACTGAAGCCAAGCTGCTCTTCCGCCTGCTCCATAAGGTCCCAGAAAAACTCCTGTGCCGCAGGCGTGTTATAATTGAGCGTATTTAAGTCGATGTTCCGCTCTTCGAGATCATTATATGATATTGTAACTTTTATTATATTTTCGCTGATTCTTTCTATCTTCATATGAACCTCGTATCTTTGCACGTTTGTGCACTGTTACGAATACTCCTGCTTCTATTATACTTCTTTACGTATGAAAAGAGAAGCTAATAATTATTACCTAAATGATTTGCGATGAAATCGCAAATCGTGATACAGCGAAGCTATTTGCCTTGGCAAATAGCCTAAGTGATTTACGAAGTAAATCGCGGGATTGATTTGCGATGAAATCGCAAATCGTGATACAGTGAAGCAATTTGCTTTAGCAAAATGCAGCTCTGCTGCATTTGGGCGATACAGTTGAAGCTATTTGCCTTGGCAAATAGCCTAAGTGATTTACGAAGTAAATCGCGGGATTGATTTCAGGGAGGTAAGCAGATGGCAGTCAGCCTGTTTGAGACGAAACTTGCTGCGACGTCCGCTTATCTCCCTGTCCCTCATTTGGGACGCCGGAAGTACAGTACTATCGAAAGTATGATAAAATATGCGGCAAGCCCGATCATGGACCACAGGTACAGCACGGGCCTGCCTGAAACAAAACCGACTATCGGCACATTCAGCAGCAGCATGAGCGGGAAGCCTACGAACAGGCCTGCACCGCTTCCCAGTACAAGGTTCCTTCCGGCTGAAGATTCGAGATTCGGATCGATCTCCTTTATCAACGCAAGCCCAGTGGAAACGATACCTGTGAGATTGCCATAGAGGGCCAGTATGTTTTCCAAAATGTCGGTATTGTAAATCCTCCGGCAGACAAAAACTATATAGATGATGGTGATTATACCGCCGATGGTACCGATCACAAGTGTTGGTATCAGGTACTGCTCCAGTATCGACATGGAAATGGCAGCTATAGAGGCTGTGATCATAAAGTCGAAGGCGCCGCCGGAGATCCTCTCCAGCAGGAAGTTGCTCGTATATTCCCGGACGATCACTTTTTTCTTTCTCAGAAGATCATAAACGAAACGGAACAGGATCGCAAGAAGTGAAGCTATGATAAAGCTGAAGCCCCAGAGCATCGTGGAGAGAGTATTCCCGAACGTACCGAAGTTGCGCAGTATCGCAGTAAGGCCTGTCAGTACAAGATAAGTCGCGAGGTATATGATGCCGATGGTAAACAACTGGATCGTGAAACCATCTACCGATTCCGCATCTCCGATATCCTCCTTTTTTATCTCGCCTTTTACGGAGTTATCGTTGTCGTTTATGCTGTGGGAGGGCTTTATCTTTTTGACCCGGATAAGGTAGTTCATTAGCGGTATGCCGCCTATATACGCCCAGAGGAGGCCCATCGCGGCTATTGAAAGCCCGATGTTGCCGCCATTGACGAAGCCGAGCGTCTCCCACTGCTTGCCCATGGAATAGGCCTGTCCGGCCCCCTGACCGTATCCGAGGGGCAGAAGCATCCCGAATACCGGGAACAGTTTGGGCAGAAACGTACAGACCATGAGCAGCGAGAGACCGAAACCGACTATACCCTGCAGTACATAGCCATTTACGATGATGATACCTGTATTTACGATATCCTTGTTCCTGACATTGCTGCTGCGGTCCTTTAGTGCAAGCGCGATAAATCCGACGGACATCAAATGGTATATTATCGTGCCAAGATGTTCGGAATTGAAATTTACCAGTCCAAGCACCTGAGGACCGAGCAGAAGGCCTATAAAGCCTGCAATTATAGCATTGGGAATAAAAAACCTTTCAAAAAACCTGAAGCTCCTTTTGATGTATGTTGCAAGACCGAGAAACAGGCAAATCACAAGTATATCCAAAATATAGGACCAGCCTTCGCTCATAAGCCTCCTCCATTTTCGCTGATAGAGCATTTTAACGCTGCCACATGGTTTATCCCAATAGCCGCTTTAACGTTCCGATGCCCATTACGAATTTATACGCGGGCATACTGCCGTCTTTTTTGCTGAACCGGTATAAAGTATTTTCACAGATGAACTCAAGCTGATTGTTGTATTGTATGTTGGCACCTGATATTTTCCTTATCGGAAAGGCAAAAACCTTCTTTTTGGACGAAAAATATTCGAGCCTGCCGGAGTACAAGCTTAACTTGCCTTTATCGGACAAACCTTTCAACATCCCGGTTTTTGACCCGGTCCGAAGCTCGACATCGGCCTCTTCCATAAGCACCTGGTCAAGGTCGGTTTTAATGCTTTCAGCAAAGCCGCTTTCAAGGTTTTGCAGCTGCCACTGGTTCCAATCGGCAGGGTTGTCAAAATGCAATGTTTGACTGCTGCTTTCAAAGAAACCAAACTTATTATAGCTTACGACATATCCGCATGCACTGCAGCCAAACCGGCTGCCATGCGAGGAAAGGGCGCCCGTGCGGCCGCATTCGGGGCATGTGAACAGAAACAGTTCAAGCCTTTCCGCCGGTTTTTTTCCGGTATAGGTGTGCATTTCGCTACGTTGGCGGGAATACTCGTCGTAAGCCAGATTTTCAGAGATCCTTATATATAGCTCATCAGTCGTAAGGGATTCTATTTCGTCGGGCAGGAGAATGTTAACGAGCTCCATGACGAGGCTGCCTTTTCTTGTGGTTCCGGACCACCTCGGCATCGAAAGACACGCGCCCTTAAAAAGAATCGAAACCACTGGGATGTTCAGAGCTTTGATCAGCTTTGCCGTAGCGTGAAGAAGCGGGAGGGTCCTCCCGTCCCAGTTGCGTCTTCCTTCAGGAAATATACCGATGATGCCGCCGTTTTTGACGACCTCGAGTACTCCACGGATGGAGCCGGGGTCGGAAACAAGCTTTGTTTTCGGTATTGCGCCGACCAGTCCCAGCAGCCGCTTAAGCAAAGGATTTCTGAAATATGCGTCCGAGGCGATGAAGTAAACAGGATCCCTGAAACACATGGAGAGGAGGAAAGGATCCCAAAAGTTGGTATGATTGGCAAGTACGATATATGGAGGTTCAATCCCTTTAAGCCCATCAGCTTTTACCTTGTAGGAAAACAATAATTTAATGTAATTGCCGAGGGTCAGCTTGAGGAATTTGTTTAAAAGTTTTCCAGCCCTGTATCTTCTGCCCGCCATCCATATGCCTCCGTCCCGGAAGATCTTTAAGTTCACATACCGCGCTTCCTTATGCATGTATCCGGCAAACCTTTTCTGATCGCCTTTACATATCAGTCCGCCTTGACCTCCGTCCAGATATCGCTGTATTCTTTGTTGACCTCATCGCCGGGGTACTCGAATATTTCCGAGTTTTCAAGGTCTTCTTTAAGAGGGTATGCGTTTCGGTCCGCAACTAATCCCGGATCCAGCATTTTCATCACTTCGGTATTCGGAGTGGCGTAACCGATATATTCCGCATTGTTGAACGCGATCCTGGGATCGCACATGAAGTTTATAAAGGCTTCGGCTTCCTTCCTGTGCTTGCTGGTAGTCGGGATCACCATGGAATCGAACCAGTAATTGGTGCCTTCCTTCGGAATCGCATATGCCAGGTTTTTGTTCTCGGAAAGGCAGTAATAGGCATCTCCCGACCAAACGACAGCAAGGGCGGCACTTTCTCCAATCATTGTATCCCTTACCTCATCCACGACATAGGCCTGTACGAGCGGCTTCTGCCTGATAAGCGCCTGCTTGGCCTCTTCAAGCTCGGATTTACTTTTTGTATTCATCGAGTAACCAAGCATCTTCAATGTCACCCCGATGCTGTCACGTTCGCTGTCCGGCATGATTATCTGCTTTCTGTATTTCTCGTTCCAGAGTATTCCCCAGTTGTCTACCGGATCTGAAACCATGTTTTTATTGTATAATATCCCAACCGTGCCCCACATATACGGAACGGAGTATTCATTGCCGGGATCGTAGGACAATTGTTTGAAACGGTCGTCAATGTACTTGTAGTTCGGTATGTTTTTCATGTCGATCTTGTTGAGCAGGCCTTCATCCAGCATCCGCTTTATCATGTAATCGGACGGTATTGCGACATCATAGGCCGAACCGCCTGTTTTTATCTTTACATACATATCCTCATTGGTAGTAAAGTTTTCATAATTGACCTTAATACCCGGATAAGCCTTTTCAAAATCGGCGATTGTTGATTCACCTATATACTCTCCCCAGTTGAATACGTTGATCGTAACTTTTCCCGAAGCCGATCCGGTCCCGCTGCAGGCGGTGAGCAGTACGGCCAGTAAAAGTGCGGCCAATACCGGTGCTATTATCCTGTTATTTCTCATTTTACTTTCCTCCCAATAAGATGACTTTGTGTAAAAATGCTGAGCAGATTAGTATTCGGATTAGATTGATATTCATATCAGGTTGCTGAGCTTTGCCGTTTCTTTCGCGCCGCCCGAATCTTCGCTTCCCGAAGAGCGTTTGTTTATGATCAGGAGGAGTGCGAGCACTACGATGAACATCAGCGTCGAAAGCGCATTTATTTTAGGATTTACGCCTCGCCGGGCCATCGAGTATACGGTTATCGACAGGGTCGAAACACCTGAACCGGTAGTGAAAAAGCTTATGATAAAATCGTCGAGCGAAAGAGTAAAAGCGAGCAGGAAGCCGGTTATCACGCCGGGCATTATCTCCGGAAGAATAACTTTCCGGAATGCGTGGAGCGGAGCGGCGCCAAGGTCCAGGGCAGCCTCGTAAAGGTGCTTGTTCAGCTGCTTCAGTTTCGGGAGTACCGACAGTATGACATATGGCAGATTGAACGTGATATGGGCAAGCAGCAGTGTTATAAAGCCCAGCTTGAGGTTTATAAAAATAAAGAGGATCATCAGCGAAATACCCGTCACTATATCTGGATTCAGCACGGGAAGATATGTCAGGTTCATTACGAATGATTTTGCAAGCCTGTTCATATTGAAAATGCCCACGGCCGCCGCAGTCCCTACAATCGTGGCCGTCAGCGACGCAAGCAGTGCGATGGTCAGCGTGTAGGTCAGAGATGAAATTATCTGCCTGTCATGGAAAAGCTCTCCGTACCATTTCAGTGTGAAACCACCCCAATGAGCCCTTGATTTTGAATTGTTGAACGAGAAAATTATAAGCGTGAAAACCGGGACATAAAGAAACAGGTAGATTAAAAACAGATAGAGTTTTTTCATCGCTTTTTTCATAACAGGCCTCCCCCCATATCTTCCTTGTCATACCGGGACATGACGCCCATGCTGACAAGTATCAGCAGCATCATGACTATGGAGACCGCAGAGCCGAAATTCCAGTCATAGACCCTCGTAAACTGGTCCTCGATCAGGTTGCCGATCAGCATATACTGGCTTCCGCCAAGCAGCTTCGAAATAATGAATGTGGTGACGGCGGGCATGAATACCATCGTTACTCCCGATACGACTCCGGGCAGGCTCAGGGGGAATATTATCCTCACAAATACGGTAAACGAATCGGAACCCAGATCTTCGGCCGCTTCGACTACACTCCTGTCGATCTTGCTGAGGACGGAGAATATGGGCAGCACCATGAAAGGCAGAAAGTTGTAGACCATACCAAGTATGACCGCAGCATCGGTGTAAAGGATATTCAGCTGAGGCAGACCTGCCATGCCAAGCAGTGAATTTATCACGCCCTTGCGGTCAAGAAGAGCCATCCAGGCGTAGGTCCTGAGCAAAAAATTCATCCACATGGGGATAACGAAAAGCAGGACCAAAAGATTCCTGCGGCTTAAGTCCCTGCCTGACAGTATCATTGCGACGGGATAGCCGAGCAGCAGGCAGATCAGCGTACTTGCTAGCGCCAGTATGACAGATCTCCCGAGTACTTTCATATAAATGGGCTGTATGAATTTTTGGAAGTTTGCTGCAGTAAAGACTGTAACACCTGACGGATCGGTAGCCGTCAGGCTGTAATACAGCACCAGTACCAACGGCACCAGCGTGAAAAGTATCATCCAAAAGATGTAGGGGTATGAGACCCATCCTTTTTTCATATTGTCTGCACCTTTTTCATTATCTGAATATCGCCGGGCTGAATCATAAGCCCAACCTCGGTATCCACGGGCTCCATTGAAGTGGAGTGTACAATCCATTCAAAGCCGTTTTCATCCGAGACCTTCATTTCATAATGTACTCCCTTGAATATAACGGATCTGACACGTCCCTGCAGCAAATTCCCACTTTCCCTTGTCAGTTTGATATCCTCAGGGCGTACGACCACATCGACATTTTCATCTTTGCCGAAATCCCTGTCCACACAGTCAAAGACATGTCCTGCGAAACGGACACGGTAATCCTCGAGCATTACGCCGTCGACTATATTGCTCTCACCGATGAAATCGGCAACAAATGCATTTTTCGGCTCGTTATAGATGTCCTGGGGAGTCCCTATCTGCTGGATCGAACCCAGCCGCATAACGACTATCGTATCGGACATTGTGAGAGCCTCTTCCTGATCGTGCGTAACATAAATGAAAGTGATGCCGAGGCGTTTCTGCATATTTTTCAGCTCAAGCTGCATTTCCTTCCTGAGTTTCAGGTCGAGCGCCCCGAGAGGCTCGTCCAGCAGTAGGACCTCCGGCTCATTCACGAGAGCGCGAGCGATCGCTATCCTCTGCTGCTGTCCTCCGCTCAGCGATTCGACAGACCTCTTCTCAAAACCGTCCAGATTGACCATGGACAGCATTGCCGCCACCTTCCGGCGGATAATGGCGTTGTCTGTTTTCTTGATCCTGAGGCCGAATGCTATATTTTCATAAACATTCATGTGGGGGAACAGGGCATATTTTTGAAATACAGTATTTACCCTTCTTTTATATGGGGGTACGTCGTTTATATTGACGCCCTCGAAAAGTACGGCGCCGGAGGTCGGCTTTTCAAAGCCGCCGATAAGCCTCAGCGTCGTAGTCTTGCCGCAGCCGCTGGGCCCGAGCAGTGTGACGAATTCGTTCTGTCGGATGTACAGGTTGATTGCCCTGAGCGCTTCCGTTCCGTCGTATTCCTTTGTAAGATCCACTAGTTCGATGATATGTTTGCCCACTTTCCGACTCCCTTCAAAACATTAAAAGCTGGGCGGGGTTGAAACCCACAGAAGCTTTGCCTCTGTTTTACCCGCATTTGATATCAAATGTACCGCGTTCGGCTTGAAGTAAAAGCTTTCGTCCTTTCTGACCCTGTATTTCCTGCCTCCCAGATTGACAAAAATATTGCCCGCCAAAACATAGCCGAATTCTTCTCCCTCGTGTGGGTCGTCGGTCTCGGAGGCCCCGCCTGCAGCCAATCTTAAAATAATCGGCTCCATACGGTTTTTCTGGGAATCCGGCACAATCCACCGTATTTCATGATGAAGCTCCGGATTCTCCTTTACGAACACGTCGTCCCTGCTGAATACTACTTTTTCATCGTCGATTTCGTTAAAAAAATCTTTAAGGTTCGTGCCGAGACATTGCAGCAGATCCACAAGCGTAGCGATGGAAGGAGAGGTAAGATCACGCTCGATCTGCGATATGAAGCCCTTTGAGAGTTCGCTCCTGTCCGCCAGCTCTTCCTGCGTAAGGCCGTTTTTTATCCTTAACATTTTTATTTTGTTTCCGATTTTCATATATCTCTTCCTTCACATCTTAAAGCTGTATTTATACATAAACATTTTGTTTAGAACTACTAAACTAATAAAACAATTCATTATTATCATAATACATAATTATTGTCAATCATTATTAGGGGAAGTGAGTGAAAAAATGATGAATAACCAGACGGTAATATGGATATGACGTCATAAAAAGTCGTAAAGTCGACAGGTCGGTTATTATAGATATGCATTGAAACGGACTGAATGATGAGCGCTGGGACTCCGGATACCGGGACACCAGGATGCAGGGACAAACTATGCGCCAAGGATGCTGCGGGCCATTCTTATGCTTTGATCATCAGGCTCCGGAACTCCCTGCAGGGGATATACAAATCCCAGCTCCTCCCATTTGAAAGAGCCCATGGAATGGTATGGCAGCACTTCGACCTTCTGGACGTTATCCATACTTTTAATAAGTGAAGCGGCCGATAAAAGATCTTCTTCCGAATCCGTATAACCGGGAACAAGTACATAGCGTATCCAGACCGGGATGTTCCTTTCAGAAAGCAGACGCGCGAAGGCGGCCGGTCTATCGCGGCCTGCGCCTGTGATCCTGCGGTGCCCTGCCTCGCTTGCATGCTTGATGTCGAGCAATACCAGATCCGTAAAGGAGAGCAGCTCGTCAAGGTCCCCGGTATCGGTGCAGCCGCTTGTATCCAGAGCGGTATGTATGCCGTTTTTATGGCAGCTTTTGAACAATTCCGCCACAAACGCACGCTGAAGAAGAGGCTCTCCGCCCGAGACCGTGACGCCTCCGCCGGAAAATCTGAAATAACTGACATATTTCATGACTTCGGCCATGACCTGTTCTGCCGTATATTCGCGCCCGCCGCATTTATCCCATGTATCGCGATTGTGGCAGTACAGGCAGCGAAGGGGGCAGCCCTGCATGAAAATGACAAATCTTATACCCGGCCCGTCAAGCGTTCCGAAGGTTTCAAAAGAATGTATCCGTCCCATACAGATATTATCCTTCTATATGTGCCGGAAAGTCAAGACTGTATGATCTCCATGATCTTTATGAACTTATCCAGATAGACCTTTTGCCTGTTATCGAGTACCGGGACGACCAGCCTCAGGGTCTTCATCACGTGCTGCATTTCAGGTTTGCTCCTGCCCATGCTCCTCATGTGACTTTTCAGTTCTCTGTATGCACCGCTGTACCTGCTGCCCTGTTTGAAGGCAAGACCGAAGGAACCGCCCCTGGTCTGCGGAATGAAGCCTTCGATGACCGAAAGTATTTCATACATCAGCGCGAGTCTGTCCGGGTGCACGGTGCCGGCGCTGCTCCCGTTTTCGTCACGCTGGTCGGGGCTGCGCAGCTGTTTGAGTTTTTGCAGTACGACAAGGGCGTTTGTTATATTTTCTATGTTCATTGGATTTTCCATATATATCACCAGTTTCGCAATTCTCAATTCATATTATGTAAAATCTGCTCCAATGTTTCTAGAAAAGTATTCAATGACTGCCCAGCCTTATACTGCATGTTATGGCAGACTTAACAGAATATTGCTATTTCATTTATTAAAAGGTCACATTTTAATATTTAAGGATATTTTATGGAATCTCTTTTGATTCTGTTGGGAATCATAAGCTTATACGTTAGAGTTACTTAATTTGTGAATAGAAGGAGGATATTCTTCGATGAAAAATATTTTTGTGGTTCTGCTTTGCTTCTGTTTATCTTTCCCATACGTACTGACCGGCTGCGCAAATAATCCTGCGAATCCGCCGGCCACGAATCAGACGACTGCCGGAAGTACGACGGCCCAGACTACTCCCGCCGCAAAAGTCAACGTAAAAGTTTCCTGCTGGGGTATCGAGACCGATGCTAACTCCCAGATTATCAAGGAGGCAGTCACTTTATTCAACCAGAACAACAAGCTGAACGCCACCGCAGCTGTAGAGTTCACCGAGCAGGAACAGTACAAGACCAAGATCGCCGCCGCTATGGCTGCGAATCAGGTTCCCGATGTATTCAATACCTGGGCTGCCGGCTTCCTGAAACCATTCGTACAGGCTGGAAAGGTTTATGATCTGACGGGTAAGCTCAATAGCGATACCGAATGGAAGAACAGATATGTGCCGGGCGTCTATACCTCTCTGGAATTTGACGGTAAAGTATATGCTTTGCCTACGACTCAGACAGTCGCCTGCCTCTTCTACAACAAGGACATATTCAAGAAGTACGGCTTGATCGAGCCAAAGACTTATGATGATCTCTTAAAAATTGTCAAAGTTCTCAAGGACAACGGCGTAACGCCGTTTGCGCTTGGTAACAAGGCGCCGTGGGTCGGAGCAATGCTCAGCGAAATCATTATCAACCGTGTAGGCGGAACAGCTCCTTTCAATAATGTATACAACGGCACCGGCACCTGGGAGGATAAAGCATTTATCGACGGCGGCAAGCGTATGGCTGATCTGGCTAATATGGGAGCATTCCCGGCGGGCTTCAATGCGCTTGACAATGATCCCGCACAGGCGGATTTCAGGGCAGGAAAATGCGGGATGCTTTTCATGGGGAGCTGGGCTATACAGCAGCTGTATACCGACATGAAGGATAAGCTTGAGGTTTGCAAATTCCCTGAAATCAAAGGAGGCAAAGGTAATGCCGACAGCTGGGTCGGTCAGCCCGATCAGAGCTTCGCTATATCGGCAAAATCCGCGGTTGCCGACGCTGCAGCCGGATTCATCAAGACGATATCCGATCCTGCCATCCAGACCAAGCTCAATGAAGCAGGCAACCTTATAGCGACCAACGTTGTTCCTGACCAGTCTAAGGTAAATCCGGTTGCGCTGAAGGTCGCAGACCTCCTCAAGGACATGAAGGAACTGTTCGTATTTTACGATGTAGGCCTCGGCGCTACTATAGGCAATGAGTACAACAATACCATCCAAGCCATCACTGCTGGTAAAAAACCTGAAGATGCCTTCAAGACTCTTCAGCAGTTTACAGAACAGAACAAGTGACAAAGCAGGTTGATCAGCTCCGACGGCCGGTAAGGCGGTCGCCGGAACTGATTTTCCGGCACGCTCTTCACACTGATAAGGAGATTTGACAATGGATTTAATGCTCAGAAATAAAAAGACAATATTTCTGTTTCTGTTTCCCGCTTCATTTATATATATAGGGATCGTTGCTTTGCCTGTATTCAGCACTCTGTATAACAGTTTTTTCAAGTGGAATCTTGTAGATATCAAGAGATACGTAGGCTTCAGAAATTACATCCAGCTGTTTACCATTGACAATATTTTCAAGGGAAGTCTCAGGAATACGGCGCTGCTGCTGGTGTTTTCCGTAATTGTAGAGGTGCCCCTGGCTATATTACTGGCAATTGCGCTTTCCAGCAATATCAAAGGTACGAGATACTTCAAAACCGTATATTTTATGCCGAATATCCTGGCCAGCGTGGCGATCGGCCTCATGTGGTCATTCATATACAACCCCGATTTCGGACTATTGAATAAACTGCTGACGATTTTCGGCATCATTGACAAGCCTATACTGTTTCTTGCAGATGAAAGGACCGTCCTGATTTCCATACTAGTCGTCATAAGCTGGCAATTCGTCGGTTACCATATGATTCTTTATCTTGCTGCCATCGAAAACATTCCCGAAAGTCTGAACGAGATCTCTACCATAGACGGTGCAACGTTCCGGCAGAGAATAATATATATAACAATACCACTGATAAAGCCCATCATCGGGATCGATACCGTACTGATCGCCACAGGTTCGCTCCGCTATTTCGACCTTATCTACGTAATGTCCAACGGCGGTCCGAACCACTCGAGCGAAGTGGTTGCCCTTTATATGTACTATAAATCCTTCAGAGATATGCAGTATGGCTACGGGAGCGCAGTCGCAGTTGTTCTGCTCGTGCTGTGCCTGATAGTCACCGTAGTTCTTAACAGGGCATTCAAATCCGAAGATGTACAGCTTTACTAAAGAATTATATTGAATTTTTAGTTTTACCCACCGGAGGAGAGATCATAACAATGCCGCAATCGGTCAGGCAAGGGAAAAAGATATCCGTATCGAGAGCAATATTATATTTTGTATTGAGCGTTTTATCGCTGGTCTATCTGTATCCGCTCTTATGGCTGCTGTTCAATTCGCTGAAGACGGATAACGAGCTGTTCAGTAACCCCTGGTCGATAGTTTCATCAATGCAGTTCATTAATTACGTTACAGCGTGGACCTCAGGCAAAATAGGGATCAGTTTTTTCAACTCGGTCATCGTTTCCGTCAGTTCCATCGCTGTTACGATAGTAGTATCCGCTATGGCGGCATTTGCTATCAAGAGGTTCAAATGGAGGTACTCGGGCTTTGCTATGGGATTATTCCTGATCGGCATCATGATACCGATACATTCCACGCTGATCCCATTGTTTTTGGCTTTTAACAGTATAAACATACTGAATCGTTATATCTCGCTCATACTGCCTTATGTCGCCTTTGCGCTGCCAACCTCGATATTTATACTGGGAGGTTTCATGGCCGCTTTTCCGAAGGAAATAGAGGAAGCCGCGGTCATGGACGGTTGTAAAATGCGCACAGTATTCTGGAGAATGATATTTCCGCTTTCCAAATCGTCCATAGCCACTATTTCCATCTTCAACTTTGTCGCAGCCTGGAATGAGCTGATGTTCGCCCTGATATTCATATCGGATCCGAACAAGATGACGCTGCCCGTCAGCCTTACGCGTTTCAGGGGCCAGTATTCGACAAGCTGGTCCATACAGTTGGCGGCTGTGGTCATAATGGTCATACCGAGCCTTATCGTGTATTTCTTCCTTAACGACAAGATAATAAAAAGCCTTACAATAGGCGCTGTCAAGGGATAATATGCAAGTTCTCATACCGCCGAAGTCCGCTTATTCTGCCTGCACAGTACTGCATCCCACTGCACCGCATCCCACCGCACAGTGCCGCACCGTATCCCACCGCACAGTACCGCACTGCCTTATACAATCACAGCGGGAATTTTTTGTCGAGCTTCCGATGTGTAAAGCTTTTTCTTTTTTCGGCATAATCGGCTACGATCTGCCCGTTGCCGATAAGGTTATACTTATAGCTGACGAGACCATCAAGACCGACCGGCCCTCTTGCATGAAGCTTTCCGGTGCTGATACCCACCTCGGCTCCAAAGCCGTATTTGAACCCGTCGCTGAAGCGTGTTGAGCAGTTCCAGAATACGTTGCCCGAATCGACAAGAGCCATGAAACGCGCCGCGTGTTCCTTGTCGGATGTGACTATGGCGTCTGTATGGCCGGATCCGTAAGTGTTTATATGATCTATGGCTTCATCGATATCGCAGACGACCCTAACCGACAGTATATAATCAAGATATTCCGTTTTCCAGTCCTGTTCACAGGCCGGCTTTACCGGTATGACTGACATTGTATCAGGGCAGCCGAGAAGCTCAACATGCTTTTCATCGGCGGCCTTTTTGAGCATAGGCAGGAAGGCCCCGGCCGCATCTTTGTGGACGAGGAGCGTTTCCATCGCATTGCAAACTGCGACATACTGCGTCTTGGAGTCTATGGCTATGCGTACGGCCATGTCCGGATCCGACGGGTCGTCTATATAGCAATGGCATATGCCTTCCGCATGCCCCATGACAGGTATGCTCGTATTGTCCATTATATATTTTACGAATTCGTTGGAACCCCTTGGAATGATGAGGTCCACATATTTATCCTGCTTCAGAAGTTCATTTATGTCGGCCCTTGTTTCGAGAAGAGCGCACCAGCCTTCGGGTATACCCGCCGCTTCCGTAGCCGATATTATGAGATCTGAAAGTATGCGGTTGGTTTCCCTCGCTTCGGATCCGCCCTTGAGCAATACGCCGTTTCCGCTCTTCAGGCATAACGCAGAGATCTGTACAAGCGCGTCCGGCCTTGATTCGAATATTATTCCGATAACGCCTATGGGGCATGTGACCCTGTAAAGCTCCAGATCCTCGTCCAGTTCTGTGGAAAGAAGGGTCCTGCCAACAGGGTCTTCAAGCCCGACCAGGCTGTGTATTCCGGCAATGACGTCGGAAAGCTTCGCTTCATCGAATTTGAGCCTTTTAAGCAGAGGAGAGGGAAGGTTTTCGGCTTCGCTCCTCAAAAGGTCCTCCTTGTTTGCCTTGAATATTTCCTCTTTATGCGCATCAAGGTAATCAGCTATTTTCAGGAGCGCTTTGTTCTTCAATTCACCGCCGGCCGCAGCGAGCCTTATCGAGGCTGATTCCACCTTCATACAGGTTTTTGTGATATCCATAAAAACACCTCATTGCACTGCACTCAGCAGTTTTAATTTACAATAGTATAGCAGAAGCGGAATCATAAGGCAAAAGGTATTTGGAAATAACTCTGCCGCCAGCCCAAAGGATTTCAATAAATCCTGCGTCCTTTCTTATCAGGGATGCCGCTTTTCCTGAAGAAATAAGTATTTACGACATCGCGCCACTCACATGCGTGGGTAGCCTGCTCCTGCAGCCTTTTGAGGACTCTTTCGCAGCAATGGGGCTCGACCTTTCCGCTGAGCAGCTTCCATTTTTCGACTAACTGGGCAGCCTGTTCGGCCCCTTCGAAATGTGAATCGTATATGTGCTGTATCACTGTCTTGCCGGTTTTCAATTTATATTTATAAGGTATATGATGGAAGAATAATAGTAATTCTTCGGGGCAGGTTTCCGGCTTTTCATACATCTCCGAGTTCAACGGGAAATATCTCCCGGCAAAACCGGTACCGGACGCGCAGGTTCTGTCGATGCCCATGCCATCGCTGTCGGAACGGTGGTAGGTGCCCCAGGCCGAATATTCATACCCGTCGACACTGGGACCATAATGGTTTGCGGGGTTTATCATCCAGCCGATGCCGAGAGGCGAGGTATAGTTTTCGTAAATGTGGTAGGAATCCAGCAGCATCCCGCTAACTGTCTTTTTTACGGACGGATCGGCTCCTAAAGTGCTGCTTATCCATTCTTCAGCAATTTCTTCAGAACTCAGCTCAGGGTTCCATGAAAGTCTGCCGAAGCAATAGAGGTTTGCCTGGGCCAGATCGTGGCCTGTCCAGTTCATATCATTTCCGGTATTTGATACTGCAGCAATACCTGAGAGCTGTCCTTTGGCGCTTGCTCCCGTTAACAGCGATTTTACCGTGGAATCCTTGCCTTCGCTGCAGGTATCGAAGTCCAGCACATCCTTCCACATAGGAGCCAGGTAGCATACGTGTCTTTGCTGCCCGGTATATTCCTGTGCGATCTGGAGCTCAAGCATGACGTTTGTTTTTTTGATGCCTCCAAGCAGAGGAGAAACAGGCTCTCTGACCTGAAAATCCATTGGCCCGTTCTTGATCTGCAGCAGTACGTTATCGTCGAAGCTCCCGTCCAAGGGCATGAAATTGTCATAGGCTGCATTCGCCCTGTCTGTAACTCTGTCCCTCCAGTCCTGCTGGCAGTTATAAACGAAGCAGCGCCAGATCACCAGACCTCCATGGGGCTTTAAAGCTTTCGCAAGCATATTTGCACCCTGCGCATGGTTCCTGCCATAGGTGAACGGCCCTGGTCTGAATTCCGAATCCGCCTTTACCAGGAAGCCTCCGAAATCAGGTATATACTTATATATTTCGTCAGCCTTTGCGATCCACCATGCCTGTACTTCGGGATCCAGAGGATCGGCTGTTTTCAGGCCGCCCAAATCGATCGTACTAGAATAGTTGGCGCTGAGAAAGGTTTTGATACCGTATTGGCGGAATATAGCGGCGATTTTTGCAACCTTGGGGAGAAATCTGGCGGTGATCAGGTAAGTTTCGAGTTTGTGGACATTTACGTTGTTTAAAACGATTCCGTTTATACCGACAGATGCCATGAGCCTTGCGAAATCTCGGATCCTCGAATAATCGCCTGTAATTCTGTTGTTTTTAAAATAAAAGGATTTGCCCGAGTAACCCCTTTCGATACTGCCGTCCATATTATCCCAATGATTGAGCATGCGCAGGCCGACAGCCGGATTGTCAAGAATAACGGTATTTTCGTCGAAGCTGCCCTTCTGTATGCGGCGAACAAGTGAGAATACCCCGTAAAGCACGCCTATACCTGTTTTTCCTGCTATTATCAGGCCATTGCCTGAAGCTGACTTATAATTTTTAATTATATAGCCTTCCTGGCTTACCCTGGATTTCTCTTCATCTGTAATAAGGCTTAAGCAGTATGATTCGTCCGGAGTTTTCGAATTTGAGGATATATCATCCAGTTTCGCTAATATGACTATATTATCGGCGCGGGGTGTTTCGGACTGATGCAGGACTTTGCCGAACATTGACTTAAATGCAGATTTAAGTTCATTTTTTGCAGTTTCCAGCCGAATATCGGATGAGCTGCAGTATACGACCTCGAATAAAGAGGCATTGCTTTTTGATTTGGCCTGATCCATAGCCGGGTATCCCAACCATGCGCCATAACCTGTAATTTTTTTGTTGCTGATTTTAATCATTTTATCCCTTTCTTGCAGTATATGCTGCATATGTAGTAAAATAGTTACAAAGCTTTGCATTAATAAAGGAATATGGTATTTTTATGCAAGATATCAACTATACGGGTATCGTCCCTGATATAGAATACTTCGTAAACAGAAAGAGTACGCCTGGTTGGAGCATCGTTAGGTCGACTATTGATTTTCACGATCTCACTTATCTATACGGCGGTCGTGCTGTTTACATCGTCGACGGAGAAGAATACAAGCTCCAGCGAGGAGATCTCATATACATTCCGAAGGGGGATGTCCGCGAAGCATACACCTATCCCGAAGACCCGGTACAGTCATTCGCCACGAACTTCCATATCCATAACCTGAGCGGCAGCGGGGAAGATTTAAACCTGCCGTTTGACAGAGTCTTGAAAATAGGAATATCGGGCGACATAATCAGCCTTTATAGCGATCTGGACCACGTATGGGTAGAGAAATCGTATAATTACGAAATGCGGGCCAGGGCTATTTTTATGCTGATCCTTGATAAACTGTTCAACCGGGCCGCATCCGGGCTGCCTATGCAGCAGGAGGATGAACGTTTAGCAAGTGTAAAACAATATATCCTGCAAAATTACATGAATAAGATCGAGCTAAACCAGCTTGCCTCAATTGCCGGCTTAAACCCTGTTTACCTGGGGGCCTATTTCAAGAAGGCCAACGGCTGCAGCATCAAGCAGTATATAACACGTATACGCGTAAATAATGCGGAAAGCCTGCTTTCGACAGGAGGCTACACCGTCAGCGAGGCCGCGATGAAAAGCGGCTTCGACGACCTGTTCTATTTCAGCAAGGTCTTCAGGAACAGTAAAGGCTATGCTCCATCGGTGCTTCTTAAAGGAAAGACCCATTTATAAATCTTGGCAATGTTCATATTTAAATGATAATGATTCTATATACACTATTCAATAGAACAAAGTGCAGTTGGCTTGTAAAAAATAAAGAATGGTAAAATTTATATTTGTGTTTAACCCCTGTTTAGATAGTACAAATTAACTTTATATTTTCTATGTTTGTTTTTTTATCGAAAATAATAATACTAGCTCACCAGGCGCAATATAATCGCATATGATTAAAAGTGATAATAATAAGTAAAAGTCATTATTGATATAGAAAAATTACAAGCATATAATAGCAGCGTGGGTAGAAATTCATTACTTTTAATGTGATAAGGGGTTATGTCAAATGTCAAATCTAAAGACCGTAACAGCAATTGGTACCAGGTCAGGCACCAAATTATCACGCACTAAGCTCTATTTACGAAACAACTATATGCTTTATTTGTTTTTGTTGCTCCCCATATTGTATTTTATCATTTTTAAGTATTTCCCAATGTATGGTATCCTGGTAGCTTTCAAAGATTACAATATTTTCGAAGGCGTTATGAAAAGCCCATGGATCGGGTTTGATGCATTTAAGGAAATCTTTCAGATGCCGCAGTTTATTCAGGCGGTACGTAATACGTTTTTACTGAATTTTCTTGACCTTGTTTTCGGTTTCCCGGCGCCAATAATTCTTGCTATCGCACTTGGTGAAATCAAATCCAAATGGTTTAAAAAGACGTCGCAGACTGTATTATACCTCCCGCATTTTCTCTCATGGGTCATCATAGGAAGTATATCGCTGCAGTTGTTTGCACCTGAATCGGGTCTTTTAAATATTGCGCTCAGTAAAATAGGGGTTCAACCGGTACCTTTCCTGACAAATCCCTATGTATGGCTTGCTACATACACCGTTTTGGGTATCTGGCAGGGAATAGGCTGGGGTACTATCATATATCTTGCTGCAATTGCCGGCATAAATCAGGAGTTGTATGAGGCGGCTATGGTGGATGGCGCGGGAAGGCTCAGGAGGATCTGGCACATCACGCTTCCCGGGTTGAAACCCACAATAATCATTCTGCTTATCATGCAGGTCGGCAGGATGCTTTCGATAGGCTTCGACAGGCCTTATGTCATCGGAAATAACATGGTTATGCAGTTCTCTGAAGTTATCAGTACTTTTACATACAGAATGGGTATTAAATCATTGCAGTACACTATTGCTACGGCTGTCGGACTGTTTCAATCGGTAGTAGGTCTGGTATTCCTGCTTTCGACTAACTTTATAGCCGATAAGGTTGGGGAACAGGGCATCTGGTAAATTTTTTGATTATTCTTGGAGGGTTAATATATGAAACGTGGTTTGAACGATAAAGTATTTGATTGGACTATGTTATTGATAGTAGGCTTTACGTCGATTGTCTGCCTGCTGCCTATAATTTATATTCTTTCGGTCTCATTCAGCTCCACTATGGCAATCGCGGCCAGAAAAGTACTGCTTTGGCCTGTGGAATTCACCACAAAGTCATATGCTGCGGTATTGACCGATAAATCGATGGTCAATTCGATGATCTTCACAATCTGGATTACTTTGGTAGGAACGGCGCTCAGCCTCATCATGACTGTCCTGTGCGCATATCCGCTTACCAAGAAGAATCTAAAGGGAAGAAATTTCTTTTTGATTCTCATTGTCATCACTATGTATTTCGGAGGCGGAATGATACCGGACTATCTTCTTGTCAAGCAACTCGGCTTTATCGACAAGCCTGTTGCGTTAATTATTCCATATTGCTTGAGTGCTTTCAACATGATCATCCTTAAGACCTTTTTCTCAAATTTGCCGGAAAGCCTCGAGGAATCCGCATATCTTGACGGTGCTTCGCATTTTGTGATACTTACCAGAATAGTAATTCCGCTTTCAACTCCGGTTCTCGCAACATTGGCCCTTTTTTATGCAGTCGGCCGCTGGAACGGATTCCAGGATGCTCTTATATATATAAGCAAGCAGGAGTATTTCCCACTTCAGATGAAGCTTTATCAGTTGATCTACAATAACCAGATGTCGGAAATTGCACAGCAGGAAGGCTCTTCCATCACGGATCTTGCTCCGGAGAGCCTGAAGGCTGCGGCTGTAATGTTCGCAACCGTCCCGATACTTCTGGTTTATCCCTGGCTGCAAAGATATTTTATTTCCGGTGTTATGATAGGCGCAATAAAAGGTTAACCTTTTACGGTAAACTTTTTACGGATATACTAAAAAATACTTAACAAAAAAGGGGTAATCAAAATGAAAGGTAAAAAGTTTCTGGTTGTTGGAATGTTACTGGCAGTTATGTCTTTAGCGCTTGTCGGATGCGGCGGGGGCGGTTCGTCCTCATCAAACGAGGGTTCACTTGTTCAATCGTTAGTTACGGCAACCGAGGAGTCATCTGCAGCTGAAGCAACGACTGAAACGACCGCAACTTCGGGAGCAGCAACAGAGGCAGCTACAACAGTTCAGTCAGTAGAACAGATGGCTTCGGCGCAGGTTGCGGAAGAAGCGGATACAAGCATGAAGGCTGACGATCTGGTAGCCAACTGGGTCGATGTCACTGATTCCACCCGCTTTGCAAACATTGTCAAAGACGGTGAGAATTATTTGTACGAAGACAATGACGGTAAATACAGTGCAACCTTCAAGGAGGGCGTACTGAAGGTTGAAGTAGCAGCCAACGACTTCGCGGATGTATATATCGATACGGCTTCGGGACATTTAATGCTTGTATACCAGGACAATGTTGCTGAATTTGCCAAAAAGTAATAACGTATAGTTAATAAAATTTGTTCACATACACATAACATATGACAAAAATTTACTTAGGGTTGAGGTAAAGGAGGTGCATAAAGAAGTTTCCATACTGTCAGAGTTATGGAAAGCTAAATGATTCAGCAGGTAGTTAAAAGTAATTAATTTATTAAAAACAGGAGGGTATTTATGAAGAAGTTAATTGCAACCGTTATTTGCATCTTGCTCGTTGTGACTATGGTTATACCTGCGTATGCCATATCATCGGTCAAGATAACTGGCTTCAAGCTCGATAAGACCAGCGTTTCATTGAATGTTGGCGCTTCCAGTCAGTTGAACGCAACTTTCACACCGAAGAATACTACACAAACAAGGCTGACTTATGCATCCAGCAACGCTAAAGTCGCTACTGTAACTGCTGATGGCGCAATAAAGGCAGTTGGCACCGGAAAGGCGACCATTACTGTAACAAGTGTCAGCAATAGCGCTTTGAAGGCAACCGTAGCCGTTACTGTAAAGGCGAAGGCTGTTACGACTTTGAGCGTAATGCTATTCGACAGAGGTAATGTCGGCGGTACTCCTCCGGATAACAACTTCTACTCCAAATGGATTCAAGAACAGTTTCATAAAGCCAATCCTGATATCAACCTCAAGTTCGTCACATCTCCGAGATGGACTACCGACGATAAGCTGAATATCTGGATGGCATCCAATCAGACTCCTGACGTAGCAATTACATATTCTCCAGATCTCGTTTACAACTACTACAAACAGGGTGGTCTGACTCAGCTCGATACAGCATTCAACGCATACGGCCAGAATCTGGCACAGTTCATGGGACCGGCTCTTATTAAACAGGGCAGATGGTACGGCGATCTGTGGAGTATTCCTGCAAAGAGAATAATCAACGCTCAGCAGACTACATGGATCAGGGCGGACTGGCTGAAAAAGGTCGGACTCAACACTCCTAAGACCAGAGACGAATGGTACAACACCATGAAGGTATTCAAGGACAAGAACCCGGCACAGGTCGGAAAAGTTGTTCCGTTTGGTTTAACAAACGATGTAGCCTGGACGGCAAAAACGCTTCTCGAATCCTTCTGCACTGCAAAGGACGAAAAGACCCGTTATCTCGCAAGCGGCATCTTGAAGCTTACCGCTCCCGGTTATAAGGAAGGCGTAAGATTCATCAACAAGATGTACAATGAAGGTCTCGTCAGCAAGGAATTCGCACTCGATACGGAAGGCAAGATCCTTGAAGCAGATATGGCAAACAACCAGGTTGGTTCCGAAATCCAGGGTTATGATGTACCGCTGAGATCTTCTGGTACGGGCTATATCCCGACACTGAGGGCTAAATATCCCGGTTTTGATCTGCAGCCGATTGACTGCTTCCCTGACAAAGACGGTGTCACCACCAAAGTACTTTATGATCAGGCAGGTCTCAGGATATTCGTCCCGAAGACCAGCGAAAAGAAAGTCAACGAAGCAATAAGGTACCTGAACTGGATGTCTGATAAGGACGTTATCTTCTTCCTTCAGTATGGTGAAGAGGGTATTGGTTACGTCATGAAGGATGGACTGCCGGTTTACCAGGGTGTAAAGACCGGTGAAAAGCAGTTCAATTCACCTAACAACCTCGACTACACTATTATCATCAACGGTATCGATACCGGCGATATGGCTAAGAACATAAAGATCAACTCTCTTGCATACGGCGACGTACAGGATCTCTTTGTTAAATCCTATACATTAGCTATCACGAATGGATATGTAGAACCTACGGTTTCCATTCCTTCCGAAATGCAGGGCAAATACGCCACTACTTTGACCGACAAGTCAAAAGAAGTATTTGCAAAGACCATAGCTTGTAAGCCAACTGAATTCGACGCAACCTGGTCCAAGATGATCACAGAGTTCATGAAGGTCGGCGGTACTCAGGTTCTTAATGAACGCAGAAAGCTTTGGGTTGAAGATCATAAGTAATCCAGCAGCCTTACAGGCAAATAAGAAGCTATAGTAGAAGTGATATGCTACCCCCAGATGGGACAGTGAAATAGAAAAACTGTTCAGTCTGGGGGTAGTTATATGCCGAGGAGAGAGATCGAAGAACGCAAGCGGCGTAACCGGATCTGGGTTATTCCTGTCAGGTCTTTGAAGAAGAGAACGGCGTAGGCTATAGCTTTAATAAGCTGCTGTCCATCAGCTGGACGAACGGATTGTCAGTGGCCACCCCCATGCTTATGACGGCTCTGCGGCTTGGAGACGAGTCTATGCGACGGCAGGCGCTGTCATGCATCGAAAATATCGTGAAAAATTCTCTGAACCCTGCCTCCGGTCTGCCCTATGACGCCTGTAACGAAGGTAAATGGTGTATCAACGGATGGTGGTTCGACGGAGTTCCGACACCCGGGTACAGCTCATATATCACGGGGCAGTGCTTTTTTACATACTGAAGGCCTATGAATATGGAAAAAGGTTGAAAAACTGTGTACCGTGGGCGATAGGCTCCATCCTTGACGGCCTGACTGGTGATTACTGGGACAGGGGCCAGATATGAAACGAGTTTGCGGAGGTTCGCGTAAAGCAAATGCAGGGCTGCTGTTCCGCAAAGCTTTAATTAATACATTGTAATACATGAAACGCTGTGTTATGATTTAAATATCGTTGACATAATGGTGATGAAGATGAGAAAAAAATCTCTGTTTTTCAAATTCTTTGCTGGCCTGACACTTCTGATAGCAGTTCCAATGATTATTATAACGACTATATTAAGTTACGAAATAATGCGATACTCGGAGAACGAGATAAGCAAGTTATATATCGGTAAGCTGAAGACTGCCGGGAGTATCACTGAAGTCGTTGCCCAGGATATATATATGGATGCATTGAAATTAAGTATCGACGGCGATATGGATGAAATCTCCAATATATATTCGCTGGATAAACTTTTCTCGGATTCCGATGAGATTATGAAAGCTTACAGTTTGCATGACACTATCACCAATCTTGCAAACGCAAACGAAATGCTGCAGTCCGTTTATCTGTACCCTGACGGTGCAGATTACCTGCTAACTTCAACGCAGGGTATCGTGGAAAAGGATAAATTCATAGACAAGAGCTGGATGGATGATTATGACAGGTTCAAGCACTATCAGCCCGGCAATTTTTATATACATAACAGAACGATAAGAAATTCAAGCCCGAATATGGAAGGCTCCGAATACAAGGTGATAACCTTGTTTTATTCATTCACGCCATACACTACAGGTGTAAGGGGTACGCTTATCTTCAACATATATGAGAAAAAGCTGCGCGACATGATCAACAGCCGCAGTTCAATGGATGAAGGTTATATAATGATAGTCAACAAGGACGGAGACGTGATATCGCACGTAAATGAAGAACTGGTAGGGACAAGGCTTAAAGAGGGTTACATCGGCAAGATATGTGAAAGTCCGAGTACTGAAGGATATCTGGTAATCGCGAAGGGCAATGAACAGCAGCTGGTCACATACTTCAAATCCGATTTCAATAATTGGATATATATCGGCACCTTTCCCATGACCGTACTAACGGGTAAGATAAATTCACTGATAATGAGAACCATATACATCTGCCTTGCCTTTCTGGCTTTGGGTATTTTGACCGCATATATAGTTTCGAAGAAGATATCGAGCCCTCTTAACAAGCTCGTAGAGGATATAAGGATCAAAAGAGGCGTAGACATCAAAAGCAATGACAGTGAAATGGCCATTATATCAAAAGCCTTCGAAAGGATGATACGTGAAGAGGATAGGCTGTTTTCACTGCTTGAGAGCAACAGAAACAACAATCGTAACGCATATCTTATGAACCTTTTGCAGGGGAAATCTTTGGAAGATATGGATAGGGAATTTACCGGGATCGACTTTCCTTTTGAATATTTCGCATGCGTGGTCATATTTATTGATAAATACAACGAATTTACCAAGGTCTACAGCAGTAAACAGCAGGAATACATGAAAGCGTTCATTCTTGAAGTATCCGAGCAGCTTATCAGCAGGGACTACAATTGTGCGGGTCTGCTTTACCAAAGAAAAAGTATAGCGATTATTGTAAACCATCAAAAAGAGAGTGACATCGATATGGATCTGAAGAATATATTCGAGAAGATCCGGGATGAGCTGTCGAAAGTATTGGATAATACCATTTCGATAGGCATCGGCGACACTTGCAGAAGTCAGTCCGGCGTTGCAGATTCCTTCGACCATGCGCTGGATGCGCTTAAATATAAGCTGATTACAGGCTACGGAAGCATAAATCTCTGGAAGAATGTCGAAAATTCCGATTCGGTTTATTTTTACCCGTATGCGCGGGAAAAACAGCTTTTTAATCTCATCAATTCGGGAATAACGGAAAAAATCGATGAGACCGTAAGGGGACTCGTAGAAGAGATACGCATGCAGAAAAGCATGAATTATGAAAACATCGTACAGGTATTTACCCAGCTTACGGTCAATACGGTAAAGCTGCTGCTGGACCAGAACCTGAACATCGGAATGATCTTCGGCAGCAGTTACAACATATACCACATACTCTCCGGCAAGGAGACACTCGACGATATTGAGGTATGGCTGATAGAGATGTTTACGCATATCGCCGAATATCTGTCCGGCGCCAGAAGCATGAGCAAGGGATATTTTGACCGCGCACTCGAATACATACATGAAAATTATCGAAAGGATATAGATATAAACGCTATAGCCGAAAATGTAGGTTTAAGCTATTCCTACCTAAGGAAGGTCTTCAAGGACGAAACTGGTGACAATATAATAAACTATATAAACCATATAAGGGTGGAGGAATCAAAGCGCCTTCTTTTGCAGACCGGTATGACTGTAAAGGAGATCGCGCTCAACCTGGGTTATAATAATGAACAGAGCTTCCTGCGATTCTTTAAAAAGTATGAGGAGTGTTCTCCCGGTGAGTACCGCATATCCAGAAAATATGCTGCCAGGGAAAACGAAATGGCTGAGGGAACTAACAATTCGGCAGCTGTAAAGTAAGCCTGCGTAAACATTTATGGTTGTATGCACGTTCGTCATTGTGATAATATGAAATAGATCATATTTATTTGCCGGAGGAGAATACGGGAATGGATAACGAAAGAGCCAGGCTCAGACAGGCTAAAAAAATCGTTGTCAAGGTTGGTACTTCAACGCTTACATATGAAAACGGGAAAGTCAATTTTAACCACATAGACAAGCTGGCGCGCGTTCTATCCGATCTGCTCAACCAGGGCAGGGAAGTTGTGCTTGTGACTTCAGGGGCCATAGGAGTAGGCTCCGGCAAGATGAAACTAAAGGGGAAGCCGGAAAGCGTCAGGGAAAAACAGGCGGCCGCCGCAGTTGGACAGTGCGAGCTGATGCATTATTACAGCAAATTCTTTTCAGAATACGGACATACCGTAGGTCAGATACTGCTGACCCGGGATGTTGTTGAGGAAGCGCATACCAGACATAATGTGGTAAGTACTTTTGAAACACTGATGAAATTCGGAGTTGTTCCTATCGTCAATGAAAATGACTCCGTCTCCATAGATGAAATCGAATACGGCGAAAAACGCGTATTCGGAGATAATGACACACTGTCAGCCATAGTAGCGACGCTGGTAGATGCAGATCTTCTGATAATACTCTCTGATGTAGACGGCTTTTATGACCACGATCCGAGAAAAAATTCCAATTCCCACATTATTTCCGTCGTGCGCGAGATAACTCCCGAATTGGAGAAATGCGCAGGTGGAGCCGGTTCGAGGCGCGGGACGGGCGGGATGGTAACGAAGCTTTCAGCGGCAAAACTGGCTATGTCGAATAAAATCGATATGGTGCTTGCCAGCGGGGCAGAACCCGGTATCATCATGGACATAACGGAAGGTCACGAAGCAGGCACTTTGTTTACGGCTCGTTGATTTTATACCGCCCATCAGTTAATCAAATCATTGTTAGCGATCTTGAAATGATAAAAGCCCTGATAAAATAATGTCAGGGCTTTTGCAATTTAATTTACTTTATCTATCCTGCCGGTTGGAACGATATTCTATCGCAGAGCCTGTCAAGATACCTTCCTTATCCTGTGTGCTGCTTTCGAGCGAATCCGGATTGGCAAGTCCGGATCCCGGGATCGGAGGATTCTCAAGTCCTATACCGCCCGCTGTCATTATGGATGAAGACGAACCGTGGATCGTACAATATTCGCCTGCAGGCAGTTCATACATAATATCCTTCGGAACTTTCTCGCCGGGTTTTGCAGGCACATAGGGAGTCAACCTCTTTATGAAGACCTTCGTCACGACCTTGTCGGGCGGACAGTAGGGCCCGGCCAGTAGATTACGCCCCGAAGCGTCCTTGCTTCCCGTACATACCTGCGCCTCCACATGGACATTACATGGATCGTCGTCCCTCGGTTCAGTCCCTTTTATGAAATATTCCATTTTGGTAGCGTCGCCGCGCGGATCCTTTGAACAAAGCGCTGTTGCCACCTTGCCGGAGTAAATGCATATTTTTTTCTGAACTATTCCCGAAGGCATCGTAAAGTCCTTCTTGGGCAAGCCTTCATGGACTTTGGCCATTACCGCGGCCCAAATCTTCTGGGCTTGGTCGTATTCCTTCGAAGTCAGCTTGATAGGATCAGTTCCGTTATTGTCGTATCCGTACCAGACTGCCGCGGTGTAATACGGAGTATATCCTACGAACCACTTGTCTATATTGCTGCTGGTAGTACCTGTTTTGCCTGCGACAGGCATACCTATGATTTTTTCATTTACGTTTGCAGCTGCCGTACCACTGTGAGGGTAGGTTGAAGTCCTGCCTTTCGTGACTTCCTTCATCATGTCTACCATTATGAAAGCGGTTTGCTCGCTGTAAGCTTCACTGAAATTTGCGGCTCTCCTGTCTATGATCTCTTTGCCATTAACGTCCTTTACCTCAGTGAATGTTGTAGGTTCGAAATAGAGCCCCTTGTGAGCGAAAGGAACATAAGCCGCCGCCATCTGCAGAGGATTGACGCCTTGTTCCAGACCGCCCATTACGAGCGAGATATATTTTTCATTCGTTCTGTCGATGCCGACCTTTTTCAGATATGCCACCGATTCATCCGCACCGAGGGTATCTCTCCATATCTTGGCTGCGACTACGTTTACGGAATTTTTGAGGCCGTTTCTGACCGATGTAAGCCCGTCATGCGTATTGTCATAGTTACTTGGGTATTCGCGTCCGGAATCCTTACCGCCCAGCATGTATACAGGGACGTCGTCCACTACGGTCGCCGGAGTGATGAGTTTGAGATCTATCGCTGGCGCATAAACTACAAGGGGTTTTATGCTTGAACCAGGCTGACGTTTCATCAGTGAAGAGGATGCCCTGTTCAGAGTATTGCTTGCCAATTTTTTGCCATACCCTCCGCGCAGCGCTCTAACCTGGCCGTTCTGTGCATCTATGATGGCCATTGCAGCCTGCGGATGTTCCTCCTGCTGTTCTGCACTTTTGTTGATCAGCGGGAAATATTTATCGTCCATGAAAACCGAGTCCATGTCGGCCTGGATGCTCTGGTCCAGTGTCGTATTAATTTGGAGACCGCCGCCGTATATCATGTAATCGGCCATAGTCTTGGAAATGTCGAGCTGTTCCATAAGAGCATTCCTGACGTCGACTATTACCTGATCCACGAAATAGCTCTGTACGCTCGTTACCTTCTGCGACTGCGACTTCGGAATGTAATGCAGATTCTCATCGACAGCTTCCTCATACTGCTGCCTGTCTATCTTGCCGAGCTCCAGCATTTTTTTGAGTATGACCTCCTGCCTCTTTTTTGCTTCTTCACGGCCGGATTCTGTAAAAGGATTATATTTACCCGGATATTTGGTAATGCCGGCCAGAAGCGCGGATTGCGCCAGTGTGAGCTCCTGCACGGGCTTGCCGAAGTATTTCTTAGAAGCAGCCTGTACTCCGGTGCAGCTGTTGCCGTAGTAGCTCAGATTCATATACAGCTCAAGTATCTGCCATTTTTCGAGCTTGTTATTGAGCTGAACTGCAAGGTACCACTCCTGCACCTTTCGTTCAAGAGACCGTTTGGTGTTGCCCGTAATATTCTTGACCACCTGCTGCGTTATCGTGCTGCCGCCTCTCGTTCCTGAATCATCACCCGTAATGATACTTTTTGCAAATCCAATACCTGCATTGATCATACCTTGTAAATCTATTCCCGGATTTGATTCAAAACGTTCGTCCTCTATTGAGATGATAGCGTCTTTGAGGTATTTGGGAGCATCCTTGTCGGAAACCGGCTCACTGTCCATATTGTCACTGCCGGTCAGCTTCTGTATCACATTGCCTTTTGAATCATAGATAATGGTTGTCCCTCCGGACATTTTTGTTGCGAGCTGTTCGTCGGTGATGGGTTCGGCAGTCTTTATATAGCCTAATACGGCGCCTCCCGTGGTACCGACAGCAACACACCCCAGAGCTGCGATAAAAATCAGTAGAAATTTCAGAGATGTAAATATGAACTTCCTTGCGGAAGTAGATGTTTTCTTTTTATTATTTGTGCTGTTATGTGCGGAGCCTGTACTGTACTTCATTCACGTCCTCCTTTTTGTTTGCTGCATAGAAGCTCAGTAATATTCTATCCTAAACAGAAATAAGACTTTTTTATACTGCTCTTTGTTCCCTATGCTAAAAGATGCTATCTATTATACCATGAATTTGCATAAATTCATGGCGTAATTGCGCACCGCCGTTTTGCCATCCAAACATTCAGGGGCAAATTTCCGGCGGCGCATAAATTCCGCCGGAGGCGTATAATAGCCTTACGGCGTAAGGCTATTATAACACAATTGCAAATACCCTGCAAAACCGGAGGGAATAATGATCGTGACTGAAATGACATGTACAATTCTGAACAATGAAACTATGATCAGCATTAAGGGGATCCGTTTGAGGATAAAGGCATGGGAAATCCTTAAGGAAAGGACATACTGATACAGGCAAAGGCATAAAAAAAATTTTAAATAACTGTAACCAAACAAACACCTCCGGAATATACAGGTATCAAAGGTAGGATGGGGGTGTTTCCATGTTCAGGAACAGCGTTCTCTACCGAAGATGGTGGTACATAAAAAGACGGAATCTCAGACGTTTCCGTCTGCTGCTCCGCCTTGCCATTACAGCCTTGATAATAAGCATAGCGATTATTTTTTCACAAAGCGATCTGCTTCATATGCTCACTTATTTCTTTTCCTCGTAAACTTCTTCAAGTACGCTGCTCTTTTTATAATTCTTATGGGACTTTACAGCGGCAGTTTCAGAGGCAGTTTCAGCTGCCGTTACATCAAGCATGTCGCATTTCCCCTGGAAGAGTGCGCCTTCGTCTGCGACAAAACTATTGACGTGGATGTCTCCGTATAGCTTTGCCGAGGATAGGATCTTCAGTATTCCCTTTGCCGTTATATTGCCTTCGACAGTGCCGGAAAGGTGAACATTGGCGGCTTCGATATTACCTTTTATCGTTGCCTTATCGCCTACATATACATCACCGGTAACCTTCAGACCCCCGACCACCTTGCCGTCGACTCTTACAGTGCCCTCGCCCTCTATACTGCCTGTAAAAATCGTTGTCGGACCTACGATTGTATCGACTCCGTCACGGAAACCTGCATTCTTATTAAACATAATGCTCCCCCTTGTCCACAAAAACTGTATTTATTACTTAACATCGAGATATTTCAGCGGATTGACAGGAGTACCGTACAGAAGCACCTGGAAATGAAGGTGAGGGCCTGTACTTCTGCCTGAGCTTCCCACCTTTGCTATGACGTCTCCCTTTTTGACCTTCTGTCCTGACTTGACCAATATTTTTGACGCATGCCCATAAACTGTGGAAATACCTCGTCCGTGATTTATAATAACCGTACGTCCCGTACCTCCCGTATATTGTGCAAAAGTCACTGTTCCACCGGCAGCAGCCTTTATACTGGAGCCGTAATTGGATCCGATATCGATCCCTTCATGATATTTTGTCCTTCTCGTGAAAGGATCCTTCCTGTAACCGAATTCATCTGTAATCCGACCGATCGCCGGCCAGAGCGTCGGGACGGTTTCCATGAATGCCGAGATCTTTGCCTCGGCTGAGGAAAGGTCGGCGGCGGGGAGCCCGGAACGGCTGTAAACACTGCTCAGACTGTCGAGCGTATCCTTTAATTCGCTCATATCGTTGGTGAAGGCGGTCTCAGTCCTTTCACCGGAGCGGCTGCTTTTGGATTTCTGTCCTGTTATGTAATCATCCGTTATTTTATTGTATTGTTCGGTATACTGTTCGATCTTGTCATTGACGATTTCGTTGAAATCTGCGCTGTCCTTTTTGAGTTTATCTATTTCATTCGATTTTTCTTCGATTATCTGGCGCTGCTCGGTATTCGTACTGTAAAGGTCATTGAGGTTCTGTCTGAGCGATCTGTTTTCGTAGAGCATACGGGATATATAAAGGCCGCCGCAGACGATAATTGCGGTTAGCAACAGAGATGACACTATAAGCTTTGTATAAAATGCATTGAATCTTAATACCTTTACATGACTGGATGAATGCGGTACCAGTACGATCGAAAGATACTTCTTTTCACTTTTTTTTGCTTTACCCTTATCCATGCCCAACCGTCCTGTATAAATGATAACTCTGTTCATATTTATCTTTTGTACAGTGATGGCCAGAAAAAAAGGCTTATGAATTATTCTACAAAAATTCTAAAAATCCTTTTTTCCCGGAAAATTTTATCACTTTACTATTTATAAATGATATGAGCCCGATTGTCAATCAATTATTGCCATCAGCAAGAAGGATTTTGTATTATTATATCGAATAATATACATGAATATGCTTTCGGATCAAATATTCCAACTCGTCAGATAATAGCGGAGATAAATGCATGATAAAAATTAGGGCAAAACTGATCCTGGCTTTCATTGTTACTGTCTTGATCTGTTCAATTTTAGCGCTGGCGGTTTCATACGGCGGATATACTTTTGTTGTTGAGGGGATAGCTGCGAGCGCGGACGGCAACAATGCGCGCGTTGCCAGTGTGCGCGGAATAAAGGATCTGTTGGCCGCACAGCAGAAGCTTATTGCGGAAAGCGCTATCAGCCTTGATGCGTCATCTTCCCAAGAGTTCGATAAAAACAGCGGAAAACTGGCAGACTTGATCGATGGTCTGGCAAAGCAGTCTGAAAGTAAGGAAAAAGCTGTCCTTGAGGAATTAAAGGGACTTAACGGTCAGTATACCGATGCATATAAAACAAAAATTTCAGAAGCTGTCAAGAAGTCTGATCGTTCGGAATATGAACGGCTTTTTGCCGATTTCAGCAAGCAATACGATGAGTTGCTGTCAGAAGAACTGGAGCTCAAAAAATTGATACAGGAGCAGGTCAATGCAACTGCCGGTACACAGCAGACCGATATTACAGAACTGGGAACTCTGAACGCGGATCAGCGGATCACTCTGGACAGCCTGGCGCCGGCTCTCGCGAATGTACTTGGTTCGTATGAGAATACATCTATGACAAATACGCAGCCCGTTTCAGACAAAAAGGCGCTTCAGGCGCAGATAGCGGAACTTCAGGCGCAGCTCGCCGAACTTCAAAAGGAACCTTCCTCACTGAAAACCAGTCAGTCTTCAGCGTCAAACGGTACTTCAGTCCGGCAGGCAGGTGTTCCGTCATTGCAGGAAAACGGCGCGGCCGCAGCGTATGATAAAGCATTGGCCGATAATGTCCGATCATATCTCGAGGAAGCGCTGCAAAGCAATACGGATGCGCAGACGATATTGAACAGGCTTTTTGCTTCGGCTCTCACAGGGGCCCTGAAAAAACTGACACTTATCGATACCGCACTTGACCTTACACGGGATGGTTTCAGCAGGGCTGTTTCCGCATTTGCCATCGGCGGAGGAAACGCGGGTGAGTTCGGCACACAGCTGCAAAGCGCTTCCGACTCATTGAAAAAGCTCCAGCCATTACTTACGGCAAAAAATGCCGCGGCGGCCACAGATGCGTCGGCAGCCTGCAGTACGCTCACTAAGGCGTACGATGCCTTGCTTTCGGCGAAAAATACTGTCGAGAATGCCGGACTGGCTGCAAGCTTCAGTGAATCCAAAGATTTGTGCGCCAGGCAGGCCGAATTGCTGGATTCGCTGGAAACAACCTATAAATCCTATCTGGCAAATGATATCGAAAGATCGAGAAGCCTTAAGAGCCAGCTTATACTTGCACTTGGCCTGATAGCTTTCATTTCCCTGCTCATTGGAATGCTGGCTGCTCTATTGCTTTCAAGGAATATACTGAATCCGATCCGAAATATGACGAAACTGCTTGAAAAGGCCGGAAGCGGTGACCTTACGGACAGAGTGGAGAATAAGCGCAGAGATGAGCTCGGAGAGCTTGGCTCCAGGGTCAATGTCATACTTGACGGCCAGCAGAGGATGCTTGAACAGGTGAAAAGTACCACAGGTGATATAGGCATTCTGAGGAAGGCTTTTGCGGACCTGTTTACACATAGCCGTGAAAATGCCGGAAAGGTCTCCACCAGTATAAAGAATATAATGGAGGGCCTTGTAAACGGCACCAGGCATCCTTCAGCCGGCGCCGGCAAGGTCGCTGCCGCAGACGACTCGGAAAGCCTTGCGCTGACTACCGGAAAAGCGGTAGAAGAGGGCATGAAGGCGATCGAAATCGCTGCTTCGGGTGAAAAATCGGTGCAGGAAGCCGAGGCAGTAATACGCAACGTAACGGACACGGTAAGGCAGATAGCAGATTCCATCAATGAGCTGGAGGATTCGTCAGGCAAGATAGGCATCATAACGAATACCATCACGGAGATCGCGTCCAAGACTAATCTTCTGGCGCTGAACGCAGCGATAGAAGCAGCCAGGGCGGGCCAGCAGGGCAAGGGCTTTACTGTTCTGGCGGATGAGATAAGAAAACTTTCCGAAGGCAGCAACAAGGCGGCTCATGAGATCAAATCGCTGATCAGCGAGATACAGGGCAGGATACAATTTGCCGTAGACCGTATCGGCGACGGCGTCAGCGGCGTTGATGAGGGCATAGGAAAGATCAACGAAGCCAGGGGCAGCATACTTGAGATCACAGGAACGATCAATAATATAGTAGGGACTCTGAAGGAAACGGCGGAAGCAGTCAGGGCAAGGCAGGACAATACTGCCGAACTGATCGGGACGATAGATACGCTCGCAAAGGCTGCCAGCCAGACGGTCGCTTCCGGTGAAGAGATCGACGAAGACCTTGCTCTGCAGCAGAAGACTATAAAAGAGATGGAAACGATGACCTCGAAGCTCGATGAGGTAGCAGGAACGCTCAACAGCCTGTTGGAGCATTTTAAGGTGTAAATATGCTTCAAAGCGTAAATGAAACGCTTGGACGGCTAATGAGCACTTGGGTATTAATGAACGCTTGGGTGCTAATGAGCACTTCATAGTGTGATTGAAGAGTTTTTATTTCCCGGGGTATGAATATAACTGGATGAATATGGGACAATAACCATATGGCATACTGATTCTATCTGATATATTGTGCTGCCCCACGGATTTGGGGCAATTTTTTTGTGTTTTGCCCGGGTTATGATTATTGCCGTACACTTTTAGTGAGATATACAATTTAGTAGGCGTTAGGTGGTTACTCAAATGTCAGTCATTGAAAAAAACAAAAATTATACAATCGATATAACCGGGATGACGCATGAAGGGCAGGGCGTGGGCAGGATCGACGGCCTGGCTGTTTTTACGGACGGTGTGCTTGAAGGCGAACAGGCCGAGGTCAGGATAATAAAGCTGAACAAAACTTATGCCGTTGGGAAGCTCATATCGGTATTGAAACCCTCGCCTGCCAGGGTAACTCCCTTCTGCAGCGAATACAAGCGCTGCGGCGGCTGCAACCTGCAGCATATGGATTATGGTGCGCAGCTTGCTTTTAAAACGAAGCTTGTCAGAGATGATTTGGAACGCCTGGGTGGCCTAAAGGATGT
The DNA here is from genome assembly GCA_023411715.1 of Bacillota bacterium. GTDB lineage: Bacteria > Bacillota > Clostridia > Acetivibrionales > DTU013 > JAEYOM01. The sequence goes on along the minus strand of JAEYOM010000113.1, from coordinate 19,804 downwards.
CGTCGTTCATGATGCCATCGGAATGAGTAATCCCATGAATTACAGGAACAAGGCCCAATATCCCGTAGCAGTCTCGGGAAGCGATATCATCACCGGCTTTTACGCCGCCCGTTCCCATGACGTCATCGATTCGGAAGAGTGCGGCATACAGGATACTGTCAGCAACAATATACGAATGATCGTCAGGCAGTTTATCGTAGATAAGGGCATATCGGTTTACAATGAAGCAACGGGCAAAGGTCTGGTACGCCACATAGTCACGCGCGTTGGGTTTCACACGGGCGAAGTAATGGTCGTGCTTGTCATCAACGGCAGGTCTCTGCCCAACGGCGCCGCAGAGGAGCTTGTTAAAAGGCTTACCGGGGCAGCTCCTTTTCCGCAGAAAGAGAGCGGGAAGACCGCAGATAGCCGGGATATGGCAGATACCCGGGATATGGCAGATACCCGGGATATGGCGGATACCCGGGACAATGTCAATGGCCTGAGTGCGTCAGAACCCGCAGACGATATTCATATCCCGGTAATAAAGAGCATCTACCTGAACATAAATATGGAAAAAACCAACGTCATACTTGGTCCTGAAAACATACTGATTTATGGCAGCGAAACTATTACCGACACGATCGGCAAATACAGATTCGTGATCTCGCCGCACTCCTTTTTTCAGGTCAATCCCGTGCAAACAGAGGTGCTTTACTCAAAGGCCTTGGAATTTGCTGATCTTACAGGCTCGGAAACGGTTTTCGACCTTTACTGTGGCATAGGTACAATTTCTCTGTTCCTGTCGGCCGGGGCCCGTAAGGTTTATGGAGTCGAAGTCGTGGAAGCCGCAATAGTGGATGCGCGCAAAAACGCTTCGCTGAATGGAATCAAAAATGCCGAATTCATTGTCGGTGAATCTGAAAACGTAGTGCCTGAGCTTTATAGCAATGGGATCAGAGCCGATGTCGTCGTACTCGACCCGCCGCGTAAGGGCTGTGAAGAATCCCTGCTTTCTTTGCTTGCTGAGATGCGGCCCGACAGGATAGTTTATGTTTCCTGCAATCCCGCCACTCTGGCACGCGATCTGAAATTCCTCGACAGCCGAGGCTACAAGGCCATTGAAGCCCAGCCTGTGGACATGTTCCCCTGGACCGGGCATACAGAAAGTGTAGTACGCATTGAACGAGGCTGAAACTTTTGTAAATCAAGGGTTTGAGTACATTTGCGGTCCTTGAAATTATCATGTGACCCTTGAGGAGATAAAAAAGATGACATAGTCTCTAATCGAAGTAGTGACAAGCTTAGAGGCTTGTTTTTTGCCTATTGGGAAATATGTTTTGTAATTATATGTAGAATCAAAAGCACGGGTATCGGACAACATAGCCATTATTATGTAAAGGGTAGCCATCTGACTATTTTCTGCTAACTTTATTGGAGATATTGCGTATTCCGGTGACTAATTATTTGTTTTAGATTGCCCCAGGCGTTGATTAAAACGATCAACCTCCGATTTGACGAGATTATTTACCATTCACAAATTGACTAATTATTAAATTATTGATATCATCATCTTCATAAACCATGGTGTAATATTATGGTATCTATAACAATAAATAGTTTTAGCGTTAAATTAGAATAAATTGTTTAAACAATATAAGGACATGAAAATAAGGGGGGTAAATATGGTTAGGTTTGAAAAAAGCAAGATATGTATATTAATTGTAGTTGTGCTGATAATAATAAATAGTGGCTGTGATTCCTATAATGAAAAAGTATCCAATACTAATACAGTAATGGGTCTCAGCGTACAGCACTGGATTGAGGATATAGATTATTTACATTTAACTTTACCTCTGAAACACAAAAATTTATATCACAGCATAAAGAAGGAAGACTTTGATAAAGAGATACAGGATTTAAAGAATGATGTGCCGAAACTTAAGGATTCTGAGATTAAATGCAGATTAGCTCAAATAGTAGCTTTAATAGGAGATGCGCACACTTCTTTAAATTTGAGTTATAACAACAGTTCTTCATATCCTATTGAAATATGGTGGTTCGGTGATGATTTAAGAGTAATCACAACGAATAAGGAACATAAAGATATTTTAGGAAAAAAACTTACCCATATCAATGGTATTCCTATATATGAAATAATGAATAAAACAGATTCATTGATTTCTCATGAAAATAATCAATGGCTTAAGGTTTTCGATGTACAATATGTTGTGATGCCAGATGTTTTGAAATTGCTTGGAATTACAAGGGGAGATATTAATGAATTTACATTTAAAGATGACAGCAATAGTACAAGCAAATATAAATTATCTCCTGAAGCTTTAACATCCGAAAATACGGTAAGTGTTAATGATGAAATGCCCGTTAAGCCATTAAGATTGCAGTATGACTACGGCAGCTTTGCTGATAATTTATACTGGTATAGGTATATCCCGGAGGATAAAATATTGTATTTCCAATATAATAATTGCGTTGATAGAGATATTGCCCAGGAATCAGGAATCAAAGATTTCCAAAAGTATCCCGATTTTGAGATGTTTTCGGAAGGGATTTTAAAAGCCATAGCTGAAAATAATATAAAAAAGTTTGTTATCGATTTAAGAGAAAATACTGGCGGAAATTCAGTCTTAATGAGCAATTTAGCCCACAAACTGGCAGACATTGAAAAAATTAAAGGTAAAGTTTTTGTGATAATAGGTAGAAAAACCTTTTCATCCGGGGTATTTGCAGCTGTTGATTTAATGAACGAAACAAATGCGATTTTTTACGGCGAACCCACAGGAGGAAATGTAAATGGGTATGGCGATTTAAGGACCTTGATATTAAAAAATTCAAAATTACAAATATCATATTCAACAAAATATTTTAGTATATCAAATAAGTTTATAGAAAATTTTATACCGAATGTAGAAGTAAATCAGACGTTTAATGACTTAAAAAATGGCATTGATGATGTATATGAGGCGATTAAAAATCGTTAAGATTAATTGGTATAGCTAATAATTTCGTATTCTAATAGAATTATGAAATACGTCAGAATGGAGAAAATCTATATGAACAAAATATTGATTTTATGCACACTTATCTTTTTCTGTATAACACTAAGTGGCTGCAACTATGAGGATAATAAAAATGCTAGTAAGGAGACGTCGAGTAAAATTAGCAGTATTATTAGTGGTAATGAAAGTAATTATGAAAGTGAAATTAGTACCTCGGCTCAAAGCAGTATCGATAATGAAAATGAATTATCGAGTGATGAAAATACGGATGTTGATTTAAGTAAATTTGATTTAATTGATAAGGATGATTCTGAAAGTGGAATATTTATAGGTTTAACTACTGACCGGAGTAAACAATATACCAGGTTTTTCTTTAATAAATTTACTGGTGTAAGGACAATAAGTAAGTTGGCAAAAGATAGCACTTTTGATTATAAATCAAGTATCAAAAGAGGAAAACTTAATGTAGTTATACTTGATTCGGATAATAAAGTCTTGAAAGTGTTGAATGCCAATAAAAGTGAAAGTTTACAATTGAATTTTGCAGATACTGAAGAGTACATCTTAAAAGTCGTTGGGGACGAAGCAATTAAAGGGGAAGTTATTATTCAGGTGAAATAAGTAGGTTTCTTATAACAACCCAATAGTAATGACTAAAGTCATTGTCTGGGAAATCAATTGACAATTTTAAAAAAAGGATGTAAGATTATAACTGCGACTTACATAAAAAGGTAAAAGTGTATCTAAGAGGAAATTAGCTAAAATCTCCCCAATTTACTGGTATTACATTATCTATAATTTATTAGTACTTAAATTAGCTATTCTGGACTCTATTTATTAACATATAAGGAAGGCCAATATTTAAGTCGGAGGTTTATTTATGTATGGTTTTCGAAAAACTCTTGGGGTAATTCTATCAATTCTATTTATTTTTAGCATATTCGGAGGCAGTGTTGTAAGCGGAGAATCAATTGCTAACTCGTCAGTACAGGATGAAGACAATAAAACAATTCTGATCAAATTCAAAGATGATAGTAAATCTGAACAAACGAAGAACTCAATAAAGGAAAAATTAAGACTTTCAAAACTCAATACAAAAAAGAAAATAGAATCAACCAAAATAGAAGTACTTGAAGTAGATAACCAAGTTGATCTTAATGGATTAGTAACAGAGTTGAGAAAAGACAGTAATATTGAATATGCACAGCCTGACTACAAACTGCATATTGATCCTATTAATCCAATCATATTTCCGCAAGATATGTTCTTTGATTATCAATGGGGACTTTATAACCATGGTCAGAATATTGGGCAGGAAGGCACGCCTGGAATTGATATAAACGTATTGCCGGCTTGGAATATTACATTAGGGTCAAATAATATCATAGTAGGAGTACTGGATACAGGGATAGATACAAATCATATAGAGTTAAAAAATAATGTTTTTGTTAACACTAGCGAGATCCCGCAAAATGGAGTAGATGACGATAATAACGGCTATGTAGACGATGTAAATGGATGGGATTTTGCTAATAGCGATAATTCTGTTTTCGATAATGTAAACCAAGATGCACATGGAACACATGTCGCTGGAATTATTGCTTCTGATAACGATAAAGTTGGTATTAGAGGTGTTGCTCCAAATATTCGAATTCTTCCTTTGAAATTCATTACCGGCAATTATGGAAATACTTCTGATGCTATCGAGGCAATTCAATATGCAGAGAAGTTGGGAGTCAGTATTATAAATTGCAGTTGGAGTGGCTACGAATATAATTATGCTTTGAAAGATGCAATTGAGAACAGCAATATTCTGTTTGTATGTTCTTCAGGAAATGATGGTATTGATCTGTCGTCAAGGAAAATCTATCCTGCATGTTTTAATATGAAAAACTTAATTTCTGTTGCGGCAATTGATAATAAAGGTGGACTCGCGAGTTTCTCCAACTTTGGAGAAGATATTTGTGTTGCGGCTCCTGGGGTCAATATCGTGAGCACAGTTCCTGGTAATCAGTATATGTATGCAAGTGGTACATCAATGGCTGCACCGTTTGTTACAGGAGTAGCAGCTTTACTCCTTTCCGCAAAACCTAAAATGTCCAGTTGGCAAATACACCACGAAATAGAGAAGTATGCAACATTTGATGTAAAGCTAGATGGAAAGGTTTCATCAAAAGGGATAGTTAATGCTTACCATACATTAGTAAAGGATAAAAGATAATATTTTATTTATATAATTAATGGAAAGGTGGTCGGAAAGATGGATATCGTTATCGGAGGAAATTCGTCGGTAGGAATTAACTGGGTGCCATGCGATCCGCTAGGAAGCTGCTCAATGGAATTCTTTTGCGGATGCTACCAGGTATGTGGCTGTTATAACGCTTGTGGTCTGAATAACGTTTGTGGCTGCAGAGGTACTTATTATTGTGAATGCTATGGTGGCGGAACTCTTCAATAAAATTATTTGCTGAATATTTTATAAGTGAGGACCAATCTGTAATATACATTTGAACTGTCTACCCTGAGTATTGTTCCCGAAGGATTATAACGGATTAGGCCAGGATTTTATCTATGGTTTAATAAAATTATGAACAAGGGGGTGAGAATCTTATGGATATAATTATATCTGGTGTTGGTACAGTATCCCCAAATTGGATACCCTGTGATCCATTAGGCAACTGTGCTTTTGAATTCTATTGCGGATGCTATAATGTATGTGGCTGCTATAATTTTTGCGTTGTTGAAAGCGTCTGCGGAGTTAGAGACACATGTCTATTTAAAGACGGGAGTTAACACTAGGTAGCTGTACATTATTGGGAGAGCATAATTTTATAGAAACTGTTACTGGTTTCTAGAATTATGCTCTTATCCCATACGTTCAAACTATTAAGCGATACATTATGAACATATAGAAAGGAATAGGTAGGTAAAAATGAAATTAAGAAAATCGTTTTATAATATGGTAATTGATAAAAAAGAAAACGGGGAAATGTTGTTATTTAATAGTGTCAGTACTTCTTTCGGCATCGTTAAACCAGAATTTATTGAATTTTATAATAACTTTGATAGTATTGACGACGAGTCGATAGAAGAGCTTAGTGAGGAGAATGGAGAATTCGTAAAGACGCTTATTGATAATAAGTTTTTGGTTGACTACGACATTGATGAGAAAAAATCCTTAAAAATATCAGAGTATATTTTTAGATACGCTACCAAGAAAACGGATGTTGTTTTAACCATTGCACCCACTTCTGACTGCAATATGAGATGTCCTTATTGTTACGAAAAAAAAGGCGCTAAAAGAATGGATGAAGAGACTAGAAAGGAATTAGTAAAGTTTGTTGATAATATGACAGAAAATGCTACGGGATTGAGAGTTGCATGGTATGGAGGTGAGCCATTATTAGAACTGGATACTATTAGAGAATTGAGTAAAGAATTTCTTGATATAAGTACAAAAAAGAATTTGGCATATAGAGCATCGATTATAACAAATGGGATTTTGATGACAAGAGAAGTAGCTCAAATATTAGTAAGTGAATGTAATGTCCAATCTGCACAGATTACTTTAGATGGGATAGGTGAAATCCATAATAAAAGAAGACTTCTGATCGACGCAACTAAGGACAGTTTCGAAATTATCACTAATAATATTGATCAAATAATCGGGTTAATGGGTGTTAATCTTCGTATAAATATTGACAGGGAAAATAGTCAATATATTGATGACATTCTAAAGTTTATAATCGATAAAAATTGGGCATCCCAAAAAGGAATCAGCTTCTATTTCGCACCGGTACATAACCTGGAAGAGGCAGTGCATTATGGAAGACAAAAGTGTTACAACTGGAAGGAGTTCGGGGAATTAGAATCATATGTTTTAAGAAAGATGAATGAATATAACGTATATGATGCTTTACGAACTTTTTATCCCAGTACTATGCCTTTATCGTGCGGAGCACTTACGCCAATGTATTTTGTAATTGGTCCGGAAGGTGAATTTTATAAATGCTGGAATTATGTTGGAAATAAGTCACATACTATTGGAAGCTTAAAAGAAGGAATAAAAGCTAATGAGGAATTTACTACATGGTTGTTATTAGATACACCCGAGCAATGTTCGAACTGCAAAAGCCTCCCTCTGTGCAAAGGCGGGTGTCCACAGGAAAGGTTAACAAATGGAAATACTCCTGCGTGCTCACATAGGAAGGTATCAAATATGCAAAAATTCAAATTGATTTATGATAATTACAAAAAGGGCATTAAACCTATGGAACGATCGAATGAGTCATGCGCAGTTTAATATTATATTGTGATGCTAAAAGAAGATTCCATTATAACCAGGCAGATACGTACCTCTCCTAAGAACATGAGAATATAGTCATGAAGTAATGGGATCTTTTATCACATATAGGAAGGTTAGTAAACCGCCTACCTTTCTAAATATAAGTAGATTATGAGGTTGCCGATAATGAGTTATAGTAAATTTATTCTGCATTATTTAAGCCCACATAAGTTAAAGATTGCAATATTCTTTTTGCTGTGCACATTAGGATGGCTGCTTTCTGTAGGATTACCATACATAACAGGTAATTTCATTGATAAAATTATTGCATTAAAAGACATTTCAGTCATTATTTTTTTTACAAAAGCAATTATATTGTTTTCTGTTTTAGATATGATAAATACATATATAGTAACTATGATTACAGTTAATTTTAAAACGAAAATAGTGTACAAAATTAACTATGATTTGATTGAGTATGTGAAGCGATTGCCCTTGGACTTTTTTAACAGCAACGATAGTGCATATTTAAATCAACGAATAAATCAGGATTCCAACCAAATTGTCAATTTCATTTTCGATAATGTTTTAGGGTTTATATTAAGCATATTTACACTTGTCGGCGTTGTAACGATTGTGTGGAGGATCAATTATAAGATTCTATTTATAATACTTCTAATTATACCTTGTTATATATTGTTTTACTATTTTTTCAGGAAAAAATTATACAAAAACTCGCTGGAATTGAGGGAGAGCCAAAATAAGCTATTTTCAAAAATGAATGAGCAATTTAAAATTATTAAACTTATCAAAATAAATGTGTGGTTTCAAGAATTAGGCCGCAGAATGGATGATAAGTTTAATATCTTTTTTAAAAGTACTATGAAAAATACGAAGACTACCTTTTTTTATAATAATTTTATCAAGGGTTTAAGATATACTTGCACTATTTTACTGATTTGTTTTGGAGGTATTGAAATAATCAATAATAGAATGACTATAGGAAATTTCACTATGATTAATTCATACTTTTTCATGTTACTGGATAGCACTGGATTTTTCCTGAGATTTGGGCAAGCATGGCAAGAAAATTTAGTTTCCTGGAACAGAGTAAGAGAAATAAGATTTCGTGATCAGGATAATAATGGTTCAGTAAAATTAGAGAGCATATCGGAAATTTCCTTAACAGATCTGGATTTTGGATACTCATCCGATAAAAACATCATATCAAGATTTAATTATACATTTGAGAAAGGCAAAATATACGGTATAGTTGGCAATAATGGAACAGGTAAGAGTACACTGATAGATCTTATCATTGGCTTAAGATACTCTTATTGCGGGAGGATTAGCTATAATAATATCGATATGAAGGATATCGATATGTACCAGCTTAGAAAAAACCATATATCCTTGGTGGAGCAAGAGCCGGTATTACTGCAGGATACGGTTAAAAACAATATTATTTTCGGATTGGACAAACATGATGATGATTACTTAAACAACCTCTGTGAAGACTTTGGAATAACAGATTTACTTTATTCAAGAGTAAATGATTCGGGAAATATCATTTCCGAGAATAATACAAACGTTTCGGGCGGTGAAAAACAAAAGATTTCTTTAATTAAATCACTATTGAAAAATCCTGATATGTTAATCCTTGATGAACCTATATCTGCTTTAGATATCAGCACTGTAAACAAATTAAAAGAATACTTGCTTAAGATAAAACATTCAAAAATTATACTAATCATAAGTCATAATAACAGTATCATGGATATAGTCGACAATACTATTAGTTTTACCTAATATACATGGATGGGAGGTGAAAAAATGGATATTATTATAGGCGGTAGCTCCGGGGTATCTACAAATTGGATTCCCTGCGACCCATTAGGCAGCTGTTCATTTGAATTTTTTTGTGGTTGCTATAGTGCATGTGGCTGCAATAATTATTGTAATTGTAATGGTACATGTGTCTCCTTAAACTTATGTCCTCTCGATGGATACTGATTGCTTATTCAGTTAGCTTTTATTTCTTGGATAGGAGGTGAAAAAATGGATATTATTGTTGGCGGTAGCTCCGGGGTATCTATAAATTGGATTCCCTGCGACCCATTAGGCAGCTGTTCATTTGAATTTTTTTGTGGCTGTTATAGTGCATGTGGCTGCAACAATTTGTGTACGGTGGTCTGTTATATTTATTAATTAACTAAAATGCTTCGCTTAGTGTTGTTTGAGGCATTTTACGGTTTTTATGTGGATGGGGGGTGAAAGAATGGATATTGTGATAGGTGGTAATTCAGGGGTAACTATAAATTGGGTTCCCTGCGATCCATTGGGCAACTGTTCATTCCAATTTTATTGTGGTTGCTATAATGCATGTGGCTGCAACAATTGGTGTGCATGTCTAGAGGTATTTTGTGAATGTTATGGAGCAGGTTCTATTTTAACAACGAAATAGTATTGGCAGAACATTATATAGTAAACCCTAAAATCGAAAACACCTAAAAGTACTTGATTTTGAACTCTGGGGGGCTATATAAAGTAAAGTTCGGCCGGCACTACCCAATTGGTAGTGCTTTCTATTATATGTATCAGACTTCTTAAGTGGGGATTTACTATGCAGTTATTTTTGAATTGAGGTGATCATGGTTATGTTAAACACAACTATTCAGGATAGATTAACTGAGTCCTTTCATAAATACAGTAATAAGACCATTATCGAGTATGGCGATGTAACTCTGACGTATAAGGAACTTTATAACAAGTCCAGTTATTTTAAAAACTGGATAATATCAAATAACATAAAACAGCACTCGCATATCGGAATAATTTTAGATGACAGGATCAATTTGATTGCATCAATAATCGGAATTTTAATGGCCGGATGCGTGTTTGTGCCATTGGAGCCATCCTACCCAATAAACAGATTATACGGTATGATGGAAGAGATCGATACTTCATTAATAATAACAGATCGAGCAAATAGTGATAGGGTCATGTCCTGTTATGTAGAGAATAATAAGAAAAGCCCTGATTGCTTAATCGTTGAAAACAGCTTCTTTTTTCAAAACAATTTGACTGAAACTTTCGATAGTATTACTTATAGTAATGAAGATCCCATTTATATCTATTTCACATCCGGTACGACTGGCAAACCAAAACCGATTATAGGCGTTAATAAAAGTTTAGTTCATTTTATTGACTGGGAAATTGATACATTCAATATAAATGAAAATACTAAGGTAAGCCAATTTGCCTCTCCCAGCTTCGACGCATTTCTAAGAGACTTATTTGTTCCATTACTTGCAGGAGGGATAGTTTGTATTCCTAGTAATCTCTACAACATTATAAGAACAGGAGATTTTGTTAACTGGCTGGAGATGAGTAGAATCAATCTCTTGCATTGCACTCCGAGTCTATTTAAAATTTTCAAATCCAATACTATGGCAAACAATAATTTAATTGATCTACAATTGGTATTAATGGCAGGAGAACGGTTACGTGTAAGTGATATTAAAAAATGGTACGATATTTTTGGAGACAGGATACAAATAGTCAATATGTACGGCCCGACAGAAACAACGATGATAAAGACCTTTTACTGCCTTTCTTCGTCAGATGTTCAGAAGTATATTATTCCTATCGGTAAACCTATAATAGGCACTAAAATTTATATTATGGACAATTATCTCAAAATCTGTGCGCCTGGCGAGATAGGTGAAATATATATTGATACTCAGTATAGCACGTTGGGCTATTATAACTCAGAAATTCCGGATGAAAAGTTTGTTATGAATCCTATTAATAACGGGTATAGCAATATTCTGTATAAAACCGGTGACTTGGGTAGAATTCTTGATGACGGTAATATTGAGTTCTACGGCAGAATAGATAGGCAGGTTAAAGTGCGTGGTATTCGTATAGAACTCGAAGAAATAGAAAATGAGATTTTAACTGTTCCAGGAGTCAAGGAAACCACTGTTATATTTATGGAGGGAGAACATGGTGATCCTCGTCTTATGATGAATAAAAACGATAGTATGGATGAAGCTTATAAGATATTTATTTCTTCTCAGTACTATATTGCATATTATACTTCTTTTTATAAGGTAGATCCGTCCAACATCGTATCCCACTTAAGGAATAAACTACCAAATCATATGATTCCCAATTACCTTATAAACATATCTGCAATGCCATTGACATGCAACGGGAAGCTGGATTACAACGCGTTACCTTTGCCTATAATTACTAGTCGGAAATAAAAATGAAAATTACCGGGGGATATTTATGAGCGAAGGTAAAACTATTGGTATTATTGGCGGAATGGGGCCATATGCAGGAATAGATCTGGCAAAAAAAGTTTTAGACCAAACGATAGCGATGATAGATCAGGAACATCTACCTATTGTCCTAATATCTTTTCCAAGTCTTATCGGAGACAGAACCGAATATCTGAAAAATCATAAAGGTCTTAATCCTGCTTACGCTATTTTTAAGATATTAAAATATATGGGCAATCTGGGTGTTGATATTGTAGGGATACCGTGTAATACCTTTCATTCCGACGAAATATTTAGTATCATATATGACCTTTTGAAAAAGGAAGGTGTTAAGATAAAACTAATAAATTTGATTGATGAGGTCAGTGATTTTATTAAGATCAATTTCCCGGATGTAAGGTATGTCGGAGTTTTGTCAACCACGGGGGCATTTATATCAAAAGTTTATGAGAAAGCCTTTGTGAAAAGAGGTCTAATAGCTGTAACTCCAGAAAAAGTCATACAGGAAAATGTAGTTAATAGGGCAATATATGATAGAATTTTTGGAATTAAGTCTTGTGCCTCTCAGACTACGGAGTTTGCCAGAGAACTTTTAATAAATGGAATTAACCATTTGGAAAACAAAGGAGCACAGTTGATTGTTTTAGGCTGTTCAGAAATGCCGTTGGCATTGACAAATCAGGTTATTAACAATATTCAAATTATTGATACCACGTTAGTACTTGCAAGAGCTTTAATTAGAGAGGCTGCTCCACAAAAACTCAAGCCTTATCAAACGTATATTTCACCTTCGCTTTCCTATAGTCCAAACATAGTAAGTGATAGATAATTAAAGTTCTGATTTTCAAAGAGTTTATACGACTTTAACATGCCTCATTCCCAAGCTGTGGCAATTTTTGTAAGCAGCCAAAAGAAATAGCTTCTTTCCAAACAACAAAATCATGAAGCAAATTAATTCCCAAACTGCAAGAAATTTAAAAGCTTTATTGTACACAATTTTTACTAACTAGTATCTATTTTTGTAAAAAATACCCTTCCGCCAAGGCCCTACCAGGGCCTACCGGCATCTTTTTTGTACACTCAAGGCATACAGAAAATGTCACAAGGATCGAACGTGCTTGAAACCCTTGAAAATAAAGGCTTTAGCTTGAATTAATGTTGCTGTAATTATCAAGTAACCCTTGAGGATATAAAAAAGATGACATAGAGCTTAAATACATGTATACAGTTATATTTCCGATTTGAATTATTAATTTTACTCATCGCTAGATTTAGCATAAGCAAATGATTTGCTAAATTCCTTAAATTTATGTGATAAAATAATAATGGATTATTTTGAAAAAACGGAGTTGAATTATATGGCAAAGAAAAGCTATCAATGGCGCAGAAGTGTTGCTTTCATTGTGGGAGCAAAGAAAAGAGCGAAGACCTTATATGTTTGTAATGGGAAGCGGATTCCAGAAGCTAAAAGCCCCATTGCTTTGGTATGATATTCTGCATGTGGTTGACATTTTAACAAAATTTGAATGGTTGCATAAAGGTAAACGAATTCTGGAGATGGTGGGTATTATAAGGAGCAAAGCAGATACCATGGGGTTTTATAGCTGAATCTGTATATAAGGCTTGGGGTGATTGGGAGTTTGGTCAAAAGAAAACACACTCAAAGTATATTACAGAAAAAGTAAAAAGCATTTTAGAGAGGTTGGAATAATTACATTTATAGTTGAAGAGAGTATAGAAAGATGCAGAGTAATATAATTTTTTAGCTTAATGATATCATGCCGGGAGGATGATATTGTGGTTCAGAAAGCAAGTATACTGTTGGAAAAAGGAATCAATTTTAATATTAATGAATCTGCTAAACAGATCCTTGATGAGTGTTGTACATTTATAAATTTCCTAAAAGGAACCAATGTTCTTTTGCAAGGTGACAGCTCTTCTAATATGTATTTTGTTATTCAGGGATTAGTTAGAGGTTACTATATTGATGAAAAAGGACATGATATTACAAAATGCTTTACTTGTGAAAATGAATTTTTTTCAACAGAGGGTTTTAGGACAAATAGCCCATCTTCTTTTAATATTGAATGCTTGGAGGATTGCAAATGTATTCAGATTTCGTATGGTGTTTTAAGCAAGGCTATGGAAAAAGATAATGGCATATTTAAAGCAATTAGCCAATACGCCTTAAGGGTAGTGGAAGATTTGGAAAAGAAGGCCAGGGATTTAGTCATGACAAGTGCTGAAGAACGCTACAGATTATTCCTGGGGCAGTTTCCCAAGCTGAATCAACCAATAAATCAGAAATATATTGCTTCATATATAGGCATAAGAGAGAGTTCATTAAGTAGGATAAAAAAATCAATAAAATTTAGAAAAAAATTGACATAGGTGAATTACAGATGCTTCTTTCTCTTTTAGAATATAGGAAATGGAAAGGAGTTTCTGATATGAAATATGTATTAATAACAGGTGGTTCGAGTGGTATCGGGTATGAATTGGCAAGAATTTTTGCCAGTAATCAATTTGGGGTTATTATTGTTTCGGGAAACAAGGATAAGCTGCAAAATGCTAAGAATAGTTTAAAGAAAGATTTTAATGTAGACATCAGAACCATAGAACAGAATTTATGTGAAAATGGTTCAGCCCAAAAGGTATATGATCAAATTAAAGAAATGAATATTGATATTCCTATATTAGTCAATAATGCAGGTGTTGGTGTTGTAGGTCCAATAGAAGAAGTCAGTTTGCAGCAGGAAGAGAATATGTTGATGTTGAATATACTTACTTTGGTGGACTTAACCAAGTTATTCCTTGCAGATATGTATAAGAAAAAGGATGGAAGGATCTTAAATGTCGCATCAACAGGAGCATTTCAACCAGGCCCATATACAAGTACCTATTATGCGAGTAAGTCTTTTGTATACAGCTTTAGTAAAGCAATTCGATATGAAGCAATAAAAATGGGTGTAAAAGTATGCGTATTGTGTCCTGGTGCCACAAAAACTGAATTCTTTCATCGTGCAGGTAAGAGTATACCTAAAAACGCGATGTCTGCTGATAAAGTAGCTAATATAGCGTATAAGAAGTTTATGCAAAACAAAGAAGTTATAATCCCGGGTGTTTAAACAATCTTTTGCGATTACTTCCAACAAAAATAAGAATGAGTGGTATTGCAAGAATTCAGATGGAATTAAAAAGACAAATGCAAATGTAAGGTGAGAATATGGAGGAGAAAAAGCTGAAACTGACAAGTAAAGCTTTTAAGGAAGGCACGAGGATCCCGGTTCGATATACAGGAAGAGGGGAAGATAATTCACCGGAACTTAAACTGGATAACATTCATCCAGCAGCAAAATCTATTGCAATTATGCTAGATGATTTAGACATACCGATAATCGGGAGATATAATCATTGGATTATTTGGAACATTCCTGTTTGTAATACTATTCCGGAATCAATCAGCTTTGGTAAGCGAATATCGGAGCCTTTTCCCGCTATTCAGGGAATTGCCTATGGAAAACATAGGTATAGGGGGCCAAAACCGCCAAGAATAATAAAAAGCAGCCATAGATATATTTTTACAGCTTATGTGTTGGATTGCATGTGTGAATTGTCTCCTAAAACAAAGAAAAGGCAATGGTTAAAAGCAATGGAGAATCATATCCTACAGCAGGCAAGTTTAAGTGGAAACTTTTGTAATGCAGATAAATATAGCAATAATAATTAGAGTAATTTATACTTCCGCCAAGGGGGCGCCAGCATCAAACAACATCATTATTGCCCACTCAAGGCACACAGAAGTGGTTTGTTTTATTGAGAGGGCGAAAAGCCCAGCGGATAAGCCGTTTTCGGGATTTTGATGTAAAAAATCGAGTGATTGAAAATCGTAATTTTATTGGTTCGTGGGAACAAGTCCAGAGTGCGGATTTTGGACGCAAATGGACGATTTAGATGTCACGACTTCGCGTGTGTACGACCTAGAGTCAGCGGTTCGCGTGGCGAGGTTGTGTGGTCAGGTTGGATGTTTGCACAAAATATGCTGTTACTGTAGCAATAAACAGACCAATTACCCCCCTTATTATAGCTTAGGCAAGAGATGGAAAAAAGCGCGCCTGGCTGACGTGCTTCCAACCTGCTGTAATATTGTAGTAGGAATTTATTAATGAAGGGAGAGCTTAAGATGCTTACACCTCACGATTCTGAAATCATAGGGGAAATTGTGCAAGAGCAACGTATAAGTATTCAAGCAGCAGCTTATACAATTTATGTGCAGTTAACTCCTAATAACAAGAAACCTCTTTCTCAAAGAGAATTCCATAGAGAGTTTATGGATAATTGGCAAGCATTTCAATTGTTAGAAAGTGAAGAATCAAGCGAAACCTAAAAGGAGAAATCATGCAAGTTAATATTGATACATGGATACAACAATACTTAAGCAAACTTAAGAGTCTGTTCGGTTCTCGGCTGGCTTTCGTCGGATTGCAGGGCAGTTACGGTCGTGGAGAAGCGACGGACAACAGCGATATTGATATGGTTGTGATACTTGATCACGCAGAACCCGAGGATTTAAAAACATATGGTACTATGCTGGATTCGCTTCCAAACCGAGAAAAAATATGCGGATTTATTTCCGGCCTTCAGGAACTGAAAAACTGGGAACGCTTCGATTTGTTCCAGTTTTATTACGATACCACAACGATTCTCGGTAACATTGATTTTCTGAAAGAGCTGATTGGCAAGGAAGACGTCCGCCGGGCTGTCCGAATCGGAGCCTGCAATATTTACCACATGTGCGGGCATAACATGGTACATGAGAAGGACGGTGAATTGCTGAAGGCATTGTATAAATCGTCAACTTTTATCGTTCAGGCGGTTTTCTTTCTCCAGACAGGAACCTATCGAAAGAGGAAAACGGAATTGCTTTCGGTTCTGCAGCAACCGGAACGCGAAATACTTGAAACTGCGGCTGCCCTAAAACAGCAGGCTAATTTGGCACAAGCTGATTTTGACCAGCTTTCCGGGCAACTTTTCCGGTGGGCGTTGCATTTGATTACAGAATACCAACCGGATGAAACAAGAACTCATATGAAAAGCGGGTGTTCTGATGCGTAAACCGTTGTCGGAAATGACACTTCAGGAACTGTGGGAACTGTTCCCTATTCAGTTAACGGAGCACAAGGAATACTGGAAGGACTGGTATCATGAAGAACAGGAGTTTTTGTTCTCATTTCTGCCGAAGACCATTCGAATTTATCACATTGGAAGTACGGCCATCAAAGAAATCTGGGCAAAACCGATTGTTGATATTTTAGTAGAAGCCCCGTTTAAGAATCATCAAACAATAAAGGAACTGCTGTTAAAGAACGGCTATTTGTGTATGGCGCAGAATGAAACCCGCATGGATTTTAACAAGGGATATACGCCGGACGGCTTTGCCGAGCAGGTATTCCATCTGCACTTGAGAAAATTCGGCGATCACGACGAGCTGTATTTCCGGGATTATCTGAACGAACATCCCGAAATTGCAAAGGATTATGAGCGACTTAAGTTGTCCCTTTGGAAACCGTTCAAGCATGATCGGGACGGATACACAGAGCGGAAAACCAAATTTGTACGGAAGTATACACAGAATGCAATCGAGCAGTACGGAAAGGAAAAATATAATGAGTGATTGGTTTACCATAGACCGCGTTGACACGGATACATATATCATCAGCGAATACAGGCATTGGGAAGAAACACATTGTTACCTTTTGAACGGAAGCAAACAAAGCTTGCTCATTGACACCGGGCTTGGCATTTTCGACATATCCGAAGAAGTGGAAAAGCTGACGGATAAACCCATATCTGCCATAGCTACACATATTCATTGGGACCATATCGGAGGGCACAAATACTATCCTGATTTTTACGCCCATGAGGCGGAACTGGACTGGCTTTCGGGCGGGTTCCCTCTTACAATGGATACGATCCGTAATATGGTGGTTGATCGTTGTGATTTACCAAATGGATACGATGTCAACACCTATGAGTTTTTTCAAGGTACGCCCACACGGGCCTTGCACGACGGCGATGTGATTGACATCGGCGGTCGAGTCATTGAAATACTGCATACGCCGGGGCACTCCCCGGGGCATATGTGCTTTTGGGAAAAAGAGCGCGGCTATCTTTTTACCGGCGATCTTGTTTATAAGGACACCTTGTTTGCATACTATCCCTCCACAGACCCGGCGGCTTATCTGGAATCCTTGGAAAAAATCTCTGTTTTGCCGGTGAAACGGGTATTCCCCGCACACCACAACTTGGATATACAACCGGAAATTTTAAACCAAATGCGAGATGCTTTTCGACAGCTTAAACAAGAGGGAAAACTTCATCACGGAAGCGGAACATTCCATTATGGCGACTGGGCAGTATGGCTGTAAGTGGCATAATTCGATAACAGAAAAAAGTGCAAGGCACCCTACGCTCAAACTTCGTAGAGTGCCTTGTTCCTTTTATGCTATGTTTCTACATCCACCGTCACGCCGGACTTGAATTCCGTGTAAAAGGTTCTATCATTCGTACCTAAAGGACAGCGAAGGGAAAAAAGAGGCGCTTGCTAAAAATCACTTGTTTTTCAGTAGTCTGCATGTCCATCCTGTCATTGTTTGGCTTGTTTTCGATATCAAGATATTATGATATCCTTATAATACGTCGTAAAAGTATTTTAAGACGAAGTTTATTTAATATATCATACAAGGGTGACTTGACATAAAATTGAAGTAATATTATATTAATAATGTAAGGTAAACATTACAGGAGTGATAATTAATGAAAAATAAATTAAAACAATTTCGTGAAGAGTTGGGGCTAACCCAAGAACAATTAGGTGAACTTGTAGGTGTATCAAGACAAGCAATTAATGCTATTGAAGCAGAAAAGTTTGAACCATCTATATGGTTGGCTTATGACATTGCTAAAGTATTCCGTAGTACCATAGAGGAAGTTTTTCTTTTTGAAAAAAGTGAAAGAAAATCAAGAGCTGAGCAAAGCAGAGGTGTGGTTTAAATGGCATTAAGGCAAATTAGAACGTTTGATGATAAAATATTAAGAAAAAAGAGCAAGATAGTTGAAGTTGTAGATGATAAAATAAGACAAATATTAAATGATATGGCTGATACCATGTATAACACAGAAAATGGTGGAGGGTTAGCTGCTCCACAAATAGGCATATTGAAGCGATTGGTTGTAATCGATATGGGACATGGACTTATAAAATTAGTAAACCCAAAGATAATTGGACAAGAAGGAACACAAGAAGTTGTAGAAGGTTGTTTGAGTATTCCAAATAAATGGGGAAAGTTAATAAGACCTGAGAAGGTAACAGTACAAGCCTTAAATGAAAATGGAGAGGAAATTACATTGACAGGTACAGGAGATTTAGCAAAATGTTTCTGCCATGAAATAGACCATTTAGAAGGTATACTTTTTACTGATTTAGTTACCGAATATTTGTAGTATTTATAACGCTTAGGCGAATTATTATGAAAGGACGTTTATCTTTCTATCCATAGCACTTTTTTTGAAAGACTCAAACCAGTGAATCAAAATGGTTTCGTGGTGTGGCAGCCGTTTCAGAAGAACTTAGTGATACCAATATGCAAGATATTAAAAGGCATTTAGATGGATTAGGGAAAAATGAGCGGGCAGATTTTTTTGAAAAAAATGCGGGTGGAAACTATAAAAAAACTCGCGACATTTACAGCATATATTCCATGTTATCGAATTATGGAACTCACAGACAAGAAGGTACTGTTGAAATCCCTTCCAAAGAAGATTCTCTTATGATGCTAAGAATGACTGAAGATATCATGATATGGATATTTCAAAAGAAAAGATAAAATACATAATTGACAGGCTGCGTTTCTAATGCTAAGGAGATATCGGCAACTATCAAACCAGAATATCTCTGAAAATTAGAAAAGTTAAATTGTAACGAATAAAGCCTTCAAATGAATTACAGCCTGAGGGTTTTATTGCTTACAATTTTAATAGAGACTATCTGAAGAGATAAGCAGTGCATTTGAGGCAACAATTTAGAAATGCGAACATACGTAATTTCTTTCTGAAAAAGTATAGCATCGTGTGCGAAAAAATAGGTTCAGTAGCTGCAATTTGTCCCAATATACTCCACCGCCAAGGGGATACCAGCTTGATGCGGCATCTTTTTTGTATCCTCAAGGCAT
>JAEYOM010000105.1 GCA_023411715.1 Bacillota bacterium | reverse complement strand
CATAGAAGATGATCATCCTTTGTTGTATATTTGTCTTGAGAAACTATATATTAACAGGATTTCATCTTCTTTTCTATTGTTTTACCTTTTTATTCCATTAATTTCCCTACAGTAACTTTACGCTAACCAGAAAAACTGAGAAATAATAATCGCATATCCGATATCTTTGGCGCTAGATTCGGGAAGCTTGCTTTTCGGACTTTCTGCCCCTTTATTTTCCGCGCCTGATAAAGTAAAATAAAAGTCCGCGCGGAAATTTACAGGAATTTTTGTAAGCAGATCAATATGTATGGAGGTGAAACGATGCCTGCAATAAAACACCCGGATTATAAGGAAGAGCTGGCAAGGTGTAATTATACGCTCGGGTACGTGGAAAAGAGCCTCGAAAGCACACTCAAAAAGAAAGGGCGGGTCGACAGCGACCTGGACAAGGCAAGAAGACATTTCAACGCCGAAAACAGCCAGGATTACATCGATATCATAGTAAACAACCTGCTGCAGGGCAATATGGATGTTAAGGTCAGAAACCTCGTCGCAGCCAAGAACAAACCTTATTTCGCCCGTATCGATTTCTTGGAGAAAGAGAAAAAGGAAGCGGAAAAACTGTATATCGGCAAGATGTCGCTGATACGCGATGAGGATCAGAAGCTGATAATCGTGGATTGGCGCGCTCCCGTTGCAAACCTGTATTATGAAGGGCGGCTCGGGGACGCGGCGTACGAATGCCCCGACGGGAAAATAGACGGGGAGCTAAGGCTCAAAAGGCAGTTTTCAATAGATAAGGGTGAACTCAACGAAATATTCGACATCGACATCACCACGAATGACGAGTTCCTGCAAAGCTCTCTCGGCGCCAATGCCGACAACCGCCTGAAGGATATCGTCACCACGATACAGGCCGAGCAGAATGCCATTATAAGAGCGGATATGTGGCGGCCGCTCATCGTACAGGGTGCTGCCGGAAGCGGTAAGACCACGATAGCGCTGCATCGTATCGCATATCTAATATATAACTATGAAAAGTCATTCTCTCCGGAAAACTTCATGATAATCGCCCCAAACAGGCTGGTCCTGAATTACATCTCGGACGTGCTGCCTGAACTGGGCGTTGAGAAAGTACGCCAGACGACCTTCGAAGATTTTGCGCAGGATCTGATCGGCAAGAGGTTCAAGCTGCGCGATGCAAATGAGAAACTCCTCGCTTTCGTCGACCATACGCTCGGCGACGCTGAGAAAGCGCGCCTCTCCCTTGTCAGAAAGACATCCGAGTTCAAGGCGTCGATGAGCTTCAAGGAAGCGCTGGACTCCTACCTCAAGCTGATCGAAGAAAACTTCATACCGAAAGAGGATTTCGTGCTGGGCTCCACATTGATCTACAGGTATACGGAGCTCAACGAGCTGTTCCTGACGCAGTATAAAATGTGGCCGATCGCAAGAAGGGTCGACGAGATCAGGAAAAATCTGAAGTCACGCCTTGCAGTGAAAAAGCAGGCTGTTATAAACCAGCTTCACGAAGACTGCGACAAGCGGGTCGCATTGCTCAAGGCGACGATCTATGACGAGGAGGAGCGGCAAAGGCTGGTAGCCGGCACTATCGATCAAAGGGACTACGCTCTCGCGCACCTTGAAAGCACTGTAAAAAGCGCTGTAGGCGAATATATCAAAAAGATCTCGAAGCTGAGCCCTTATGAATATTACAAGGACTTTGCAAACGACGGCGAACTATTCAAAAAGATCGTGGGCCCCTACCTGAGCAGCGAGGTTTGCGAATTCGCCCGCAGCTATACTTCCGACATGCTGAAGTCCGGATACCTGGATATAGAGGACCTCGCGCCGATCATATACCTAAAATTCTGCATATATGGCATCGACGAGAAGATCCCGGTAAGGCACGTCGTCATAGATGAAGCCCAGGATTTCAGCGCATTTCAGATCTTCGTACTGAAGCGCATCATCAAGGACAGTTCGTTTACGATACTCGGCGACCTGAACCAGGGAATACACTCCTACAGGGGCATAAAGGAGTGGAACGAGATCACGGAGCACGTTTTCAGCGACAGGAAGAATGAATTCCTGACACTGGAGCAGAGCTACAGAACTACGGTTGAGATCATGGATGCTGCAAATACAGTGCTCGATAAAATAAAAAGCCGCGAAGTCAACAAGGGACGTCCTGTCATCCGTCACGGCGAAAAGGTAAAAATAACTGCCATGCCCGACAGTCAGGCCATTATACGCGAGATCACAAAAAACATTGCAGATTTCAGAAGTCTTTCATACAAATCGATAGCCGTCATCTGCAAAACCCTTAAAGAGTGTAGGGAAGTCCATTCCCAGCTGTCGAAGCAGGTCGGCGATATAACGCTGGTCAGCGGCAAGGAAGAAGTCTACAAAAGCGGGCTCGTGGTGCTGCCGTCCTGCCTGGCAAAAGGCCTGGAATTCGACGCGGTGGTCATATACAACGCCGACAGCGAAGGTTATACGGAGGATGAACTCGATATAAAGCTCCTTTACGTAGCCATGACAAGGCCGCTGCACAAGCTTTACATCTATCATACCGGCGGGCTTACGCCGCTGCTCGAGCCTTAGCCTTACGCAGCAATCAGGTTTACTATCCGCCTCCATATTCATAGCCTCTTACTGAATATATCCGTTTTGGCTTCTTCAATAATATATTTTCGAATTAATTTTGGTTAAAACAGTTTCAAAATGTTATATAATATAATGATACGGTTATACCGGAATAAACAGCGCATTTTATTATCAAATGCGCATTTCAGGAGTAAAAATGTTCGATTTGACCCGGGAATCCATCCTGGCAAAAACGCCTTCCAATGAATTTGAAGCAGGTCAGGATTATTACATTAACAAGCGAATAAAATCCGTGCAGTACAATCAGGAAAGACGGACTTTTACCGCTACGGTGCTTGGCTCAAAGCTTTACACGCTGCACCTGAAGTTCGACATTTCAGGAAAGCTTTCCGAAGCTGACTGTACATGCCCTGTAGGGAACGACGGCTGGGGCTGCTGCAAGCATATGGTGGCAGTTTTGCTGCTGATCCAGGAAAAGGACGCCCAGGGCTTTTTTCGTGAACTGCGCTTCAGGCAGGCTGCCAAGGATATTTTCAACTTTTTCAGCGACAAACAGATAACTGTAAAGTCAACGGTCTTCATTAAGCCGACATTTGAACTGACAAGATCCGAAACTTCCGACAAATCGCTCCAACCTGCCATCAAGCTGCGAATCGGGCAGGACAGGCTGTATATAGTAAAGGATATAAAACGGCTGTTATACTATATGGATAACAACCTTGAACTCAATTTCGGCAAAAAATTCACGTATTACCCTTCGCGCCATGAGTTTAAAGGCAGGGATCTGGAACTGGTCAACCTGCTGAGGGAAATATATGAGACCGATAAGCTCGTAGACAGGCTGAGCCACGGTCGCTCCGGCACAGGTATCTTCCCCGACGCGAAAGTATGCCTGACAGACAGCACGCTTAAAAGGTTCCTGCAGATATATGAGAATGAGCCGTTTCCAGCGGCGATCCTGGGAACCGAGCATGAAGCTGTAAAAATCAAAACGGAGGATATACCGGTCCAGTTCCTTCTGACCAGCGATGCGCAGGATTTTGTCCTGAATATAGATTTTGAGGGTTCCATGCTCCCGCTGACCGAAGACGGCGAATACTTCTACTCCGGAGGTGAGATCTACAGGATCTCCAGGCAGCAGAGCGAATACCTGAAGCCCTTCTATATGGCCATGATGAGCCAGAAGGGCCGGAAGCTGCGTTTCATCAATGAAGACAAACAGCGTTTCATCTCCGAAATCCTGCCTTTTGCCGAAAAGGCGGGCAAGCTTATCATTTCGGAGCAGGTACAGTCCACGATCGAAAAGCTGCCGCTTGAAGCCGAGGTCTACATTGACCGTGACGGTTTTGACATCGTTGCCGAAGTTCGGTTCATATACGGTGACAGCACTATCAACCCTTTCCTGCCATTTATAAGGACAAACCAGTCCTCCGAAAAGCTGCTCATACGCGACATAAAAAATGAGGAGGCCATACTGGACGTACTCGGAATGGCTGATTTCAAAGTTAGGGAAGGTAAGATACACCTTTCGGGCGACGATAATATCTATGACTTTATATTAAGGCTGGTACCGCTGCTCCAGGATTACGCCTCGGTCTACTACTCCGAAAGCCTGAAAAACCTGAAACTAAGAGCATCCGTATCATTCTCCGCCCGCTTCAGGCTGAACAATGAAACAAGCATGCTGGAATTTTCATTCGATGCGGAAGGGATCGACCGTTCCGAGCTTGCGGACATTTTTGCGTCGATACGCAGGAAGAAGAAGTTTTATCAGCTGAAGAACGGCAGCTTTATTAAGCTGGATTCGAATGAATTCTCCCGTATCAATGATTTTATGGAAAAGCTCGACGTAGCGCCGGAGCAGCTTGAAAACGATTTTATAGAAATGCCGCGCTTCAGAGCCGCATACCTGGACCAGAACATCCGCGATCTCGGCATCCACAATATCGAAAGGAATGCCGCGTTCAAGGAATTCGTGCAGAACATAAGGGAACCTGAAGATATGTCGTTCCACGCTCCGGCCGGGCTTACGGGATCGCTCAGGGATTATCAGAAATTTGGCTTCAAATGGCTGAAAACTCTCGACCACTACAGACTGGGCGGCGTACTTGCGGACGATATGGGCCTTGGCAAGACGCTGCAGGTCATAGCGCTGCTGTTGTCCGCGAAGAAGGAGAAGGGCGCGAAGCCATCCCTCGTAGTCGTGCCTACATCGCTGGTATTCAACTGGTGCGCCGAGCTTGACAAGTTTGCGCCGGAGTTGATTTACACAGCCGTAATAGGCAGCCGAGACGAGCGGCGGGACAAAATCGAAGCTCTGGCAGGATACGACGCAGTGATCACCTCCTACCCGCTAATAAGGAGAGATATCGAACTGTATGAAAAGCAGGAATTCAGGTACTGCATACTGGATGAGGCGCAGTATATCAAAAACCCGGGATCGCGAAACGCACATTCGGTAAAGCAGGTCCGTGCAGAAACCAGGTTTGCGCTTACAGGGACGCCTATGGAAAATAGCCTGTACGAACTCTGGTCAATATTCGACTTCATTCTGCCGGGCTACCTGTATTCTTACAGCCATTTCGACGAGAAATACGCGAAGCCCGCGGCAAGTGAAGAGGGCTATGAAGCGCTCAACGACCTGAACAGGCAGATAAGTCCGTTTATACTGAGAAGACTTAAGAAGGACGTCCTGAACGAATTGCCCGAGAAGATTGAAAATACAATGATAGCCGACCTGACGGAGGAGCAGAAGAAGCTGTACCTCGCGTATCTTGAGGATATAAGAGGCGAAGTCAGGCAGGAGCTCGAGGAATTCGGCCTCGAAAGGAGCAAGATCCGTATCCTGGCTGCCTTGACGAGATTAAGGCAGCTGTGCTGCCATCCGTCGCTGTTTGTGGACAACTATAAAGGTGAAAGCGGCAAGCTGCAGCTGCTTGAAGAAATACTGCAGGGTTCACTGGAGGGCGGCCACAGGATACTGTTATTCTCTCAGTTTACAGGAATGCTGCAGATGATCCGTAAAAAGCTCGAAGAGCTTAAGATACCGGCTCTGTACCTGGATGGCTCGACTCCTGTCTCAGAAAGGGGATATATGGTCAATTCGTTCAATGAGGGTGTAGGGAAGGTTTTCCTTATTTCACTCAAGGCGGGCGGAACCGGCCTCAACCTAACCGGTGCGGACACTGTCATACATTATGATCCCTGGTGGAACCCCGCCGTGGAAGATCAGGCAACGGATCGCTCCTACCGCATAGGCCAGAAGAAGTCCGTCTATGTCATGAAACTCGTCACCAGGGGCACCATTGAGGAAAAAATAATTGCTCTCCAGGAAAAGAAGCGCAATATGATCGACGCCGTCATCCAACCCGGCGAAACACTACTTTCAAAGATGACCAGGGAAGAGATTCAGGCATTGTTCGAGTAGAACCGTCCCTCTGTTTCACTTACACGAATTTCTGTACGTTCGAAGTCCTCGAGAATTTATACGCCGAGATCAGTATAAATGCCAGTGCGAAGGCAAAAAGTACAAACAGGTTGAGATATATGCCTGCCATGCTGTCCCCCGCCTGCAGCTTCTCGAGCGCCTCGATGGCCCACCTCTGTGGCATGAAGTAGCTGAGCTTCCTCATGAATTCCGACATCATGCTGACCGACCAGAAGCAGCCGCCCAGCATGCAGGTGGGCGTCATTATAAGTGTGCTCAGGGTGCTTGCCATATATGAAGAGCCTGAGAATGCCGTTACGACGAGTCCGATACCTATTGCAACAAACCCGAACATCAGAAGCACGGTAAACATCTCCACGGCGCCAATGCCTGTATCTATACGGAAGATATATTTCATAGACAGCTGTATTATCAGTATCTGTATTATCGTCGTGATAAGACTCGTCACCGCATTGGCCAGAATATACTTCCAGGCGTTTACCGGCGCGGAGCATATGCGGTGGTATGTGCGGTTCCTTTTCTCCTTCAGTATGAGCATCGACGTGAAGCTCGTTCCAAGCATCATGAACATTATGAGCATCCCGATCGCAGTAATGGTCATATTCTTGGAAACGACCCTGTCAGCCAGCTTGACAACGTTCATTTTGATAAGTTCATTTTTCATCAGCGCGTACATATTATCAAACGCGGCTTTATCGCCGCCGGCCGCCGCTGAAAGTCTGGAAAGCGAATCGACGTGGCTATTCAGCATTTGTTCAAGCCAGGCAGTAACAGACTGGCCTTTCAGCGATACGACCTCTATAGTCTTGACCTTGCCGTCGTATACGCTTTTGCCGAACCCCCCGGGGATGACGACAACGGCATCCAGCTCGGATTCCAGCAGTTTCTTATTTATTTCGCCCTCAGATATATCGGATACGGTAAAGCCTTCCTTTCCCTGCATTACCCCCTTCAGATCCGCTGAAAGCACGCTTTTATCATTATCCGCCACTCCCACTTTAAGTGCGGAAGTCCCAGAACCGCTGTATACAAGCAGTGAAAACAGTACTCCAAGCAGCGGCAGGAATATATAAACGACGATATTGCCTTTTTTCCTGAATGAAACCTTCAGGTTGTTGGCTATCATAAGCAGTATGTTACGCATACAATCTCTTCCCCTTTCTCGATAGGAATGCCGAGGCTATTATAAACAGCGCCGCAAGTGACAGGTTTATGATAACGGAACCGGGCAATGCCGAATAGTCGCCGTCATAAATGATTTTGAACAGTGCCGTATTTGTCCAGCTGACAGGAGATATTACTGCGACTTTAGTAATAAAGCCATTCAAAACACTAAGCGGTACGTAGCCTCCGCCCAGGAGGACCAGAAACGGTATAACGGAATTCAGTATTCCCGATGCGGCCTCCGCGCTCCTGAAAACATATCCCATCGCAACACCCAGACTTACTGTCATTATGGAGTAAGCTAAAAGCAGCAGTGCGACAGGCAGTATATTTTCACCCCAGTAAGCCTTCAGTACAAGCTTGCTGAATACGATCACCAACAGCCCCTGAACGACTGTAACGAAGATGCAGCCAATAACCTTGCCCGTCAGCAGTTCATAGCCCCTGAGCGGAGCGCACAGCATCCTGGCTGCGGTCTTCTGCTCCATCTCGCTGCGGACAGCCCAAAGTCCCGTCAGAGAGGCATACAGGAGGATCAGGGTCAGCATGGTGACGGCATAATAATCAAGCGAGCCCGGCTGGCGCTTTTTGTCGAGCGACCTTGTCTCAACATATTTTGCAGACCTATCGAATTCAGTAACTTCCGGTCTGGCTAATGCCGCTGGATTTACTGCGGCTATGGCAGCTATGGAATCATAGGACTTGATGAAACTGTTCAGTGAGGACTCCAGAAGCGATGCGTCGAAGCTTCTTCTCTCATTTTTATAAAGTTCGAACTGCAGCGGGTTTTCCGTTACCTTAAGGTAAGCCGAATATGCGCTGTTTTCGATACCGGCTTTGCCTGCCGCTTCATCCGAGGTCTCCTCAAACTTTATCCCGAGTTCATCGGACATGCCTTTGAGAAAGCCGTCGAACGCCCCTTTGAAATCCCTATCCTGCGTTACTTTATCCGTATACAGCACTTTCACGTCCCCGAGATCTATCGTACTGCTGAAGGCGCCGGCGAAAGCCGCACCGAGTATTGCTATAAGAACTATCGGGAAAAGGACCATCAAGGTATTGGCTTTAAAGTTGCGCATGTTTTGCTTGAATTCTTTAGCTATGATCGTCAATATTATCATTGTCCGTCCCCCCTAATCTCTGAGCCTTCTACCCGTCAGCGACAGGAATACCGTTTCAAGGTCCGGTGTCTTACTCTCGACACTCTTGATGGAGATCCTGTTGGAAGTAAAATAGTTGATTATCATATCGAGGTTGCTGACTTCGCGCGAGCTTGAGATCTTAACCGTGCTGTCCTCGATTTCAACGTCTTCTACACCGCGTATCTCCCTTAGCTTTTCTTCCCTGACCTTGGATATCGAATCTGCGACAGTGACCAGTACGATATCCTTGTCGGTGATAAGGTTCTTGAGTTCATCGCAGGTACCTAGAGCGATGACCTTTCCGTGGTCCATGATAGCGATACGCGTGCAGATCTCCTCGACCTCTTCCATGTAATGGCTCGTGTATATTATCGTGCACCCTTGTTCATTAAGCTTCTTGACCGACTGGAGTATGTGGTTCCTGGACTGCGGATCTATGCCTACCGTAGGTTCGTCCATAATAATGAGCTTGGGTTTATGCGCAATCGCGCAGGCGATGTTCAGGCGCCGCTTCATACCGCCCGAAAAGTTCTTGGGAAAGCTTTTTACCTTTTCGGACAAACCGGTGAATTCAAGCGCCTCCATCGCGGCCTTTTCGAGTTCCTTTCCTCCAAGGCCGTAGAGGCTTGCGAAAAACTTTACGTTTTCCAGGCACGTAAGGTCTTCGTATATCGCAATATCCTGCGGCACTATGCCAACATTGCTCCTTGTGGTCATACTTTCCTTTTTGACGTCGCTGCCGAGGATACTGATCGAACCCTTGTCGATTGAAAGAAGCCCGATTATCATATTGATGGCGGTACTCTTTCCGGCGCCGTTAGGTCCGAGCAGTCCGAAGATCTCACCCTGTTCTATTAAGAGCGACATTTTATCAACAGCAGTTATGTCTCCGAAATTTTTAATTACCTGTTCAAGCTTTACAATACTCATATCAACACCTCTGAAACATATTTGATTCGTTTTACATTCTAATAATAAAAAAAACGGCGGACTTCCGTTAGTACGGAAGGTCACCGTTTTACATGACTTTAGTAATATACGAAAGTAATATGGCCTATGATCCGCGGGGTCAAGGGCAGCGCTCCGCTTTTATTGTGACCGGTGTACATCTGAACGCTATACTTAGCCTCCCAAAGGAATGTATTCATACCATGCATTCAGCTCAACCCTCTACGTAATAATGAATCGGAAATTGGAACTATCAATTCCTTGTGCTATCATTAAAATAATTTTGTAGCATTTTCCTTACTTCAGGGGTATTTGCAGTGAAAGGAGGATTTGGATGTTGAAACCACAATCATTACAAATGGATGATTGCGCAGAAAAAGTTATAAGGTTTTATGCCGATATGGTGTACCGCCTCGCTTTTGCTCGAACAGGAACAAAAAATGATGCTGATGAGGTATTTCAAGAAGTATTCATGCGATATATTAAAAATCAACCTGTATTTGAAAATGAAGAGCATCGTAAAGCATGGCTGATTAGAGTAACAATAAACTGTTCTAATAAGTTATGGAATTCAGTATGGAAAAGAAAAATCGAACCTTTTACGGAAACCATACCTTTTGAAACAAAAGAGGACATAGACCTTTATAATGAATTGCAGCAATTGCCAGAAAAATACCGTGAGGTTATTCACTTGTTTTACTACGAAGATATGTCGCTTGAGGAAATCAGTCAAGCATTAAACCGTAAAAATTCTACGGTTAGAACTCAACTCACACGTGCAAGAGCATTGCTCAAAAATGTGCTAAAGGAGGATTATGATGTTTAGAGAAAAATACAAACATATGAGCAATCAAGTTCATCCGAGCGATGATTTGTTAAATGATGTTTTGAAATCAGCCCATAGTAACGACAAAAAGAGGAATATTATAGCTTCATCCTTTCGCAAACCGGTGATAGCCATCATAGCAATCTGTATTTGTATGTCTCTGGCTGTTCCGGCACTTGCAGCAACGGTAGAACCCATCTATCAACTGATGTATATGGTTTCTCCGAATATAACCCAATTTTTTATGCCTGTACAAAAATCTGATGAATATAATGGTATAAAAATGGAAGTCGTATCGGCTTATATCCATGACAATGTGGCAGATATTTATATAACGATGCAGGATTTAACAGGAGATCGAATTGATGGCACTACCGATTTGTATGATAGCTACTCCATAAACCGTCCATTTGACAGTGCCGCTTCTTGTCAGCGTGTCGGTTACGACGAAAAAACAAAAACCGCAACATTTTTGATTTCAATTACTGAATGGAGAAACAAAAAGATAACGGGTGATAAAATCACTTTTTCTGTAAAAGAGTTTTTAAGTCATAAAAAAAATTATAGTGATATCGAAATTCCGCTAGACCTAACCTCGGTTACAATTGCAAACGGCACGCAAAAGGTATATTCAACAGGAGGCGGCGGAAAAGACTATGAAAAACATACAGATGAAGGTGAAACAACTGCTCTTACACCTTCGCAAGCAATGGTCGGATTCCCAGTAGACGGTATTGATCTAACCGCAATAGGCTACATTGATGGAATGCTGCATATACAAATGGCACTCCATGACCGTTTGACAAATGACAACCACGGCTTTTTCTACTTAAAAGATGCCAATGGAAAATCGGTTGACTGTAATTATAACACTTACTTTACAAACCAATATGAACAGCAAGAGAATAGAATTGATTATTGCGAATATGTTTTCGATATCCCGCAGGGTGAGCTTGGGAGCTATTCCCTTTATGGAGATTTTGTTACTTCCGGTATGATGACGGAGGGGAATTGGCGAGTAACATTTCCTTTGGAACAAGCTAAATAATAAAGGTTATTTTGCGTCTCCCTTTTCCCCGGTCAGATAATATATGGCGATCTGCGTCCTGTGATCAAGTCCTGTCTTGTCCAGTATACCCGAAATATAGTTTTTGACCGTTCCCTCGGACATAAAGAGTTTTGCGGCTATCTCCCTGTTTGACAGGCCTTTTGCGATCAATGTCACTATCTCAGACTCACGGTCGGTCAGAAGCCCTTCGGGAATGCTGCTTTTCCTACCTGCGGACAGCTCATTCCTTATCGTATCCAGGGCGACATCCTGCATCACAGTGCCGCCTTCGTGTACGATGCGTATCGCATCCATTATGCGGGACGGCGCGCTGCCCTTGAGTAAATACCCTCTTGCACCGTTTTTGACCGCATTGACGATAAAATCGTCATCATCGAAAGTAGTCAGTATTAGCGGCTTTGTCTCTGTTTTCTGCGATATTTCATGCGCAGCCTGAAGACCGTCCAAAACAGGCATCCTGACGTCCAGCAGCGCAACGTCCACATTTCCCCCGCAGCAGTATTCGACTGCTTTCAATCCGTTCTCGACACAGGCCGCGACCTCGAACCTGTCATCCGTCTGCAGTATGATCTTCATACCTTCTCTTATCAACGCATCATCGTCTGCGATCAATACCCTGATAGGCATCATTCAATCCTCCGTTTTGCTCCCGATTGACACAGTCGCGGCTTCTCCGGCCGCAGTACCATGCTCCTGTGGCGCGGCATAATGCTCCCGATTTGCAATTCCGTGCTCCTGCGCCGCTCCGCCTGCCGGAAGGAGCGTGATTACCGAAAAACCGTTGGAACCGTCCAAAATCAGCTTACCACCTGCGTTTTCAGTTCTCTCCTCCATACCGGCCAGACCGAGCCCCTTCTTTATCGAAATGGCGCCTTTTCCGTTATCGTGCACCTCGGCTTTGATCAGCCTGTTCATCACTTCGAGCCTGACATTTATTCGCGTTGCAGCCGAATACTTAAGTGCGTTCGTCAGGGCTTCCCTTATGTTATCGATAATTATCTTCCACTGGACATTCGATACCGCGTCGAGACTGCCCTGGTATGAAATAAACGTACCGATACCGTTATTTAGGGATAACTCCTCAAGTATCAGCTTTAACCGGTTTATACCCAACTGCTCGGGCGCAGGTTTTATTTCCCTGAGTGTAGAACGGATGCTTTCCATGCCCTCTTTCAGATTGTCGGCTACGGTGCCGACCATTTGTGCTGCTTTCCCGGTGTCCTTTTCCATGATAAGCCCTGCCGCTTCAAGCTGGATTATGCTTCCGGCCAGCGTATGTCCGACCCTGTCGTGGATCTTCTGGGCCAGGCTGTTCCTCTCCTCTATCTGCGAAAGGTAGCGCAGCTGCGCCTCGTACTCATTTCCCGCGTCGAGCCTGCTAATCAGGACTTCATTCCTGTCGC
Organism: Bacillota bacterium; assembly: GCA_023411715.1. GTDB lineage: Bacteria > Bacillota > Clostridia > Acetivibrionales > DTU013 > JAEYOM01. The sequence goes on along the minus strand of JAEYOM010000105.1, from coordinate 9,295 downwards.
GCAATTCTTCATTGACCTTTTTAAAAGTATCAAGCGAATTATAATATCTTTTCGAAACCATGTAAATAAGCCAGCTCAGCAAGCAAAACCCGACGTATTCCGCCAGCAGGTCGTTATAATAAAAGAATCCGGGCAGGCTTATGAAAAGCAGCAATACATAATTATTTTCAGTATAATATGAGATTAATTCCATAATATCAACACTGATAAGCAGAATAAACACTATGTCTACTGAAGCTGCCGAAGATATGAGGATAGCGACGGAAAACAAGCGTGAGGCCTTTTTGATGACAGAGTTCTTAAAAATATACGACACCATACATGCTGAAATATATGCAAGTATCGCGATTATGGTCAGGGGGATATCGTACATGCTCCCCCTGACATAACGCAGAATGCAATATAGCAAAACGACCATTCTGGTGCCGATCATCCAGTTATCCATATGACCTCTCTATTAAGTGCGCGATCCGCCGCTTCTGACGTTTTTACAGTAAAAACGTCAGAAGCAAGGAGTTCAAGGAAAACAAGCCTTGAGCACCGGAGTTTATATCCCATAAATGAGGAGCGGAAAGGCGTAGCTTGACAATATATTTTGCCTGCAGCAAAATGTTACATTAACGAAACATTTCTGCGGAGCAGAAATCTATTGAAATCCGCCGCTTATCACGCTATTTACACAAAAGTTCCAGAAGCGAGCAGTACAAGGAAGATGAAGCGCGAAAACCGCAGCATATTTCAAATATGTGAGGATTTTCGCGACTGAAATCTGACAACATATTTTGCCTACGGCGAAATGTTTCACTAGTGTAACATTTCTACGCAGTAGAAATCTTTTGTAATGCGAAGCTTATGGGACTTTTGCGCTTTTTACTTCAGGTTTTCCGGGTTAAGTGCCTGTAGCTCCTTCGGCACAAATATGCCATCCTTCCTGACAAGCGTATCGTCGAACCAGATCTCCCCTCCCCCGTACTCGGGCCTCTGAATGTATACCAGATCCCAGTGTATGGCGGATTTATTGCCGTTGTTGCAGGAATCGTAGCAGCAGCCGGGCGTAAAATGTATGCTGCCTTTTATCTTCTCATCGAAAAGCGTATCCTTCATCGGCTTTTCGATATACGGGTTGAATCCGAATGAGAACTCGCCCACATACCTGGCGCCTGCATCGGTATCCAGTACGTTGTTGATTTTCTCCGTATCGTTGGCCGCAGCATTCACTATTTTGCCGTCCTTGAAATCGAGTACAATATTTTCGTAGGTATAGCCCTGGTATTTCGATGGGGTATTGTAGCTGATCCTGCCGTTTACCGAGGTCTTCACAGGCGCAGTGTAAACCTCTCCGTCCGGTATGTTCCTATGCCCGTCGCACTTGACCGCAGGCAATCCCTTTATAGAGAAGGTCAGGTCGGTGTCCCTGCCGACTATGTGGACCTTGTCCGCCCTGTTCATCAAATCGACCAGTCCGTCCATGGCCCTCGACATCCTGTCGTAATCCATGTTGCATACGTCAAAATAGAAATCTTCGAAAGCCTCGGTCGACATCTCGGCCATCTGCGCCATAGCGCTGTTGGGATATCTCAGGATGACCCATTTTGTATGTTCGACACGCTGCTCCGAATGCACGGGTTTGTTAAAAAGTGTGCTGTAAAGCTTCATTTTATCCTCTGGCACGTCGCCGAGCTCATTTGAATTGTCGGCATACCTTATGCCGATATAAGCATCCATCTGCTTCATCCTGGCAAGCTCAAAATCGGCCATAAGCCTTATCTGAGCTTCGTTGCAGCCGTTCAGAAGAGCGCGGGTGATCTCGTCGTTCTTTACAGTAACGAAGGGTATCCCTCCCGCCTTGTATACTTCAGACACGAGCGCCTTGGTCAGCGGAAGCTCGAAGCCCTTGGTCTCGATCAGGACCTTCTCTCCCGGCTTTACATCGCATGAATAGTTAACAAGATTAGTTGCAAGTACTGTGATTCGTTGATCTGTCATTTGCTCTACCTTCTTTTCTGTTAGTTATTAGTATTCTATCCGGTACTCCGGATCAATGCCTTTTTACACAGAATATGCGCCTGGCCGCGAAGGCACGGTATGGGATAACTCCGCCCCGTCCATTAGATTAGTTGCTCCAGTTCGTCGAGTATCGTCCCGAACATCCTGAGCGCATCCTCGACCGGCCCGGGCTGCGAAAGGTCGACGCCGGCTTTTTTCAGCAGTTCAAGCGGGTAATCGGAGCCGCCGCTCTTCAAAAATTCGGTATAACGGTCGACAGCCGAGTTGCCCTGCTTCAGTATCTGCTGTGACAGCGACGTCGCCGCGGAAATCCCCGTGGCGTATTTATAGACGTAGAAGCTTGAATAGAAATGCGGTATGCGCGACCATTCCATGGCGATCTCGTCGTCTATGACGGCTTCAGGGCTGAAGTACCTTTCGTTCAGCTCCCTGTATATCCTGCTGAACTCCTGCACGTTTAGGGCCTCGCCGCTTTGGACCAGCCCGTGGGTCTTCTTCTCGAATTCGGCAAACATGGTCTGCCTGAACAACGTGCCGCGGAACTCCTCCAGATAATGATTCAGCAGGTATGCGCGTTCCTTTTTGTCGGTGGTGACTGCCAGGAGATAATTCATGAGCAGCGATTCATTTACCGTAGAAGCCACTTCCGCCACGAAGATCTTGTACTCGGAATATATGTAGGGCTGCGTCCTATTTGTATAGTAGGAATGCATCGCGTGCCCCATTTCGTGGGCAATCGTGAACACATCGTTGATTGTGCCCTGGTAATTCAGCAGCACATAGGGGTGAGTCAGGTGAGTGCCCCATGAATAGGCGCCGCTGGTCTTCCCCTGGTTTTCAAAAACATCGAGCCAGCCTGATCCGAAGGCATTCTCCAGATTCTCCAGGTAACTGCAGCCCATCGGTGCAAGCCCTTTCTTCACTGTTTCGAGCGCATCCTCGTATTTTATGTGCTTCGGCGGTTCATCGACTATCGGCACATAAAGATCGTACATGTGCAGCTCGTCGAGCTTCAGGGCTTTTTTGCGAAGCTTCAGATAGCGATGCAGCAGTGGCAGGTTTTTATTGACCGTATCTATAAGGTTGTCATATACGGAAACCGGCACATTGTCGCTGTCCAGCGACGCATTGAGGCTCGAGTCGTATTTGCGAACCGAGGCGTAGAATTTATCCTTCTTGATCTCGTTGTTGAGCATCGACGCCAGCGTATTCCCCATTGCGATATAGGAAGCGTACAGCGTATGGAAAGCGTCTGCTCTCACCCTCCTGTCATGGGACTCCAGAAACTTGCTGTAACGGCCTTTGGTCACTTCGACCTCTTCGCCGTCCTCATCCTTGATTGAGCCGAACTTGATGTCGGCATTATTGAACATCGTGAAAATATCGGAGGACGCCTCGGCAACTTCCGCAGAACGCGCCAGCAGCTCTTCCTCCCTGTGGGAAAGGATGTGCTGTTTCTGCCGCAGTATCTCTGCTATATACTGCCTGTAAATCGAAAAACCTTCTGCTTCGTCCAGGCTTCTTCTCAGCAGACCTTCGTCGATGGAGATTATCTCCGGAACAATAAAAGAAACAGACGCATAAACCTCGGTACTAAGGCTCATCGCCCTGTCGGTCAGCGCCTGGTATCTGGATTCGGCATTATTTTCATCACGCCTCATCCTCGCATATACAAATATCTTGTCGTTCAAGGCCTGCATTTCCTCGCTCGACTTCAGGCACTCGAGAAGCGTCTGTATGTCTCCCGCGAGTTTACCCTTGAACTGCGCCATCCCTTCGGACATTCGGCGTACTTTTTTAAAATCCTCTTCCCAATCCGCATCGCTTGCGTAGATATCTTCAAGCTTCCACTTGTATTTAGCCTCGACCTCGTCTCTTGCTGGCAACTTGTTACCGGCCATAAATCCACCTCTTAAGGTTCCCTTTCGGGAAAATAATGCGGCGTCGAGAGACGCCTCATTACATATTATATCCTCCGAAAATGAATTTTACCAGTATTTATGCGATACTGCATTTATGGCTATAAGCTTCTGCTAGCTTCCGCAAGCATCTGTAAGCTTCCGTAGGCTTCTGTAAGCTTACGTATGCTTCCATAAGCTTCCGTAGGCTTCTGCAGGTTTATTCAAGCTCCTGCATGCTTCCGTCTATCGGCGCCCGGATACTTTATTTAACGACTTCAGGCGTGGTTCATTTAATGAGCTTATTGAGCGTCCTGTACATGAACACAGCAGCCTGCGCCCTCGTCGCAGTATTTTTAGGTCCGATCGCTTTATCGGAAATTCCTTCGATGACGCCTTCTCCGACAAGTGTGGCGACACTTGCCACCGCATTGGGAGATATACGGTTCTTATCGGTGAATTTCTCCAGGACGGAGTTATCGTGCAACGAAAATTCCTTGCCTGATACCGAAATCGCATTGAACAGGATGACCGCGATCTCTTCTCTTGTTATTGCCGCATCGGGGTAGAACTTATTTTTCGAATCGCCCGATATGATGCCAAGGTTCTCCGCGACCATAACATCCCTGTAAAACCACCTATTCGATTTAACGTCGGCAAGACTTCCTACAGGCGACGTATCCAGATCGAATGCTCGCACCACTATGGCGGTAAATTCCGCTTTGGTGATTTTCCCATTCGGATTGAACAACGTTCCTGTGGTGCCCTGGACAATGCCCATTCCGGCAAGGTTCTCGATTGCATCCTTAGCCCAGTACACATTTTTGAGATCCGAGAAGTATGCCTTGGTATTGATCTTTACGCTTGTTTCCTCACTTTCCGAAGACCCTGTCCCATTGTACGAAGCGACCTTGTAGTAGTACAGGCTGCCCGGCGCAACCTTGCTGTCCGTGTAGGAAGTCGTATTTTTCGGGAGCGTAGCAATTTCAACGAAATAGTACCCGTTCGAAGGCTTGCTCAACACCTTGAAGCCTTCCTCGCTATCCGAATTGTCCTTCCAGGTTATCTTCGCCTGGCTTGCCGAGAGCGAAACAGACTTAACGTCCGAAGGCGCCGCGGGCAATGCCGTCGACACCAGTATTTCATTGCTTACAGAGTCCACATTTCCCGTATTGCTGTAAACTCTGACCCTGAAATAATATTTAGTGTACGGATTGAGCTCGGTGACCTGGCAAACCGTATAGCCTGAACCCATCCATTTGTATATGCTCCATTCGGTGTCCGCGTCCTTTTTCCATTCGACCTTGAAACCGTTTTCGTTATCCGAGGTATCGGTCCACCTCAGTAAGACCTGTGAACTCGAAACATATTCATAAGTCAAATTGGACGGCGGGTTGATCAGGCCGATACCGACAGAAGCAGAGCCGGAAAACGGGGAATAAAGGCTCCCCGACGCGACGTATGCCCTTACCTCGTAGCTGTACTGCAGACCTGTATGGACCAGCTTGTCCGTAAAAGTGGTAATATTCTTACCCACACTGGCATAAAGAGTGTATGTACCCGAATCACCGGTATATCTCCATATCTCAAAGCCATTTTCATCTGTGGAATTGTCCTTCCATTTCAGGGTTACCGCCGAGCCTGTAACGATTGTAGCGGTGAGCTCGGACGGCGGTTCGAGGTAAGTGTTCTGAACAGTTGCCTCTTTTGAATACAGCGATTCGTTTGTTGAAGTTCGAGCTTTGACCCTGTAGGTATATGCAGCGCCGGGGATAAGACCGGTGTTGTCATACCAGCCTGAGGTCGACGGGCCGACGGTCATAAGTGCGCTGAAGCTGCCGTTTGGCATTTTCCTCTCTATTATGACATCCGCCCCTGCAGTGTTCCCCGTCCACGAGAGATACGTCCTGCCTTCAGAAGCCGCTTCTACTGTAAGCTGTAGAGTGCTAAGGTATGTATAGGCTCCGATGCCGATATTGTCATTTGGAAATGGAATACCGGCTGAGCCTGTTCCCAAAGCTTTTTTTACACGATAGAAATATCTCGTATTTGCGGTCAGACCGGTATCGCTGTATTTCACCGTACCGAGAGCGGTTGTGTAAATAGGCGTCCATGTCCCGCCGGTGCCCTTCTTACGCTCGATTATTGTATTATACTTTTCAGTTCCGGTATAACTCCAAGTCAGATCGATCCCTGAAGAAGAAACGGGTGTGACGGTAAGCGCAGCCGGAGCAACGGTATCCCATTTATTAATAGTAACCTCATTCGAATAGACGGAATCCCCCATTGCATTAGTTGCACAAACCCGGTAGATATATGTATGTCCTTCGCTAATGGAATTATCCGTGTACATAGTCGTATTCGGCGTGACGGTTGCGATTAATTCGAAATCATTAGGATCGGTAAGTCGTTCTACTTTAAAACCAAGCTCATTGTTCGACTGATCGGTCCAATGGAGTGTGATGGCTGCGGAAGAAGACGAGGAGGTTACATAGGCAAACAGTGTCCCCGGCTTGTTCGGCAAAGACGGAGTATTGCCTGTCGTATTAGGGTCCACGATATTGCTGGTTCCGGCATAGACACTTCCGTTTTTGGCGTTAAGCCTGTAACGGTACCGTCCGCCCTCGGCCGGCGTGTCAGTGGCGCTTGTTCCCGTAAGTATCATGTTTATGGCAGCCCAGTCCTCCCACGAAGCACCGTTCCATTTTGAACGTTCCAACTGGAATTGGGATACTGCGGGATAATTCGACCAGGTTATGATAGTAGTCCCATTTGTATAGGTAGCATAGATCATCGGCGAATCGACAGGTATAACAGATACCTCATGCACCCCGGCAGACAGGACCCCGGCTCCGATGGACTGTACGGTGAAATCCACCTGTGAAGAACCCGTGATCAGTATTGAAGCCGAAGATGCTCCGGTTGTGGGCAAAGTAGTGGTTACGCCATTTACAGTCTGACTAATAATGCTGCTTGTTGCAAGCTTCGAGCAGCTCCATGTAAGTGAAACGATTTTAGTATTTACATTATAAACTGCATTAAGGTTATATGGCTTAATAAGATCTGTTGTGGTCGCGGTTGTAGTTTTCTGAACAGGAGTATCTGTCATATCCGCAGTGGTAAATGCACTCAGCGTATATGTATATGCCGTATTCGGCTTGAGTCCGGTATCCATATAAGCAAACTGATCCGCTCCGAGAGTGGCAACAGTTGTGTCGGAAGAACCGGCACTCCTCTGCAAAGTATATTTCTGAGCGCCTGCTACCGGCGACCATTCCAGCCTGACTTCGGAATCGGTGTCGGGAGCGTTTGGAATAGCCTCAAAATCCGCGGCGGAAACGATCTGCGGGACCAGAATAAACGCAAATGCCGCAAGCAGGAGCAGTATGAATATCCTCTGACAGAAGCGTTCCAGATGTATATATCTATTGCATATCATATTAGTTATCCTCCGAAAGTATATTACAGAGTATTTATCGGCATATGCAGCCTGTATATTTACAATCGTATGAATTTATCCGGCCGCAGTGAATACAGGTATCTCTCCCAGGGCAGAGATAATAAAAAGGCCTTTTCAAAGATCGCGGAAGGCTGGGATTGGCAAAATCAATTGCCTTAAGCGAGTTATAATTGTGTGACCAGAAAAATCTATTTGACAATGATTCCGATACTGCTTATAATATAGGGGCAGATGAGTTATCTGAGCTTGTCGAAACAGACGGGCCGGATAACAGAAACGTTGATACATGCGCCCGTAGCTCAGCAGGATAGAGCGTCGGTTTCCTAAACCGCAGGCCGGAGGTTCGAATCCTCTCGGGCGCACCAGTAAGTTAAAGGCTTTCAGGATTTTAAACCTGAAAGCCTTTATAATTTTACACCAACCTTACACCAACTGACTTTTTTATTGGTTAAAAACTCAGTTTATATATCGAAATTGAATAAATCATCCAATCTTTTCATACCCTCAATTTTAGTTTTTTCACTGCTATGAACATATAGATTAAGGGTAGTCGTTATATCTTCATGTCCCAAAATTTCAGATAGCGTTTTGACATCCATGCCTCTCTCGATCGCCCTGGTCGCAAATGTATGTCTTAGTGCATGAATACCTCTCGTCGGTAATTCTGCTTTTTTTAATAGACTATGAAAGATGCTAAGCATTCTTCGAGGCTCTATATTAGTCCCTATCTCAGAAGTAAAAACCAAACCACTTTCTTGCCATATTACTTCTGCTCTTACCTTTTCATTATACTGATCAGATTGATGCTTTTTAAGCTTTTCAATTATGCTCGGCGGCAATGGTATTACTCTATTACCTTTTTTGGTTTTAGGCTTACCTTTAACAATTTCAGTTTTTGGCTTTCCCTCTTCCGGCCTGCTTCCATCTTCTTCATACCTCCTCTGACGCATCAGAGTTTGATTTATAGTTATATTACCTTTATCAAAATCTACATCCTGCCATCTTAATCCTAATAATTCAGCTTGCCGTATACCTGTCGCCATATCAAATTCAAATGCAAAGCCAAGTCTATGAGTACTTAATATTCTTAAAAGCTTTTTCTGCTCCTCCAGCAATAAAAACTGTATCTCCTTTTCTTCTACTTTTGGTAACGCAACGTATTTTGCTGGATTTTCGCTCAAAAGCTTACACTTTATTGCCTGATTTAAGGCTGTTCCAAGCATTACACTAATATGTTCGATAGTCCTTGAAGATATTTTCACCTTACTTAACTCAGCTATTTGATTTGTGATCCTAGTTTTTCCGGCATCATCAGCTTTTTCAAGCTGTTTATTCAATGAATCAATCTTTCTTAATATACTGGCAGGGGTTTTCTTTTTTATATTATTTAGCATTGTTTGAATATGATCTGCTCGAAGATCCTTCAACTGAATATGACCAATACCAGGATTCAGGTGAAGCCTTATTATATCATCATATCCTCGGGCCGTTGACGGTCTTTTTACATTTAAAACATAGTCCCGAAACCATATAGATAGCCACTCAGACACTTTCATCTTAGAGGCTTCAGTATATGTGCCATTGTTAATTTTATTGATTACTCCGTTTATTTTTTCAGCGACTTCAGCTCTCGTTTTTCCATAGAAACACTGTCGCTTTAACGTACCATTTTCATTACGGCCAACTGTTACACGGCCCATCCAGCTTCCATCTTTTCGCTTAACAATCGATCCTTCTCCGTTACCTCTCTTTTTTGCCATAGCTTTAACCCTTTACACAAGTATCTTCTAACCATTTTTCTAGTGACTTTACCGGGATAAGGATTTTTCTGCCGACTTGAATTTTGGGGAAGTCTTTGCTGTTTACAAGAATATAAGCATTATTCAAGCCTATATTTAGCACCTTTGCAGCTTCCTTCACAGTGTAAACC
>JAEYOM010000074.1 GCA_023411715.1 Bacillota bacterium | reverse complement strand
CCGGTCCGACCGGGCCGGCCTATCCGTCTCATCCCGCTTTGCACTATCATCCATGAACTGCCGAATATAACCCACATCGCAGTAACGTTTTACAAAGCCTTCGTCAGGGCGGAGACGCCCGGCAAGTATATCCAGCAGCGTGGTTTTGCCCGAACCGTTCTGTCCGACGACTCCGATCCTGTCTCCTGTATAGATCTTCAATTCATCAAGCTCTATAACGAGCCTGTCTCCATAATATTTCTTTATATTTCCCGCATCCAGAAGCAACATAAAAAGCCTCTCCTCCCACTTTGTCCAGTGCAGGAAAGGCCCGTAAGCATAAATAAAAGGCACTCTTTCAATGAGGTCCGTCCGCCCTGTCAACAGATCCCGACAATTACGGGTTCGAATACAGGGAAGCAACGCTTATAAAGCCAATCCAGCACACAAACCGGAGCCATATCCGCTCCAATTTATTAAAATCGATCGATTTTGCTGAATCAGCCAATCCTCATTTAAGAATACCTTGCCCTTTCGTTAAGATATTATTATTCTAACCTGTAAAACAAAAATAATCAATACCTGTCAAACCCAAGGATATGAGCCAGCTTGTCCCTGCTGATATTGCGCCCGTTGGCGGAGCCGATGTCAAGTATTGTTTCAATGGCTTCCTTGCGGTCAAGGACCGGCCTCGTATCGAGCCAGTTCGACGGCGCCCAGTCCTCTACCTTGCTATAGATATTGATATGCCAACCGTAGGGCTGCCCCAGCCTGTCAGTCTTCTGCCTGCTTCCGGCGACCGTTATGTAAAAATTCTGCTGCAGCTCCTTTATCGCCGAATCGGTCCTGCTGCCCTTCTTTTTTGACACTCCAGCAAGACGTCTGATTTCTCCCGTATCAAGCTCCCTGTTTTTCTCGAACAGCTTCCAGACATCCCAGGCCGCCTGACTCACAAGGCCTTCATAACGCCTCTCCTCCATCGACTGACGCGGGCGGCAGGCCGCATAAAAAACAGGATACAGCCGTCCGGCCACAAAACCTTTGTTGCCGCCCAGGATACAGCCGAATGCCAGCCTTTTCCCCTCAGCCGCAATGTCCTTCCAACGCCAGGGGTCCGATTCACTGTCCCCCGTATGCCAGCTCCTGCCTGGTGTTTCGGCGGTTAATGACGGCAGTCCGTCAAGAATATCCGAGAATGCCATAAAACCCAATTCCTCGACCCGGTTCAGGAAATCTTCGTATTTCAGTAGCTGCATATTCAGCGCTCCTTATGTCATCGTATCGCTTTTTGACTTAGTACTCCATGTCTCCTCATGCATAATTTTATAGTACTTTCATACCGCCTTTTCCTGCGACCCCTCAGCAGCCCACTTTTTCAGCTGCTCTATTCTCGCGCCCGGAGGGTTGTCGCCGTGTTCCTTATCCAAATATGAATAAGCATAGAGCTGCTCACACGGCAGATCGGGGCACAGTCCGCAGTGCTCGTAGCCTTTTGTCTGACAGCATGCCGCGATCGGACACTCCCCATGGAACGGACGCCCGTTTGTTTCAATGCACCCTCCGCATTTACAGGGCTCCCTGTATGAACAATTGCCGCACAACAATCCGCATCTTGATTCGACCATAAAATATCACTCTCCTCCGCATTGGTTTAAAACTGTCCAAGGCCTTTTCAGTTTCATATGTTTTCAAATACTTTGCCCATCCGGTCTCATAACAAATATATCATGCTGTACGTGACATCTATATGTCATGTTCATTTAGACCAATTATTTTTCTTCCGTACTTTTCTACCATACTTTTTTGCAGTACTTATTTGCAGTACTTATTTGCCATACTTTTTTACCGTACTTTTCTGCCGTACTTTTCTGCCGTACTTATTTGCCGTACTTATTTGCCGTACTTATTTGCCGTACTTTTTTGCCATACTTTTTTGCCGTACTTATTTGCCGTACTTATCTGCCATACCTGCCGCAGTATCTCCGATTTCACGGACCAGTTCCTCCGGCTCCAACACTTCGGCCTGCTCCCCAAAACCCAGTATCCATCGGATCATATGGTCCCTGTTGGTGTAGCCGACAGTCATCCTGAGCTTTCCGTCATCGGTCTCAACATAGCTCTCCGGGCCATACTCGTCCACCAGCAGATATTCCACAGATTTATCGAACAGGATCGTTACCTTGTTTTCATCTGTTAGGTATTCGCCTATTTCGGCGCCCCCGCTTGGAATCTCCCTGGGTTCGAAGGTCTCTTCCTCGATATACGGCTTCCAGAGCCGGTTCAGCTTGAAAAGCCTGAAATCCCCCCTGTCCCTGCAAAAACCGTAAACATACCAGGAAGTCCATTTGAACGTAATTATGCAAGGCTCTATCCTGCGCCTTTCCCTGCCCTTTGCCGAATAGTAGTCGAAGCTTATGACTTTTTTAGCTTTGATGGCGTTTCTTATCAGATCGATTTTTTCTGAAAGACTGCTCTTATAATGGGAGGCGAGGTCGATAAGTATGCTGTCCTGCATTGATACGATCCCCTTCTTTTCGGGCGCGAGCTTGTTTATAAGCCGCTCTGTTCTAGAAGGATCAGTTACGCTGCCAATACCTTTTAATCCGGCTATGATGCTATTAATCTCATCGACCGTCAATACGCTTTTGTCGAGTTTGTAGCCTTCGGCTATCCTGATGCCGCCGTCGCCGCCCTGGTAGGTAACGACAGGGATGCCGGCTTTACAGATATCATCTATATCGCGGAGTATGGTCCTTCTCGAGACTTCGAATTTCCCGGCAAGTTCCGGCGCAGTTACCTTGCTGTGCTGCAGCAATATCGTAATTATCCCCAATTGCCTGTCGATTTTCATATCGTCGGGATCTCCCCATTTAAATTCTGCAAAACAATCATATCATAAACGGTCTAAACCTTATATATGCATTGCGGAGATTATTTGAGGGCCCATTCGACATGTATATGGGAGACCGGGAAATTAAAAACTAAGCTTGTCTTCCTTTTCAAGTTAATTTTTTAAGTCGGACAACCACTTTGACCAAATCCATTAAAATTCTTAAATGTATTTTGGTTATTAACTTAAATTACTATGTTTTTTTATTAAACTGTTTAAAAATTTTCGGATCAGGGTTAAAATAAAAATAAGAAGATAAGTAAATAGAGGTAAACATTAGTGGACAATATCGACATAAAAATAATCAAGCTTCTTCAGGAAAATGCGAGGGTCACAGCATCCGAGATCGCAGGTACCATAAATCTGTCCGTACCGGCTGTCAGCGAAAGGCTCAAGAAACTTGAATCGTCCGGGGTTATAAAACAATATACCGCCATCGTTGACCCGGTTCATATGAACAAGACCCTGATGGCGATAGTTTTTATAACACTCGAACGGCCGAGATTTGCGGATACCTTCGCAGAATTTGTAAAGAAGCAGAACGATATTTTGGAATGTCATTACCTCGCAGGAGATTTTGATTACGCGCTAAAAGTAGTGACTGAAAACACCACGACGCTGCAGGAATTGCTGGATCGCATAAAAAGCCTCCAGTGCGTGCAGAAGACCCGCACCATTGTGATATTGTCCACGGCAAAAAACAATTATTCGGTAATACCTGAGGAATAGGAGGTGTTAGTCATGTTATCAGATGGATTTTATGACAACGGGCTGATCACTTTTTCACAAACTGAAAAAGCTAACAAGCTGAATGCATACTGCCGGGAAGAAGGGCTGGACTATCAGCAGCTGTTGGCAGAAACGCGTGGCAGACGGCTTCTGTTTTTTATGAAAAAGCATACCGAGAACAATACGCAAGCCGCTGGCACCAGGCAGTAGAGATTAAGTATTACAGGGCCTATAACCAGATCTGTTACGGGGCCTGCAACCGTATTTCATTATTTGAGTATCTTCCCGTAGTAATCTGTTTCCAATACTCTTGCTGAAAACTTAAACTTTTCAGATACTAACCTATTTATCTTTTTCACATAATTTTGATCCTCAGTGGCGCCGCCTGCGAATGTGACGGTGCCGCTGACTGTATTTTTTCTGGCCCTGTCGGTGATCCAGCTCCGATTGGAGAATATAACGAGCGGAGAGGCGTCCGAGAGGATATCCGTGCCCATCAGCAAACGCGAGTCGAAATCAAGGCCGAACAGGTTCGAAACAGTAGGTATGATATCCAGGCTTGCGCAGGGCTTGTCGACTTCGACCGGCTGCATACCTTCTTTATATATGATCAGATGACTTTTGTACAATTCGAAATTCGATTCCACCTCATGTCCTGCAAGCTCATCCAGATATTGTTTCTCAAGTCCGTAGGGATAATGGTCGGCACTCAGAACTATTACCGTTTTATCCGCGATACCTGCGGCTTCCAATTTGCCCAGCAGATCCTTCATCGCGAATTCCAGCTCCAGCTGGCACGCAATATACGCCTTGGCAGGGTCGGAATAAGGCAGGTCTTCTACATAGGACTTATTCTTGCTTGAAATGTAATTGCCGAAAAAGTTATAGTTCATATGACCGCTGACAGTCATGTAATATGTGTGGAACGGCTGTTGGCCCAGATACTCCGGTGCAGTCACATCGATCATTTCTATGTCCGATTCCGGCCACGTCTTCTTTACGACAAGTCCGTTTCCAACGCCCTTGTAATCATAGCCCATGTTCGGGTGGGAAATATCTCTTTTATAGTAGGTATAAGTGTGGTCGTGATAAGCCTTTGTCAGGTAGCCCAGCTTTTTAAACTGGTTACCCATACAAAAAGGCATATAATTGCTGCCGGATTTATAAAAACTCCAGACCCCGCCCTTCGGTATCAGACCTGTACATGCCACGTACTCACCATCGGAAGTACTGACGCCCCATACGGGATTATAGAAATTTTTGAAGTAAAAACCCTGCGTGACCATTTTATAAAGCGTTGGTGTCCGCACCGGGTCAACCGCATACGGCGAAAAGCCTTCTGCCGTTAACATTATCAGATTACAGCCCTTGAACATGCCTGTGTATTTATTGGTCGCCGTGGGCTGCACGGATGAAAAATACTTGTTCATTGAATAAAGAGGATCGCTCTCGCCGCTTGCAAGCAGCGTTTCGAAGTCTATATCCATCACGTTGTACGGTTTGACCGGGACAGTCGGAGCAATAGCGGTCTTCCCCGGATCAACACCGGTAGTACCCGGGTTTGCGTCAACAGTATCTTCATTTCCTGCTCTGTTATCTCCGGCCTCTTCATTATCAGGCTTCTTGGAACCCGGAGCTGTTCCGTCTTTACCGGTCTCCTCCCACGCAGTTCCCTGAGATCCGGATAGATCATTTTTGTTATCCGGGCCATCAGCTGATAAATTGCCGGATATATCGATATTAAGAGCATCTGCAGCCAGCTTCTGCAGATCGAGCCGCATGGTTGTCAGAACTCCGAGTTTGCTCATGGAAAGCTCGGGCGAGACTTCGCCGAAATAAAGGCTGTTTTGCGACGTCGGATCGTCTCCTGTTAATGAAACACATACAACTGCGGATGAATATGTGATGACGCAGAAAAGCAGGACGAAACTCAACTCGGTTATATTTCTCCAGGCAAACCGCAGCTCCTTTTTAAATATAAGAAGAAATGCGAACGGAACGAACAACATTATTACTGCTGCAATATTTTTGATTACGGCTTCAACGACTATATCCCAGAATTGCGCGGCATCACCCGCGCCGCCTATCGAAACCAGTGAAAGCGGAGTCCTGAAGATGCAGAAATAAATAAGCTGCACCCCGTATATCAGGCTGACCAGGAAGGTGATGACATTGGCCGCGATGCGGGCCTTTCCGGCGGAGAACATACTTGTAACTATATAGAGCACCGATCCGCCTGATAATGCAAACAAAAATGCGAAAAAATAGTCGAACCCGACAGTCTTAAAGGTCCATAACCTGTACAGCAGTTCGAGGTAAGCAAACAGCGTTATATAAAAGCATAAAAGCCAGTATTCCGTTAATAAGCCGCCTAGTATCCCGACTGTTTTAGGTGTCCTGACCTTTTCCGCACTGTTTCTGTCAAAAAAGCTCAATCCGTTCACTCCCCCATAACAGATATATTCTATCAGCTTTATAACAACCGGGCAATCTGATTTTAAACATTTTCGCCGATATTATTCATGATATTGATAAAGAATAAAACCATATATGGCAAGTTGACCTAAAAGCCTTTGAATAGTATAATTTTCAGATATATTGCTGAAAGCTGGTTTGATATAAAGTGCAGTTCAAATTTTTACACCAAAGCTCTGAAGAACGACGCAATTTAATATTGAACGGGCCGATAACGCCCACTCTGCTTATGCTCACAATCCCTACTCTGATGATGGGACTGGTGCAATCTGCGATACCGTTCGTCGATGGTCTTTTTATCAATAATTTCGGAGGCACGAACGCGGCAAGCGCGATCAATTACTGCATACCTGTAGTCAACATGTCGGCTGCGCTCGCGCAGGGTCTCAGCGTGGCTTCCATGGCCATAATCGGCCAGACGAACGGAAGAGGCGAATTCAAGGAAGCACGGAGGATATCCACGCAGATATTCATATTTGCCTTCCTGCTGGGATTCGTAGTCGCCCCTCTGCTGATACTGGCCGCATATCCCGTTTCGAACCACGTGAGCCCTGAGATATCGCATTACGTTTTCATATATCTTGCACTGAATTCGATCGTTATCCCGTTTTCATTCCTCGAATCGATCTACAACGGTATTAAAAATGCCAGCGGCAAACCGGAAGCGGCATTTATCCGAATGGTGCTCATGCTCATACTGAAGGTCGTCTTCAACACCATTTTCGTTGCTGTTCTGGACTGGAATGTTGTCGGCGCTGTTATTGCCACTTTCCTTGCCAACGTCCTGATAAGTCTTTGGATGTATTTTGAGCTATTTGTCAAAAAGAGCCCGGAAAAACTTGAACTGAAGGGGTTCAGATTCGACTTTTCCGTAATAAGGGAATTGTTCCGGATCGGCATTCCGTCTGCAATATCTTCGCTGATACTCAATCTGGGCTTCTTCCTCATAAACAATGAGATCGAAAAATACGGACCGGTAGTCTTGAACGCGCAGGGGATCGCGAGCAACATCACTTCGGTCTGCTTTAACCTTCCGTCTTCGTTCAGTTCGTCTGTCACTACGATGGTAAGCATGAACGTAGGAGCCGGACAGGGCAATAAAGCGCGCTCATCCTGCATCAGAGGCTGCATAACAAGCGCTATAACGGCAGCCGTGCTAATAGCGGTAATCGTACCGCTTTCTTCACATATAACGGTTCTGTTCACAAGGGACGCCGACGTGTTGAGCATTGCAGACAAGGCGCTTCACATCTATACCTATTCAGTCATAGGCTTTGGAGTTGCCATGGTCGAGCAGGGCGCTTTCATCGGCCTCGGACGCACAAGGATAACTCTTGTAATGAGCATTCTCAGGATCTGGCTGCTGCGCTACATATTCATCCTTGCCACCGAAAAGATGCTCGGAGCCTATTCGGTATTCTGGGGAAACCTGTTCTCGAATTACGCTGCCGCCCTTATTTTCACGATAATGATACTACGCGTGAAATGGGTGTCGGTATTATCCCACAGAGATATGGATACTGCCGCGTAAATGCCGTTTTCAGCTAGCTTGCGGCGAAGTCAGTCAGACAACTGAACCACCTTACGAGTAGTATCGCCTTTTGAGCGGTCAGAATATTTTTTTGGGGGTGTATTGAATGTCAGTAAGAGAAATCCTGCTATTGGGAAATGAAAGCTTATACAAATCCAGCAAAGAGGTTTCTAAAGATGAAATCGGAGAAGTTAAGCGGATATCAGACGATTTGCATGATACATTGATGGATTTCAGAAAGAAATATGGATTTGGCAGGGCAATTGCGGCGCCTCAGATTAATGAGTTTTTCAGGATAATATATATGAATTTTGACGGTAGTCCTATAGTTTTAATAAACCCTGAATTGGAATTCCGTGATAATGATGAATTTGAGCTTTGGGATGACTGTATGAGTTTTCCCGGCCTTGAGGTCAGGTTATTGAGACACAGAAGATGTAAAGTGGTTTATAAGGATCCGGAGTGGTTAGATTGTACTTTAGAATTAGAAGGCGATCTAGCAGAATTAATCCAGCATGAATATGATCACCTTGACGGAATATTAGCTGTTCAGCGGGCAATCGACAACAAATCATTCAGAATTAATAAAAGTAAGATCAACTGTTTTTAAAAGCAACGAAAATCCAAAGGTTTTAAAAGGTGAAGGCCCCTGCAGAAGGTATTCCACAGGGGTTCGGCATATAAATACAGATTTTTTTGGAACGTATAGTTATTGGTTCTCTACAGCGCCACTTCCAACCTGATAAGCCTGGCCATTATCTGTACTTCCTTCTTCGATACGGTTTCCGTTGAAAGGCCTCCGCTGTTCCCTACCAGCAGCAGCTTCTCCTGGTCCAGCTTCCTTACCTGGCGTATCAGGCGCTTTCCGCCGTGTTCGAGGAAGTAGACGCCGTCCTTTTCGAATTCATGGGTGCCATAAGCCAGCGCGAGGTCGCCCTTCATTATCCTGAAACCGGACATGTCGTTATTCTCAATAGTAAGGAAAAATACCTTATCCTTCGGGTAGCCCTCGACTTTATTGGCAATGATGGGCAGCTGCCTTACCTCAAGCGCCTTGTCCATCCTGCTGTCATAAACGGGAACGGACATGATCACGCCCGCGAGCGCATCAGTCCAGATCTCCTTCACAGGCTTTTCTATTACCTTCTTTACGTTTGTATCCGGCTCAGGTCTCTGCCGTACCTCTTCATCATCGTACAGTTCCAGTTTCCCGGCTTCCTGACGCAAGGCCTTCGATACGCGGTTTATAAGATCGCTGTTCATAACGCGCTTTCCCGATTCCACTTCATCAATAAAACGTTCGGCAACGCCAACTTGCTTTGCAAGCTGCTTCTGCGTCATGCCGGCTTCCTTTCTGAGCCTTGCTATCTCTGTTCCGATCCTGCTCATTCCGTGCCTCCGATAATATCGTTGTTGTCTATAGCGATATTATACCATGATTTATCATGGTATAATTGCCCGTGAGCGTTTCGGCAATAGCCGAAAATTTCACACGGGCTGCTAATTACTGCGGAGCAGTATAATATCTGCTTTAGAAGATATTATACTCTTTTCTTGTTGAATTCTGCTACTGCGTCTATCATTGCACGGAAATTTTCCTTTGGCGTACTTGGCGACGCTCCGCCGCCTGCCGACAGTATCAGGCCTTTCGTGCTGCCGTTTCCTGCCGTATATCTTTCGAGGCATGCCAGCGTCTCAGTCTTGACAACATCGGGTGTTGACATGGCCAGCACATCGAGAGGCGGCACATTGCCAAGGAGGCATACCTTGTCGCCTGCCATGCTCCTGACGGATGCGATATCCTTCTTGTGAGTGAAGTTGAAGATATTGACGCCCATATCCTCAAGGTGACTGTAATATGCGTTATTGTCATTGTCGTTGTGGTAGAGGTGCAGCATCGACGGATATTTGCTGAAAATATCCTTGAAATACGGGTGCGCAAACTCGAGATAATCCTCTTCGGACAGGAAGCCCACGATATCGTCGAGCACCAGGACTCCTTCCACCTCGCTGAGCGCCTCCATCTGAGCCTCAAGCCAATTCTTCGCAAGCTCTGCCGTTATCTTCAGGAGCTTATGCGTATTGTCAGGGTCGATCTTCAGTCCAACCAGGAACTCAGAAACACCCATAAGGTGAGATGCGATCGTAAGAGGTCCTCTGGCAGCCACTATTTTGATCGATTCGCCCTGGGCCTTCAAAACGCTATGTACATGTTTGTAAAATGTCAGTGCTAGCGGCATCAGGCCGTCCGTCTTTGGATTGGGCACCTTCATTCCGGATACGTATTCCTCCAGATCGTCCGCGGACGGGATGATATGATTTACCGCGGGAGTCTTGTAATCGTAGAAATTGACCTTGACCCCGAAGCCGGAAGGTTCAGTCGCCATACCGTATTCTACCCAGTAGTCCGGCAGGAAAATGATCTCGGGGAAATCCTGTTTGATCTTGGCGTATGCTTCGAGCCATTTCTCAGGCAGCGTAAAGAAATCGAGTGTCGACATGCCGCAGTATGCAGGCATCCATGGGCTGTCAACGATCAGTCCGACAGGTATTGAACCTGTGTCCTCCATATTCGCGCACTTTTTGAGTATTTTCCATTGTTCAGCTTTCATATGAGTACCTCATTTTTCTTTAATTTTTACAAATTGCATTTGCCGAATTACAGGCTTTACATCGCTTTTTTCCATGATATATTATAGCAATTTTCCAAATAGATTCGCAATACATTTATAGCCCAACAAATAAAATAAACGGAAAAGCTGAGGCGACTTGTCTGTTGCAACCGCTTCGACTTTTTCCGCAGAGAAGTATTTTGACGTACTTACTCGCTGATGCTGCCCATGTCTATAAGCAATGATTTAATATCGATCTTGTTGAGAGTATCCGGTTCTTCATACGAGACAAGGTGGATGATGAAATCACTTCCGGACTGCTGTAAGTTGAAAGCCACGCCCGGCGGCAATTGTTCCACAGTCAAAATTTATAAAGCATTATTGACATAACTTCTGTCCTTGTGTTATGATTCCTTTAAACCGTTGAAGAGGGAGTAAAACTGTAAACCGGTCACAAAGAGAGTCGGGGGCGCTGGGATCCCGGCAGACATGGAGCAGATAAATGGGCCTCCGAGGGCGGGATGAAAGGACATGATCCGAGTAATCTCCGACGTCCAGCTGACGTTAAAAGGCGAAGAGTGTGTCGGCACTCGATCAAAGAGGATGCGGAAAATTCCGCATCAATTAAGGTGGTACCGCAGGTTGACACCTGTCCTTATCGAAGGATAGGTGTTTTTTGTTTTCAAAAAATATATAATATGTCTGGAGGAATCGAAATGAAAAGAATGTTCAGAGTCATCACCACTGTTGCGCTGGCTGTTGCACTAGTTTTATCGATCGGCGCATGCGGCCAGTCGGATAAACTTGAAAGCAATTCAGGATTGTCTGCAGATGCAGCCACTGGGGCATCTACGGATGAAATGAACACAGGGTCGGCTGCAACTGGAACAGACACAGGGGCAGACCAAAAAGTGATCAAAATAGGTATCGTACAGATCGTTGAACATCCTTCGCTTAACACTATCCGCGAGGCCTTTACAGCACAGCTCGCAGAAAAAGGCTATAAAGATGGCGATAACATAAAGATCGACTACCAGAACGCCCAGGGCGACCAGACCAACCTGAATACCATAACTCAAAAATTAGTTGCCGACAAATCCGACCTGATCGTGGCTATAGCAACACCTTCGGCACAGGCTGCCGCAAACGCTACCTCCGATATACCCGTGCTGTTCTCCGCCTGCACGGACCCGGTAAGTTCTGGTTTGGTTACAAGCCTCGACAAGCCCGGCGGTAACGTTACCGGAACCTCGGACGCTGTCTCAGCCGAAAAAATAATGGAGCTTGCAAAGAGGATAACTCCGAACATCAAAAAGATAGGTGCGCTTTACAATTCTAGCGAGACCAATTCGATCTCCGTTATAAACAACCTTAAGGAATACGCAAAAAACAACGGTATGGAAGTTATAGAAGGCACAGTCACCAATTCCTCCGAAGTTCAGCAGGTTACTCAGTCGCTGGTAAGCCAGGTCGACGCCATCTTCTCCCCGATCGACAATACTATCGCTGCTGCGATGCCCGTCGTCGCCCAGGTAGCAAATAGCGCTAAGATACCGTTTTACGTCGGCGCGGACTCGATGGTCGAGGACGGCGGACTGGCAACCTACGGAGTCAACTATACAACGCTAGGCCATGAGACAGCTGACATGGCGGTAGAAATATTGAACGGCAGGAAACCTGGCGATATGCCGGTTAAAATAATGAGCGACGTGCAGATATACGTTAATAAAGATACGGCAAAGGCTATCGGTGTCACGATTTCTGACGACGTACTCAGTGAAGCCGCTCAGGTATTTGGACAGTGAAAAACTCAGGCGCATTGAGCGAATGCAATTTTAGATGAACAGTTAACTGGCTTCGGGTCAGGGGCCTGGCCCATAGCCGCGATAAAAGGGGTTCTTTACAATGTGGTTACTCTTAAAGGGTTCTCTTGAACTCGGAATTATTTACGCCATCATGGCGCTCGGGGTGTTCATCTCCTTCAGGACTCTGAACATGCCCGACCTGACAGTAGACAGCAGCTTCACTTTCGGAGCTGCTTTCTCTGCTGTTTTATGCGTCGCCGGACACCCGGTGCTGGGTCTTGTCGTATCGTTCGTTGCCGGTTGCGCGGCAGGCAGCGTTACGGCGCTGCTTACGACAAAGCTTAAGATACAGCCCATACTATCCGGGATCCTGATGATGCTCGGTCTTTATTCCATCAATCTGAAGGTCATGGGCAACAAGGCAAACATACCGCTTTCAAGGACGCTCAATATTCCTACGATCTTTACGCCCTTTGTGGATACTGCCGTCGAGGGATATATAGCTTTGATCCTTTCAAGCGCGATACTGCTTCTGATTCTTTTTGTACTTTACTATTTTCTGAGAACCAAATTCGGCTTGGTATTGAGAGCAACCGGCGATAATGCCAAAATGGTCCGGGCATCGGGTGTCGATACCGACTTCACAACAATAGTCGGACTTGCAATTTCAAACGGGCTGGTTGCATTGTCCGGCGCGCTGATAGCGCAATACCAGTCGTATACCGATGTAAGCATGGGTATAGGCATGGTCGTGATCGGCCTCGCTTCAGTCATAATTGGCGAAGTTATATTCGGAACGAAATCGCTGATGAGAAGACTTGTCGCAGTGATTCTGGGCGCGGTACTATACAGGGTCATCATTGCCGTAGCGCTGAAGCTCGGTATGCCGCCGCAGGATATGAAGCTCGTTTCCGCCATAATCGTGGCAATAGCATTATCCATGGGAATTTTCCGCGACAAGGTAATCTCATTGACAGGCAGGCAGGCCGTAATGGCTGGGCAGAAAGGCGGTAACAGCGGCGATGCTGAAAATTGATAATGTTACCAAGATATTCAACAAGGGCGGCGTAAACGAAAAGGTCGCGCTTAAAAATATAAGTTTGGAGCTCGGAGAAGGTGAATTCGTAACAGTCATAGGCGGTAACGGCGCCGGCAAGTCGACACTGCTTAACAGCATTTCAGGCGTATTCGGTATAGATGGCGGCAGGATACTTTTAGATAACGCGGATATATCGAGAGAACCCGAACACAAACGCTCGTCGTTCATAGGCAGGGTGTTCCAGGATCCTCTTATGGGCACTGCGTTCGACATGACCATCGAAGAAAACCTTGCGATCGCCTACGCCAGAGGGAAAAGGCGAGGTTTAGTCCCAGGCATATCAAAGGCTGACCAGGCCTTCTTCCACGAACGTCTGGCGCTGCTCGAGCTCGGACTCGAAAACAGGATGAAGGAAAAGGTTGGCAGGCTTTCGGGAGGACAGAGGCAGGCACTGACGCTGCTTATGGCTACGATAATAAAGCCGAAGCTTCTGATGCTCGACGAGCATACTGCTGCGCTTGATCCGTCCATAGCCGCAAAAGTCCTGCAATTGACCGATGAAGTCGTAAAGGAGCACAGATTGTGCACACTCATGATTACGCACAACATGAAGGCCGCGCTGGATCACGGGACCCGCACGATAATGATGCATGAAGGCAGGATAATCATGGACATTCAGGGCGAGGAACGCAGCGGCAAAACAGTCGACTGGCTAATAGAGCAGTTCAGCCGCAAGAGCGGGACGGCACTGGACAACGACAGGATGTTGCTGGGGTAAGGCAGCTGGAAGGCTGGGTTAGGCTGCTGAAAAGCCGGGTTAGGCTGCTGGATTGCTGGGCTAGGCCGCTGGAAGGCTGGATTATGCAGCTGGAAGGCTTGGTTAGGCTGCTGCCGGCATGAAACGATCAAGCTATAATCAGCTTGACTCCAACATTATTAGAGTATGAAAATATCAGAATCAGGAAAGAAAACCGCATATGAATAATAACTACACAGATTATGAAATAATTGATATACACGACCACATCTTCCCCGACAAAATAGCCCAAAAGGCGACCGACGCCATCGGCCGATATTACGGGATAAAAATGAGGCATACGGGCTCGGTTGAAGCCCTGCTCGAAGCCGGTCGCAGGATCGGAACGACAAAATACGTCGTCCATTCGTCCGCAACTACAGTCGAACAGGTCCAGGCGATAAACGATTACATCTGCGGAGTACAGGCCGGGCACCCTGAATTTGTCGGTTTTGCGACGCTGCACCCTGGTCTGAAGGATATAGGTCGCGAGGTCGACAGGATAATCGCAATGGGCCTGCATGGCATAAAGCTGCATCCCGAGTTTCAGAATCTAACTATAGACGAAGATTGTATGATGGCGCTTTATGAAGCAGTCGAGGGAAGGCTGCCCGTTTTGATGCACATGGGCGACCAGAACAAAGATACCTCCAGCCCGAAAAGGCTTGCGCGTGTACTTGACAAATTTCCCGAATTGATCGTAATTGGAGCGCATCTTGGCGGTTACAGCATGTGGGAACAGTCATCCGAATACCTCATTGGGAGAAATCTCTATATCGATACGAGCAGCAGCCTGCCATTCATGGAGCCTTCCAGGGTCGTCGGCATAATGCGCAGTCACGGCATTAATAAGGTCCTTTTCGGAACGGATTATCCGATGTGGGATCACACCGAGGAATTGGAAAGGTTCATGCGGCTGGACCTGACCGAAGATGAGCGGAAAGCCGTACTGCACGACAACGCTTACAGGCTGCTCTTCGGCGGAATCAAAAAAGCTTCGGACATTTAGGTTTCCGAAGCTTGGCCGGTGTGAACAGTATCACATTTGAGAATCCTCTTCCTTATTATTTTGTTAGGTTGTTTTAAAAATTTCTGCTTAATCTTATTATATGTTAGTATAATTTCATAACCCAGACCCAACTATTTTCATCTTTATGACGCTCATACATAATTTCATTTATATCCTCATTATCAAATACTTTTAATAAGTCCATAAAATCATCAACAATAGGGTAACTTTGTAGGAATTCACGTTCTATCCAAAGCATTTCACCCTCTTCAGAAGAAATTAATTTCCCATCAAATTGGTTAGTCTTAAAAAGCAACACAATGTAGCGT
>JAEYOM010000065.1 GCA_023411715.1 Bacillota bacterium | reverse complement strand
GGGACGGTTCGAAACTGCTGAAGAAGTACCCTTTACGGAAAAACGGTAACGAAGCTAAGCGGGTTTCAGGCGCTTTTATCAATAAAATATAGACTTTTTCAGTGGTTTCGGACGGTACTTTTGTTTCATTTTTTAGAAACAGAGCCGCCTATTCGAGTAAGGCATGGAAATAATCGAAAAATATCTGCAGTGAGAAACTTTTACAGGGAGTGATTGTATGATTATCTACCCGGCTATAGATATCAAGGACGGAAGATGTGTCAGGCTGGTGCAGGGCAAGTTTAACGATGTTACGGTCTATTCCGACAATCCGGTCGATATGGCCATAAAATTCGAGCAGATGGGAGCTCAATACCTCCATGTGGTCGACCTCGACGGCGCGAGGCTTGGACAGCCCCAGAACATAGCAATCGCAAGCGAGATGGCCGTCAGGCTGGGAATACCGATACAGCTGGGCGGCGGTATCCGTACGATCGAAACGATGGAAATCATCCTGTGTAAAGGAATAGAAAGAATTATACTCGGCACATCCGCCGTAAACGACCATGAGCTCGTCAAAAAGGCAGTGCAAAGCTTCGGCAATAACCTTGCCGTCGCTATCGACGCAAAAGACGGCCTTGTTGCGATAGAAGGCTGGGCAAAAACTAGTTCTTTCACGGCGGTCGGCTTTGCCAGGAAGATGGAAGAGCTCGGTGCAAAAGTGATAATCTACACCGACATTTCAAGGGACGGTATGCTCAAGGGACCCAACCTCAAAGCCATGGAAGAAATGGTCAAGGCAGTGAAGATTAATGTCATCGCATCGGGTGGCGTCACAAGCATACAGGATATCAAAAATCTTAAGGAAATCGGCGTTTCGGGAGCTATAGTAGGGAAAGCGCTTTATACGGGTGACGTCGATCTGAAGGAAGCAATAGAGATCGCAAAATAGATCGCAAAATAAATCGCAAAATAAATCGCAAAATAAATCGCAAAATAGTATGGGCCTGAACGTGGTAATACGGTCAACAACCAAATAGTATTATGAGGTGGAAAAATGTACACGAAACGTATCATCCCCTGCCTTGACGTACAAGGGGGAAGGGTCGTTAAAGGCATAAATTTTGTCAACATCAGGGACGCGGGCGACCCTGTCGAGAACGCAACCTTTTATGACAAGGCGGGCGCGGACGAGCTTACTTTTCTTGATATTACTGCATCCTCGGATGCCAGGAGCATAATGATAGACGTAGTAAGGCGCGTGGCGGAGCAGGTATTCATACCGTTTACAGTGGGCGGGGGCATCAGGACGGTCGAGGATTTCAGGGAGATCCTCAAAGCCGGCGCGGATAAGGTCGCAGTAAACTCAGCCGCTTTGAAAAGGCCGGAACTGATATCCGAGGCCGCATATCGTTTCGGGAGCCAGTGTGTTGTATCTGCAATAGATGCAAAGCAGCGCGTGGATAAAAGCGGCTGGGATGTTTACCTGAACGGAGGCCGTATCAATACCGGCAGGGATGCGCTCGAATGGGCTGTTGAAGCTGAGAAGCTGGGAGCTGGCGAGATACTGCTGACCAGTATGGACTGCGACGGCACAAAAGACGGATATGATCTGGAATTGACACGCACCATATCGGAAAATGTCAGGATACCGGTCATAGCTTCCGGAGGCGCAGGCACTATGAAGCATTTCTATGAAGCTCTGACGGAGGGAAAGGCTGACGCGGTTCTTGCAGCATCGCTCTTCCACTTCCGGGAGCTGGAGATAATGGACGTTAAACGCTATTTAATGGAAAAAGGAATTGAAGTGAGGATATGAAATGGCTAATATTCTTGAACTTGTGAAATATAACGCGGACGGATTGGTACCTGCCGTCACGCAGGACATCAGGACCGACGAGGTGCTGATGCTGGCCTGGATGAATGAAGAATCGCTCAGGAAAACGATCGAGACCGGGAGGGTGCACTATTTCAGTAGGAGCCGGCAGAAGCTCTGGCTGAAGGGAGAGACCTCGGGCCATTTCCAGACCGTCCGTTCGATCAGTGTGGATTGCGACGGTGATACTCTTCTTATAAAGGTAGACCAGACAGGCGCCGCATGTCACACCGGACATCGTTCCTGCTTCTTCACCCGCCTCGATACGGATAAACTCAGGGAGGGCACAGAAAGCGAAGCAGATCCGGAGGAAACAGGCAGTACCGGTGAGATGACGGATGCCGTTATAGAGGAAACAGTTAATAATACATCGGATGCGGTTACAGTATCGGCTGATAATGACATACAAACCGAAGCCTCTGCCGACATAGCAGACGATTACGATGTCGATTCCGGGGTGCTCGAAGATGTATTCGGCGTAATCCTCGACAGGAAGCTGCACCCGAAGGAAGGTTCATATACAAACTACCTTTTCGGCAAGGGCACGGACAAGATACTGAAGAAGATCGCAGAAGAAGCCGGCGAGGTCATTATTGCCTCAAAGAACAGCAATACCAGCGAAATAAGCGCAGAAGTGGCCGATCTCATGTATCATTTGATGGTACTGCTGGCTGACAGGGGTATGACATGGAATGATATTTACAGGGAATTGAACCACCGCAAATGAAGCCAAAAAACAATGATATACGAATAAAACTTTAGATAATCAGTTCTATTCAGCCGAAAACAGCATAATTTAGCAAAAACGCATATTTGATTACAAATTGGATAATATATTATATTATTAGTGTGATTAGCACTCAATGTTATTGAGTGCTAATAAATTGTAAAAACATTGTAGGAGGTACTCTTTATGAAAATAAAACCGTTGGGTGAAAGAGTCGTTATCAAAATGTTGGAAACCGAAGAGACAACCAAGAGCGGTATCGTTCTTCCGGGAAGCGCCAAGGAAAAGCCACAGGTAGCTGAAATAGTCGCAGTAGGACCGGGTGGATACGATGACAAGGGAAGAGAGATCAAAATGGAAGTCAAAGTCGGTGACAAGGTACTTATCAGCAAGTACGCGGGGACCGAAGTCAAAATGGACGGCACCGAGTACACGATCCTGAAGCAGAGCGATATCCTGGCCGTAGTGGAATAATTCCATAATGGCTTTAGTTTAAATTTGAATGCTAACAAGGAGGCATAAAACATATGTCAAAGGAAATCAAATATGGTGAAGAAGCCAGACGTGCGCTTGAGAGCGGCGTGAACCAGCTGGCCGACACAGTTAAGATCACTCTTGGGCCTAAGGGCAGAAATGTTGTCCTGGACAAGAAATTCGGAGCTCCCCTGATCACTAACGATGGTGTTACGATAGCAAAGGAAATCGAACTCGAAGACAAATTTGAAAATATGGGCGCGCAGCTTGTCAAGGAAGTTGCCACAAAGACCAACGACGTAGCAGGCGACGGTACCACGACGGCAACTCTGCTTGCACAGGCGATCATAAGGGAAGGTCTTAAGAACGTTGCAGCAGGCGCTAACCCGATGATACTTAAAAAGGGCCTTGCCAAGGCTGTCGACGTAGCAGTTGACGCCATTAAGGAAAACAGCAGAAAGATCAACGGAAAAGAAGATATTTCAAGAGTTGCTTCTATTTCAGCAAATGACGAATTTATCGGCTCCCTCATAGCAGACGCTATGGAAAAGGTGACAAACGATGGCGTCATCACTGTTGAAGAATCAAAGACTATGGGCACTAACCTCGAAGTAGTCGAAGGCATGCAGTTCGACAGAGGTTATGTTTCCTCATACATGGTAACCGATACTGAGAAGATGGAAGCAGTTCTCGACGATCCGTACATTCTCATTACCGATAAGAAGCTCGGCAACATCCAGGATCTTCTGCCGCTTCTCGAACAGATCGTTCAGGCAGGCAAGAAGCTGCTCATAATTGCAGAGGACGTTGAGGGCGAAGCTCTGACGACCCTTATAGTAAACAAGCTCCGTGGAACCTTCAACTGTGTTGCTGTCAAAGCTCCGGGCTTCGGCGACAGAAGGAAGGAAATGCTCCGCGATATAGCCACTCTGACCGGTGGTGAGGTAATTTCCGACGAACTCGGCTTCGATCTGAAGGAAACCAAGGTCAATCAGCTTGGTAAGGCAAGACAGGTCAAAGTCCAGAAGGAAAATACGATCATCGTTGACGGTGCAGGCGACAAGAATGAGATCAAGAAGAGGATCGCTTCGATCAGAGCTCAGATCGAGGAAACCACTTCCGATTTCGACAGGGAAAAGCTCCAGGAAAGGCTCGCAAAGCTGGCTGGCGGCGTAGCTGTCATTCAGGTCGGCGCAGCTACCGAAACCGAGATGAAGGAAAAGAAACTCCGTATAGAGGACGCTCTCGCAGCTACTAAGGCTGCTGTCGAGGAAGGCATCGTAGCAGGCGGCGGCACAGCATACCTGAACGCAATGCCGAAGGTTTCCGCTATGCTTAAGGATATCCACGGCGATGAAAAGACCGGTGTACAGATCATACTGAAGGCACTTGAAGAGCCCATCAGGCAGATAGCTGCCAATGCAGGTCTCGAAGGCTCAGTTATAGTCGACAAGGTCAAGAACGAGAAGACAGGCATGGGTTTTGACGCACTGAAGGAAGTATATGTAGATATGATCGCTGCAGGTATCGTAGATCCTGCAAAGGTCACCAGGTCTGCTCTGCAGAACGCGGCTTCCGTAGCTTCGATGGTACTCACCACTGAAAGCGTAGTAGCCGACAAGCCTGAGAAGGAACCCCCGATGCCCGCAGGTGCACCCGGCGGAATGGGCGGAATGTACTAAGCCGAAACGAAATAAAGTGAAGAAAAGGAAGGCCCGCATATTGCGGGCCTTTTTTGTATGTGTGCCCGGCGGGCGCACGTTCTTACGAGTGAAAGTCTCGAATCCGCCCGGTAGTGGGAAGGATATAGCTAAACGCCAAGGGTGTCGTGGGTGACTACGAATCTGAAAGAAGGTGTAT
>JAEYOM010000064.1 GCA_023411715.1 Bacillota bacterium | reverse complement strand
CCGCAGATGCAGCCTCCGGGGCAGGCCATGACCTCTATGAGGTCGTAACCGACGTCGACTCCCTGTATGATCTTCTCTATTATGGGTTCGGCATTGTTCAAACCGCTGATTACCGCAACACGCACCTTTGTGCCGTCAGCGTCGACCGTGGATTCCTTTACTCCCTCAAACCCACGTATCTCCTCGAATTCGAGTGGATTTTCCAGCACTTTGCCGGTAAGCTTTTCGACTGCCATACGGAGCGACGCTTCAGCAACGCCGCCCGATGCGCCGAAAAGTATGCCTGCGCCGGAAACCTGCTTGTACGGGGTGTCGAATTCCTGCGGCTCTACCTGTGAAGCTTCTATATTTGCAAGCTTCATCATTTCAAACAATTCGCTCGTCGTAAGTACCGCATCCACGTCGCGGTTGCCGTCGACGGCAAATTCAGGCCGCGCGGCTTCATATTTCTTGGCAAGGCACGGCACGATCGAAACGACATACAAATCCTTCCTGTCTATATCTGCGAGCTTTGCGTAATGATTCTTTACGGTCGTTCCCATCATCTGCTGAGGAGACTTGCAGCTCGAAAGATGCGGGATCAGTTCGGGATAACGCTTCTCCACGAAATTGACCCAGCCGGGGCAGCAGGAGGTAAACTGGGGCATCACGCCGTTGTTTTCTATTCTTTTCAGGAACTCAGTAGTTTCCTCGACGATCGTAAGATCCGCTGCGAACGTGAAATCGAACGCCTTGTCGAAGCCCAGCTTTTTAAGCAGCCCCGCCATGAACGGCGACGCATCGTCAAGTGAAATTCCGAAGGTCTTTACAATAAGGCTTCTGACGGCCGGAGCCACGAAACCGACTACGGTCTTTGCCGGATCATTTATAGCCCTGAATACCTTTCCGCGTTCACGACGGAAATCGAGCGCGCCGCATGGGCATGCATTCACGCACTGCCCGCAGCTTACGCAGTCTGTTTCCTGCAGCGGAAGCCCGCTTTTTGTTCCGACGAGCTGACGCCCGTTCTTCATATAGAAGGCCAGTATGTCGGGCCCTTCTATCTCAGCGCAGGCTGCTATACAACGACCGCAGGAAATACACTTGTTATGGTCGCGCATTATGAATGGGTGATCGTCCACTATCGGTACATAAGGCCTTTCATGTATCGGCGCCTTGAATTCAATATTGTGCGCGCTGGCTTCCTTTCTCAGGTCGCAGGTAAAACGCTCGGTACATCCGCATTTCAGGCAGCGGCGGGCTTCAGCTCTGGCCGTCTCCTCTGTGAGTCCGAGCTCAACCTCATTAAAATTGTTTCTGCGTTCATCTATTGAAATGGAGGGCATCTGCGCACGCGTAAGCTGCGGCATTTCCTCGAACTCCCATCTTGGAAGATCTTCAAGGGTACCGCGGCTGCAGCTGTAGTCCGTAGTTTGCTCCTTGACGTAACCGCGCATCAGGAAGCTGTCCATCGCTTCAGCAGCATGGCGTCCCGCACCGACAGCCTGTATGACGGTAGCAGGTCCGGTGACACAATCTCCTCCGGAAAATACCTTGATCTCTGATGTCTGAGAGGTTTTCCCGTTTATCTCTATATCTCCCCATTTATTGAGCTTGACCGGCAGGTCGTTGTACAGGAACTGCGTATTGGTGCTCTGCCCGATGGCGCCTATGATCGTATCGGCTTCGATATCGGTTTCGCTGCCCTCGATCGGCACAGGCCGGCGGCGGCCCGAACGGTCGGGTTCGCCGAGCGTCATCCTGATGCAGCTGAGTTTCTTGACGCCGTTTTCAACATATATTTTAGTCGGAGCCATCAGGAACAGCATTTCGACTCCTTCATGCAGCGCTTCCTCGACTTCGTACGGTTCTGCGGGCATCTCTTCGCGCGTACGGCGATAAACGAGCTTGACTGATTTGGCACCCTTGCGCAGGGCTGTGCGGGCGCAGTCTATGGCTGTATTTCCTCCGCCTATGACGACTACGGTGTTTCCGAGGTTTATATTAATATTCTTTGTCACCTGCTCGAGGTACTGTATGCCGAGCCAGACGCCTTCGGTATTCTCTCCCTCGATATGCATCGGGGTCGCACGCCAGGAGCCTATGGCAAGGTAAACCGAATCGAAATCCCTGTGCAGGTCTTCGAGACTGATATGGGTTCCGAGAGCTTTGCCCGTCATTATCTTTACTCCGAGTTTTTGTATTATATCTATTTCCTTGTCAAGCGTCGCCTTGGGCAGACGGTATTCCGGAATGCCGTAACGCATCATTCCTCCGGCTTTCGGCTGGCGTTCGAAGACGGTAACATCATGTCCCTTGATCGCGCTGTAGTATGCGGCGGCAAGCCCCGAAGGCCCCGCTCCGACTATAGCGATCCTCTTGCCTGTGGCAGAACTCTTTTCTGGCATCCACGGCTGTTCACGCGAAATATCCCAGTCGGCTGTAAAGCGCTTGATGTGATTGATCGCTACCGGCGAATCAACAAGATTGCGGCGACATTTTGCCTCACAAGGATGCGGGCAGACACGGCCGCAAACCACCGGGAATGGGTTGCTGTCCTTTATGACCCGCAAGGCTGCCTCAAAATTGCCGTTTCCGACATGGCGCAGGTAGGATTGGATGTCGATGTTGGCAGGACAGGTCATTACGCAGGGAGCTACGCAGTCGGCGTTATGATCCGAAAGCAGCTGTTCGAGACGCACTTTCCTGTAGTTTTCAAGCTTCGGGCTGTTTGTACAGATCACCATGCCTTCCCTGACAGGTGTCTGGCACGCCTTTACATCACGCTTGCTATCCTCTTCTCCTACTTCGACGACACATAGTCCGCAGTTGCCATTGGAACGATCCAACCTTATATCATAGCAGAGATGGGGTATATGAATCCCTTCCTGCAGCAATGCCTGAAGTATAGTCAGATTATCATACACTTCGGTTTCGCGTCCATTAACGGTGACCTTGATTCGCTTTTTGTCTGTAATAGTTTTCATCTGCATTCCTCGCTATCAATATGAATGTTTTACGGGGTATTCACAGGTTGGCGGCGACACGCCTGAGCCAACCGGACCCGGAATCGGCATACTACATATAAATTATAAATGAGGACTGGAAATTTGTCATTAATAAATTCGATAAAATTTTAACAATAATTTCGGAAAATTTATCCAAACTTTTATTGAATTTAAATACGGGTAATAATAAAACCGGTTCGGGTCATAACAAAACCTGTTAATGAACTACTTTCCTTTGAATTGTGGCTATAGCTCTGGTAAAATAGAGCAATGAGAAGCATGTGTAAAAACATGTATAGACAACATAGGAACGACCGTCTTGCATATCATGCTATGGTTTGGAAAGCAGGTCTTCCCGATACGGGCCGGATCACATGTTGACAGGAGGGGTCATTATGTCTTCGAATAATTGTAAAACGTGCAGTGAATATGATAGAAAGCTCTGGGCGCAGTTCGACTCGCTGCAGCTTGGAATGGACTGGGATGAGGAGGATATTTTAAAGCCACAGATACTCATCGATGACGTTTACGGTTATAGTCATCCGGGGAGCAGCCATCTACAGGGACTGACCGACCAGGCTTCGACAGGTGTATACGAAAAGGGAGGGAGGCCCGCGCAATACCATATCACGGACATTTGCGACGGGTGTGCCCAGGGCCATGACGGTATGAATTACGTACTGGCTTCAAGGGAAGCCATAGCCGATATGGTTGAAATACACGGCTCCTTCATCCCATGGGACGGAATGATCCTGATATCCTCGTGCGACAAGTCGATCCCTGCGCATTTGAAGGCGGCGGCACGGCTCAATATACCGACGATCTTCATCCCCGGCGGAAGCATGCGGCCCGCGCCAGATATGTCGACCTCGATAAAGGCCGGCGAGATCTCTTTGAGGGAGAAGAGGAAGGATGCGATTACCGAACGTGAGGTAATGGATTACAAGCTTACAGGCTGCCCTTCGGTCGGTGCATGCCAGTTCCTCGGAACCGCCAGTACGATGCAGTGCATGGCCGAGGCGCTGGGGTTGGCACTGCCGGGAAGCGCTGTAGCTCCGGCCACGATGCGGGATATCACGGCACTGGCGAGGAAAGCAGGCAGGACCATCATGATGCTCGTTGAAAGGAATATCACCGCAGCTTCGATACTGACTCCGGATGCTTTTTATAATGCGATAGCGGTACATGCGGCTATCGGAGGTTCTACCAATGCGATGCTCCACCTGCCCTCGATCGCAAAGGAACTGGGTTACGAGCTGAAGCCCGAATTATTCGACGAGATCGGCACAAATATACCGCATATAGGTAATATATATCCGAGCGGCAAATACCCGACGGAAGCCTTCTGGTTTGCGGGAGGGATACCCAAAGTCCAGCTGCTCCTGAAGGAGTATCTCCGCCTTGATGTTATGACTGTAACAGGAAAGACATTGGGAGAAAACCTCAGTGAGCTCGAGAAAAGCGGCTATTTCGAAAGAAATGCGGGATATCTCCGAAATTACTGCCTTGAGCCGGAACAGGTCATAAGGCCTGTTGAAGAGACTAAAGAGATGGGCTCCATAGCGGTTCTCAAAGGTAATCTCGCTCCCGAAGGCGCCGTCGTAAAATATGCGGCTGTGCCTGAAAGTATGATGTACCACGTTGGAAAAGCCAGGACCTTCAACAGCGAGGAAGCCTGCTATAAAGCTGTCGTAGACGGAGCCATAGAGCCCGGCGACGTACTCCTGATAAGATATGAAGGCCCAAGAGGTTCGGGTATGCCCGAGATGCTTAT
This sequence comes from Bacillota bacterium, assembly GCA_023411715.1. Lineage (GTDB taxonomy): Bacteria > Bacillota > Clostridia > Acetivibrionales > DTU013 > JAEYOM01. The sequence continues at coordinate 7,464 of JAEYOM010000064.1, read as the reverse complement.
GACAACTGAGGCCATAGTATGCGACAGCCGTCTGAACGGTTCGACCGCGCTCATAACCGATGGGCGTTTCTCAGGCGCTACAAGAGGGCCCTGCGTCGGACATGTTTCGCCGGAAGCCGCGGTAGGCGGGCCAATAGCGCTGGTACAGGACGGCGATCTGATCGAAATGGACATTACAAACAGGAAATTGAATATTATAGGCATAAAAGGCGTTAAAACTGATGAAGCCGAAGTGGTAAAAACGCTCACAGCCAGGAAGGCGCAATGGGAAGCGCCTGATACGAGCGGCAGACGGGGAATCTACAAACGATACACGCAAGGGGCGGCATCTGCTATGAAGGGTGCGGGGTTGGACTAGATCCAACACCGCTCGTTCCGTGAATTAGTTTGTTCACGTTATGCATAATGAATAATCTGCACAGGCGCGTAACGATACCGGAAAGCTCATAGGTCAAAGGCTTGGGAAAGGTCGGTTTATGGCACAGGTAGAATGTGTTTACAGCGGAATATGTCATCTCGGAGAAGGGCCTGTTTGGAATGTGCAGCGGAAAAAGCTGTACTGGACGGATATCTATAACCGCCGTATATGGGAATATGATCCGGCCGGAGGCACAAGCAGGATATTCCGGGAGGTCGGACTGCAGGTGGGCGGCTTTGCTTTCACGCCCAGAGGTGGGGTCGTATTGTGCTCTGATAAGGGAGTGTACCTGTTGGATGTAGCCGATGCGGAAAACGCAGCTTCCCCTGCCGGAGATAATATGTCCGGCCGCGATGCCACCACCACCGATAATACCGCAGCCGGCCGCGACCTGTTTGCCGGCGACAATGTCTCAGCCGGCCGCGATGCCACCACCGCCGATAATGCCTCAGCCGGCCGCGACCTGCCTGCCGGCGACAATGTCTCAGCCGGCCGCGATGCCACCACGGCCGATAATGCCTCAGCCGGCCGCGACCTGCCTGCCGGCAAGGGCGAGGGAAAGCGCAAATTGAAGCTGCTGTTTGATTTCCCGTTCGCAGAAAACGAGATGTTCAACGATATCACTGTCGATCCCATGGGAAGGATCTTTGCGGGCACTATCACGAGACCCGAAATGACAGGAGGGACTCTATATCGCCTGGAAAAGGGGAAAAAGCCTGTTACCGTTTTGAAAGACCTGCATTGCTCCAATGGTATGACCTTTTCGCTTGATGAAAAGTATTTCTATCATACCGATTCCTCTTTTCAAACAATCAAGAGATATGAATACGACAGTGTCACTGGTGATATAGGCAATCCTACGGTGTTTTTCAAAGGCGAGCCGGAAATGGGCTCGCCCGACGGAATGACAATGGACAGCGAAGGCTGCATATGGTCGGCTTTCTGGGGTGATTCCCGTATCCGCAGGCTGGACCCTGACGGCAGAATAATCGATGAAGTCGAAGTGCCGGCCAAACAACCTTCAAGTGTCATGTTCGGAGGCACCGGCCTGAAGGAATTATATATCACGACCGCGTGCGAGGGCGCGGACGATCTCGTTTCCGGCTGCTCAAACGGCGGTGTTTTCCTTGGCGGACCTGTTTACAGGTGTATTCCCGGAGTAACGGGCCGTCCCGAATGGCTGGCTGATTTTTAAAGCGTGCGGAGGGCCGGTAAAATAGATTAGATCTGCTGGATGAGGCAATAAATAGATAAGACAGATAAGACAGATAAGGCAGATAAGGTAGATAAGGTAGATAAGGCAGATAAGGCAGATAAGGTAGATAAGACAGATAAAACAGATATAGATGATATGGATATCAAGGCTGATTGTGGTATTTAACCATGGTCAGCCTTTATTCCTGTTCAAGTAATGAAAAATTTTCTTGACTAATTCCATGAACAGCCTTAATATAAAACTGAACATTCAGTACTAAAATCATTTAGTTGGAGAATTGTGATGAATATTCCAAACGCACGGGAAAGGATATTGAATGCCGCAGTAAAAATATTTGCCGAAAAAAGCTTCGAGGGATCGAGGATCGATGAGATCGCACGTGAGGCGAAAGTCCCGAAATCGCTCATTTATTACCATTTCAGGAGCAAGGATGAGATATTGGAAGTATTGACCGAAAACTTCATTGCCGAATATATGGGCATCATAACGGCGAAGCAGGAAGAAACACACCGGGATAAGGCCCGCGAACTGAATGATCGAATGAAAAACGTATATTATGAATTCGGGCAGAAAAATGCGGACCTCGTCAGGATCATGTTCATAGACTCACTCAAAAAGACAAAGGAACAGCCGGTTTTATACAAGGTACTTGACGCCTTGATAGAGATGGACCGTAAGCTCAATCCGGGCGATGGGTATGACGTGCAGGAAAGGCGTGTTGCGGAGTTTTTCACCAGTTTCATGCCGAATTACGCGTATGTTTGCTTTGCCGATTCCTGGATCAAATATTACGGTATCGACAGGGACAGATTTGACGGGCTGTATCTAAAAACGTACATGGCATCCCACGGCGCTTATCACGGTAATCACAAGAATGAAGGGGGTTTATGATGAATCAGGGAATTACATGGATCGATCTTGGCGGCGTCAACAGCTATCTCTGTAAAACTGCCGACGGCTTTATACTTTTTGATACCGGTGGTCATTTATCAATGGATAAACAAGTTAACAACAGGAGAGAAAAGCTTGAAGCCGAACTGGTAAAAGCCGGCTGCATGCCGGGAAACCTGAAGCTTATCGTTTTGACACACGGGGACAGTGATCACACGGCCAATGCAGCTTACATAAGAGAAAAGTATAAAACAAAGATCGCGATGCACGCGGGAGACGCTGAGATGGCTAAAATCCCGACTTCGGAAAGAATGATGGAAAATTTCAGGTTCAGGGCGCTAAAATACAGGATAATGTCCCTGTTTGTTAAAAAGCTTGTCAGCAGGGTGATAGCAAAACAATTGTGCAGTTTTGAAAGCTTTGATCCCGATATACTGTTGGATGATGGCTCAAGCCTGCTCGATTTCGGGCTCGATGCTGATGTTATTCATCTGCCCGGTCATACCGACGGCTCTATAGGCATCCTTTTGTCCGATGGTTCGCTTATTGCCGGCGATACCTGTACATGCGGCGGCAAGCTTATGCCTGCTTTAAATGCAAAGGATTTCAATGCATTGGATAAAAGTATAGGCAGGTTGAAAATAATGGACATCAAAAAAGTTTATCCAGGTCACGGCGAGCCCTTCACGTACTAGACTTATACGAACCGGCGCCATGCAAGTCAAAGCCTATAGATCCTGTATCATCCTGAGCCGTTTCAGTATATTCTGCTTTTTGAAGCTATCTCCGGCAGACTCTGTAACGGAAGTGATAGAAAGGCAGTCTTCATTTCTGCATTTGGGGCATGCGATATCGGAACAGTCGAAACCGGAGTCGACTCTGAATGTATCGGAAAATCCGCAGGCGGCGCATCCTACAGTGATGATAAGTTTCATAAGATCCCTCTCATTCTCTCGAACAAGTGTTCGGAACTTAATTATATTCTTCGCAGAAAAAATAATACAGGCCGGGATTTTTTATTCCCGGCCTGTTCCGAACAAATGTTCCGAATTATCAAAGGATTGGTCCTGAAATCTTTCTTTTACTCTTTTTCAATCAACTATTACCGCCGAAGAAGTTGCCGATGCCGATATTGCCCAGGATACTGCCTTCTTCGCGGCCTCTGGCGCTTACGCCCTTGCCTGCCGCGTATATCCTGTCAGCCAGACGCGAGAAGGGCAGCGACTGGAGCCAAACTGTACCGGGTCCCGTCAGCGTCGCAAGTGTCAGGCCTTCACCGCCGAACAGCGTGGTTTTTATGTTGCCTGCGAAACGGATGTCGTAGTTGACGGATCCAGACATGGCTACAAGGCAGCCTGTATCGAGCATGAGAGTTTCACCGGGCTGCAGCTCCTTCTTTATGATCGTGCCGCCGGCATGCATGAAGGCCAGGCCGTCCCCCTCGAGGCGCTGCATGATGAAGCCTTCGCCGCCGAACAGGCCGACGCCTATCTTTTTCTGGAATGCAATACCCACGGAGATGCCCCTTGCGGCGCAGAGGAAGGAGTCCTTCTGGCATATCAGCAGTCCGCCGTAATCGCTGAGATCGAACGGTACGACAGTGCCCGGATAGGGTGCGGCAAACGAAACATAACGCTTTACATTAGCTGTATTGGTAAAAGCGGTCATAAACAGGCTTTCACCTGTTAAAAGCCTTTTGCCTGCAGAAAACAGTTTGCCCATCAGATCGTTTCCTTCTTTGCCCGAACCGTCGCCGAAAATCGTATCCATTCTGATCGCGCTGTCCATGTACATCATGGCGCCCGCCTCGGCAATTATAGTCTCACCGGGGTCGAGCATTATCTCTACAAACTGAATGTCCTCTCCATAGATCTTGTATTCGACTTCATCGGCGTGCAGCATCCTTTTCCCGCCGGGTGCCGCATAATTTGCGGAGTAACCGCCGGATTGCTGCGAATTGTATGTATTTACCGGTACCGGATCTATGCCCTCAAGTTTTGTCCCGCATATCTTGCAGAATTTTTGCCCTGGCGTGAACGAATTATTGCAGTTTGGACAATTCATATTCCGACCTCCCGATTATAAAAGTTAGTTGACGTTTTTATAGCTATCCATATTATATTTCATTTAGGATAATTTGTAATGTGTTTTTTTGACTGAAGCAAAAGAACCGTCCCTCTGTCTCACCCCGTATATCGGGCTGTTAACGGGGCAATAGTAAACAGTGATGCATGCTCATCAACTAATTAAGGGACATGGTATACTTGAAATGTATTCACTCAAAAGGCTATTCAACCCTGAAATATACCAGGGCAGCCATAAACGAGGCAATTATTTTGAAGGCTGGTATTACAAGCTGATCGATGCAGAAATGAAAAAAGCGATTGCCGTTATACCCGGAGTTTCGTACGGCGGCGGGAAAGAAGCAAAGCATGCCTTTATCCAGGTACTTGACGCGGATGAGTGCAGGGTTAGTTACATACGGTATGATATAGCGGACTTCAGATACGGCAAAAAGCGTTTTGAGGTGTGGATCGGCGGTAATTATTTTTCTGGCAGTGAAATACGTTTGAATATAAATGATAGACAGCTGTCTATGAAGGGCAGGCTTGCTTTCAGTAAAATAATATCTTTCCCGAAAACGCTTCTGCGCCCCGGGATAATGGGACCGTATACCTTTATTCCGTTTATGGAATGCAGGCATGGGGTCGTCAATATACATCATGAAATAACGGGCAGGCTTGACATGGCCGGCAGGGATTTCAACTTTAGCGGAGGTTATGGCTATATTGAAAAGGATTGGGGCAGCTCATTCCCGGAGACATGGGTATGGCTTCAGTCGAATCATTTTGGAGCCGATGACGTCACTCTGATGTTTTCGGCGGCAAAGATCCCCTGGATGGGAAGCTCATTCCCCGGATTTATTTCATTTATCCGGCTAGGCGAAAAATTCAATCTGTTTGCGACCTATACCGGGGCAAAAATAAAAAAGTTGTCGTACGGCAATAAGCATCTCGAAATAGTGCTTTCGGACAAAAACAATGAAATGAAGATCGACGCGGTACATACCGCCGGGGGCATACTAAAGGCGCCCAAAAACGGGATAATGAAAGGCGAAATATCGGAAAGCATAACCGCCGAAGTTTCAGTAAAGCTTTCCGATATTTATGGCTCGGTCATTTACAGCGGCCACGGTACGCATACCGGGCTGGAGATCGCAAACGAAAATATATTCAGTATTTTCAACAAACAACGGTGAGCGCGCATATTATCCGATAGTCCGATCCAGGGTATTGCCGGCCGTATGCCGCCGGTACAGCAGACCAGACCCCGCCCTTTAGTGCAGTGGGTAGAATACAGCCCATCTGTTCACCGAGCTATATCCTGCCCTTCAGTACGATCTGCTTGCTGCTGAAATAGGTGGCTAGGAAGTAGGAGCCATACACGACTGCGATCATGCCCGCAGTTATGATGATATTGCCCAGGGCATCTATATTGCCGACGTCTGTTATGACGTCATTCGCGACCTTTATGCCGACAATGGAGTGTATGCAGGCAAGCGCCAGCGGAAGTGTGAAGTAGATGGCGATCTGCTTCATGAGCGCCTTGTTTATAAGGCGGTCGTCGGCGCCGATCTTCTGCAGTATATTGTAGCGCTTCCTGTTGTCCGACGCTTCTGAGAGCTGCTGCAGTGCAAGTACGGCGGCGCTTGTGATCAGGAAGATAATGCCCAGATAGATGCCGATGAAGGAAACGATGACCTTGGAGCCCGCAGCTTGAGCTTTTACAATATCTGATGTAGCGACCTGTACAATGATCCCGTTCTTCTGATCCTTATATTTCTCCTGCATCGCATACAGATCCGTCTCAAGCTTTTTGCGCACGCTTTTACCGTCGCCCTTGCAGTTAAAGGAAATATAGCTTTTTTCGATTTTGTTCCCCTCAGTCATATCGTCCGGCACGACCAGAGCGAGTATGATACCGCTTGCACCGCTTGTGACTATTCCTTTTGTCAGCAAACCGTCGTACAGACCGTATGTGCTGCCCGAGATTTCAATAGAGGATTCCTTTTTCAGGTAATGCTTCAGAGCCGTCATCAGTTCGGGTGTGTATGCGGCATAATCCGAATAAACTGCTGCCTGCCCTTCGGTGAGAGTGACGCCCTTAAGTCCCTGCAGCTCCATAAGCCTGTTGTAATCCGAGAGCCTTATAAGGTGCATCGGCTGATTAAAAAAGAACGTGCGGGCATTTCCCGGTATTTCGTCTATTACCTTTTCCAGTATTGTTTTTTTGGTCAGTTTTTCGGATTTATCGCGATACAGCGCATATGATACGGTTTTTTCCGTATAGCTGCCTATATCGAAGCCGTACTTGGCCATCTCTGCGGCGATATCCAATTTTCCTGCGGCGGCAAACGTAGCGTCGAAGGGGGCGCAGAACCTGTAACCGTTGTTCAGCGCAGTATTGGCGCCAAGGGCCGTTGACAGTATCCCGATCGTGCAAAAAAGCATGAGGCATATGAATGTCATTGAAATATGCGCCGTATTGATCCTCGAATTTATCTGCCGCAGGATGAACATGTTGAGGCCCTTGAAGTATACCTTTCCGTTGAATTGCGCGAGCTTCAGGAAGAAACCGGACAACGATGCGAAAAACAGGAATGTGCCCATAGCACCCATAGTCACCTCGATCTTCAGCATCGTGTCGAACTGCTGTATGCCATTCTTCAGTACCAACGCATAGGCAGTTCCAATGAATGCTATGGAGAGCAGGAACAGCGCCGCTGTAAGCAGAGGGCTCCTGATTTTCTGGCGTTCGTTCTGCTTGTCGGCGTTTATCAGGTCTATCAGTTTATATTTGGATATGGAAACAGTACTGAGGAACATGACAATGAGGAAGATGACGCCGAAATAGACGATTGTTTTTATGAAAGCCATAG
>JAEYOM010000037.1 GCA_023411715.1 Bacillota bacterium | reverse complement strand
TACTGCCAGCTGCATTGTTTTCTGGGCGTTCATAATGCTTCCGGTGTCGATACCGCTTCTGGCTATGCCTACAAACATCAACGGCGTTGTTACAAGGGAAATCACAATACTGACTCCTATCATGATTGCCAGCAGCAGTAAGCACGATAATATCACCTTACCGGTAAATTTTCTGATGCCGTAAAGGAATATCTTCAGCGTGGCCTTCCCTTCATTGACAGCTGCCGCAAGCATATTACCATAGCCCGAAACAAAAATCACCGCCAATACACAGTATACCAGCGCAAATAGCAGCATCATTAAAGCGGCGCTCATTATATCGACGGCATCCTGTATTTGCATCTGCGGCGGATTTTGCAAATTGTACATATTCCTGGACAGCCCCATAATCCTGTTTATATTCGGTAACAGCGGCAGCTCCGAAAGCAGTACCAGCGCAATGGCCAGCACGGGCAATACTATCAGTAAAGGATTCTTTCTAAGAAGAATAAATGTTTCTTTAAGCATAATCCACCTCGCGTTATATTTTTCCGGCGTTCAATTCATCCGATCGATAATCTCTGCCACAGCTATCGCAAACGTAATAATATCGCACCGAGTTCTTGCCATATCCATGATCCAAAATGATACCTCTTCAAGAGGAGATTTTTACAGTATCGATGTTATATTATGGCAGCCTGTATGTCAAGAAAACATATTAAAGCAGACACAGACAAAGGCAAGGAGTATGTTCCTTGCCTTTACATATTCTGTTGAAATGAATTCCATGGTTTGATGCTGCCGCAGGCGATCTTCTTTCCGGAATTTCCGGCAGGTTGCGTGCGGTAATCGTCGGGGTTCTCGTGTATCATCACTGATCTGCCAAGTATCTCATCCACGGTGAAGCGGCTCAGGATGAAACACATCCTCGCTCTGCCGTTGTCGGCCACCAATACCGGGAAATCGCCTGCATGATTGCCATGGGGCTGGTTTGTCGGATTCCAATGTCCTCCTGCGGATTCAAAAGGATTCGCCGGATTTCCGATTTCACAGTTTCCTTTTTCGTGGATATGGAAGCCGAAAGGTCCGATCGGCGATTTGTTCCCGGTTGCCGGCGCATATGGCGGAAGCCCGGCAACGTCCGCACAGACCATGACTCCGCCCGGTATATCGGCAAATGTCACCAGCCCGCGTATGGCCGGGTAATCCGGTCCAGGCGTAATTATCGCGTATGCCGAGTTAAAGTGAGCTGAAACAATTGTCGGCTGCGTGTTGCTGTAAGGCATTTGACCGGCAGACTGCTGTACCTGGCTCGGCATTTGGCCCATAGAGGGCTGCTGCGCCTGGCTCGGCATTTGGCCCATAGAGGGCTGCTGTACCTGGCTCGGCATTTGACCCACAGACTGCTGCGCCTGGCTCGGCATTTGGCCCATAGAGGGCTGCTGCCAGGTCTGGTCGTATGGGGTATGTGTCGGTGTAGGTTGTCCTGTCTGAGCATACTGACCGTATGTCGGATCCGGCTGCCTTGTCTGGGTATAGTTCCGGGTCGGCTGCGTCTGGTCGAATGGCATATATGTCGTACCCGCCTGTTGCGGAGTAGCATCTCTAAAATGGTATCTGCTCATGGTTACACCTCCGGTAAATTCGTTTTTATATCATATTATGTAAATTGGTTGGATTATGTTAATACGATGACGTTAAAGTTGATACTAAAAAACCGGCGGGAGAATCAACTCCACACCGGTCAGTAAAACTTACCAGAGTTCATAGAAAACTTACCAGAGCTCTTCAAATACTTACCAAAGCTCCTCTAGGACCTCCCTTTCGAGCTCGTGCGTCTTGTTCCTGCCCATTAGGTCATTAACTGCCAGAGCGGGATTCTTACCGTTGAACAATATCTCATATGCTTCTTCGGTGATGGGCATATTCACACCCATCTTCTTTGAAAGCTTGTAGACTGGCTCCGTCGTATAATAGCCCTCTACTATCATCTTGACTTCATCGAGCGTCTGCTGTACGGTTTTGCCCTGGCCGATCAGTATGCCCGCGCGCCTGTTGCGGCTGTGCATGCTGGTACAGGTAACGATAAGGTCGCCGATCCCCGCGAGGCCCGAGAAAGTTTGCATTTTAGCGCCCATAGCGCGTCCGAGCCTGGATATCTCGGTGATGCCCCTTGTCATTAAAGCGGCTTTTGTATTGTCGCCGTATCCAAGGCCGTCCGAAATGCCTGCGCAAAGCGCGATGACATTCTTGACCGAACCGCCGAGCTCAACACCTGTTATATCTGGATTCGTGTAAACCCTGAAGCGCGGCGACATAAATATGTCCTGCACTTTTTCCGCCGCGTGCCTGTTTTCGGAAGCAGCCACGTAAGCGGTGGGTATGCCTTTGGAAAGCTCCTCTGCGTGGCATGGACCCGACATTGCAACTATTGTAACATCGGGCAGCTCCTGATGAATGACCTCCGACATCCTGTATCCGGTACCCTTTTCAAGGCCTTTGGAAAAACAGCTGATCAATTTTGTTTTTTTTATGATCGAAGCCAGCACTTTTGCGTTTTCTCTGATCGTTTGTGACGGGATCACCATGACCAGTACGTCCGAAAAAGCCGCAGCCTCCTCGAGATCGGCGGTACATACGACGCTTTCAGGCACGATCGCGCCCGGCAGCTTATCCTTCTGCTCCCTCAGCGTATTGATCATATCGACTTCTTCCTTGAATTTCGACCACATCCTGACGTTGTGGCCATTGCCCGCGAGTAGTATGGAAACCGCTGTGCCCATACTGCCGGCACCTATCACGGAAATATTCATATCTTTCAATCCTCCGGTTTTATTTGGCTTCGGTCAAGCCTTTGTCATTTGGCTTATTTATAAAACACTTAGCATTATCAGCCTTCCTGCTTTTTGCTGAAGGAGAACTTTGATTCTGTCCCGCTGAGAAGGCGTTTTACATTTGCGCGGTGCATCACTATGATCAGCACCGCTATTATGGCTGAAAATACTATGGTCTCGGTGTTCCTGCCTAACAGTATCTCGACGAATGGAAACAGAAATGCTCCTATGATGGACCCCAGCGAAACATACCTCGTCAGCAGAAGTATGACAATAAAAACGCCGAGCAGCCCCAGCGCAGCCCGCCAATCCAGCATAAACAGTACCGCAAGCGTTGTAAGTACACCCTTGCCGCCCTTGAAACCGAAATAAACCGGCCATATGTGGCCTATTATGGCTGCTGTGCCGGCAAACATCCCACCGAGCTGCCCTCCACAGATAAAATATCCCGCCGCATAAGCAAGCAAACCCTTTGCGACATCTCCGAGCAATACAAACAAGGCCGCTTTCTTGCCCAGTATTCTCATTGTGTTGGTCATACCTGCGTTTCCGCTGCCGCTCTGCCTGATATCAACGCCATAAAACTTGCCTACGATAAGAGCACTGTTCAGGCTGCCGAGCAAATATCCCACTGCCGCTGCCAAAATCAAAAGATACATAATCTTTTCCCCCAAGCTTGCAATTTCCCCTTGATAGTGCTTTGAGGCGTTTTCCATACGCACTTTACACTATCGCATTACTGCTGATAATTCTATGGTTCACGATCCCGTTCACGGTGAATTATGCGAATGGGCGTTCCCTCGAAACCATAGCTCCTGCGAAGCTGGTTTTCGATATAACGTTCGTATGAATAGTGAAATAGCTCCAGATCATTCACAAAAATTATGAATGTCGGCGGTTTAACGGCAGATTGAGTTCCATAATAGATCTTGAGTCTCTTCCCTTTGTCCGACGGAGGCTGTACCATTGCTGTCGCTTCGTTTAACAGATCGTTCAGCATACCGGTTGTGATACGCAGGGAAGCCTGCTCGTTGACGAATTTCACAAGCTCGAGCAGTTTCTGGACTCGCTGGCCTGTTTTGACAGAGATGAACAAAACCGGGGCATACTGCATGAAGCCCAGCTTTTCGATGACGGTCTTCCTGTATTCTTCAAGCGTTCCCGTTTCCTTTTCTACCAGGTCCCATTTGTTAACGACAACGACCGATGCTTTACCCTGTTCATGAGCGTAGCCTGCGATCTTCGTATCCTGCTCCGTAACGCCGTCCTGCGCGTCGATCATTATTACGCATACATCGGCTCTTTCTATGGCGGCCCAGGAACGCAGCGCGCTGTATTTCTCTATGTTCTCGGTGATCCTGCTCTGCCTGCGGATGCCTGCTGTATCGATAAATACGAATTTATCTTCTCCGAGCTCTATGTACGTATCGATCGCGTCTCTCGTAGTACCCGGGATATCGCTGACTATGACGCGTTCCTCCCCGACCACACGGTTTATGAGCGAAGATTTGCCCGAATTCGGTTTTCCGATGACCGCAACCTTGATGACATCTTCATCATAATCGTCCGCAGAGTTTTCGGGGAAATATTTGAATATCTCATCGAGCAGATCACCCATTCCAAGGCCGTGCAGTGACGAAACAGGCATAACATCCCCCATCGCCAGGTTGTAGAACTCGTACATCTCGGCAGGCGGTTCGCCTACCGTGTCGACCTTGTTCGCGACGATTATCACAGGCTTCTGCGATTTGCGGAGCATAACGGCTATCTCCTTGTCAGACGCAGTCATACCGCCCTTTGCATCGACCATGAAAACTATCACGTCTGCCATGTCCACCGCAACCTCTGCCTGCCTGCGCATCTGCTGCAGTATTTTGTCCTCAGCATAGGGCTCGATGCCGCCCGTATCTATCAATGTAAACTTCCTGTTTCTCCATTCGGCCTCGGCATATATCCTGTCGCGCGTTACTCCCGGCGTATCTTCCACTATGGATATTCGCCTGCCGCAAAGGTAGTTGAAAAAGGTGGACTTGCCTACGTTAGGCCTGCCCACTACGGCTACTACCGGTTTTGCCAACCCATTCACCTCTCATATATTGTGCAAGTATGTTTTTGCCATAACACACAGCAAACTTCAAGGCTGTGTGTTATCACTCATTTTATGCCAAAGATCTTTTCGATGAGATCCCCGCCCTCATTTTCCGTTACGGTGATTTCCGTTCCAAGCCTGCCGCGCAGTTCATCGAGCGTAACATCGTCAAGAAACAGCTCCTCGCCCGATTTGAACATGCTCCTTGACAGCAGCAGTTCGCTTCCGAGCTCCTTCCCCGCAAGCTGCGAAGCGATGTCGCCTCCTGTCAGAAGCCCTGTAACAGTAACATTTTCCCCAAAAAATCTGTTCTCTATAGGATAAACACGGATCTTTAAACCATTATATCTTTTTTCCAGCGTTTGTGCCAATTGTTTTATATGAGAGTAAGCGCATTTCCCCGTCGCAATACTGACCGTTCTGTTGCCGCCGGTCTTTGCCCGGTAGTTGTCGAGCTTTTTTGCGTGCCTCCTCAAATATTCGTTGAACTCATAGATCAAAAGCGTCATCAGGCCTACGCCGTTCTCTATCTGCGGAAAGTCCTCATATGTTTCATATGAGGGCAGTTCCGAGCCCGCCTTGATATAAAATTCGTCTGCCAGGTAAACGAGCCTCGTGCCGCACTTATCCAGAAGCTTATGCTGCCAACCTTCGACCTGTTCCAATACAGCGGCTGAATCCTCCCCGGTAAAAGGTTCGAGAGGATAAAGTCCTTCACGCCAGCGCGTGAGTCCAACAGGCACTACGGAAATGCTGGCTACGCCCGGATACAGTTCCGAAAGCTCCCTTAACGTCCTGTCGAGCTCCTTCCCGTCATTAAGGCCCTTGCACAGCACAATCTGGGCATTGACTGCGATACCGCCCTCCGTGAGAATTTTTATCTTGTCCAGGACATCCCCTGCAAATCGGTTGCCTAACATCGTTTTCCTTAATTCAGGATTTGTAGTATGTACGGAAACATTGACCGGCGTCATCTTGTAGCGGATTATGCGTTCGAGATCCTGCCTTTTCATATTTGTCAGCGTGATGTAATTCCCGGATAAAAAGGAAAGCCTTGAGTCATCGTCCTTGAAATAAACGGTCTGGCGCATCCCCTTCGGCAGCTGGTCGATGAAACAGAATACACACTTGTTTGTACAGCTTTTGGCTTCCGATATCAACGGATCTTCGAAATCGAGCCCGAGGTCTTCATATTCATCCTTTTCAATCTCGATTTCCCAGCATTCACCGTTCCTTTTTTCAACTTCGACAAGCAGTTGGCTGTCCGTTGTCAGAAAACGGTAATCGAAAATATCGGTTATAGCCTGTCCGTTTACCGACAGCAGAAAATCACCGGGTTCGATACCTGCCTCCATAGCGGCGCTGCCCGGATCAATGCTTTTTATAATGATAGGTTTCTTTTTCATCTGTCCATAACCTCTCGCCAGTTATTATTCCCGAAATAACCGATACACAAAAAGGCCGTCTTGGCAGACAGCCTCTTTTAGTCTATACAGTATTCGAGTCTATATAGCGTTGGATTACTTTGCTTCAGCTTCCTTTATAACTTCCTTGCCGTCATAGTATCCGCATTCTTTGCAAACAACATGAGGAGCTTTCAGCGTATGACACTGCGGGCAGCTTACAAGACCCGGCTGCGTCAGCTTCCACTGTGATCTTCTTTTACCTGTCCTGGCTTTGGACCATTTTCGTTTCGGGTTTGCCATTATCTACACCTCCCTGATAAAAAGCGTATATCAATATTGCTCAAAAAATTTGTTCAGACCTTCCATCCGTGGGTCAATGTCATCACCGACGCATCCACATTGCACTTCGTTAAGGTTGGCGCCGCACTTGCTGCATAAGCCCCTGCATTTTTCAGAACACAATTGCTTCATCGGAAGGTACAGAATAATATTATCATTTAGCGCTTTACTTATGTCAAGTACTTTTCCTTCAAAGGGATACATATCCGACTGGCCTACATCCGCGCTGCTGATAAAGTCTTCCCTTATCTTCAGGTCCAGAGTTTTGCTCACTGTACTGAGACAGCGGTAGCATGCACTGCTGTAGTTCGCTTTCAGGCGGCCGTCCAGATGCAGGATACCGTCGGTGTTGGTCAATGTACCGGCAAATTCCAGGTCCCCGGTCAATTCAAACCCTTCAGCCGGTTTCCTTTCAGGCGGCTCTTCATGAAATTCCAGCTTCAACGAAGTGCCATCAATCCTTAAAATATCTGATATATCAACCTTCATAGACAATACCCCTTAAATACGCGACAAAAGATATTATACTAACTAATGCCAGTAATGTCAAGGCAATTTATTTCTCCGTTTTTCCTCCGTTCCGGTATTCTGCAAAAGCCATCATGAATTCATTTGTGAATCTGACTTCTATTTCGATATCAGCTTCATTGTCTCATTCGCTATAGCAAGTTCTTCGTTGGTAGGTATAATGAGAGTTTTTACAGATGCACCCGAACCTGTTATATCGATTTCTTTACCCCTTATCGCGTTCTTTTCCTTATCGATTATGATCCCAAGCGCATCCATCTGGTCCAGAGACAGTTCTCTGATCCTGCTGTCGTTTTCGCCGATTCCTCCTGTGAACAAGATCGCGTCTGCGCCATTCATCGCTGCAATATATGAACCGATGTAGGTTTTAACCCTGTAACAGAATATATCGATAGCAAGTCTTGCTCTCTTGTCGCCGTTTGCCGCGGCGGCCTGCAGATCCCTCATATCGCTGCTGACGCCTGACACTCCGAGAAGACCCGACTTTTTATTAAGATAGGTATCCATTTCAGCAGCGGACATATTTTCCTTTTGCATTATGAATGTAACTGCCGCGGGATCGAGCGTGCCGCATCTGGTGCCCATTTCCAGCCCATCGAGCGGAGTCAGCCCCATTGTCGTATCTACGCATTTCCCATACTTTACCGCACTAATACTTGCGCCATTGCCTAGATGGCAGCATATCAGCTTAAGCTCTTCAATGGGTTTGCCGAGTAACTCAGCCGCCCTTTGTGTTACATATTTATGCGATGTCCCATGGAATCCGTATTTTCTTATTGAATACTTTTCATACATATCATATGGTATTGCATAAATATAGGCATGCTTGGGCATCGTCTGGTGAAATCCCGTATCAAACACCGCAACCATCGGGGTATCAGGCATCTCAGCCACACAGCCCTCGATACCCATAATATTGGCCGGATTATGCAGAGGTCCGAGAGGGATGCATTCCCTTATAGCATCCATAACTTTATCGTTGATCAACGCCGGATCGTGGAATTTCTCGCCTCCATGCAGAACTCTGTGGCCTACGCCCGAGATCTCGGAAGTAGATTTGATAACGCCGATTTCCTTGTCGACCAAGGCCTGCAGCACAAAAGCGATCGCATCCTTGTGCTTTTTCATTTCCTTGCGCATAACTACCTTGTCTTTTCCCGGAACCTGGTATTCCATTACGGAATTATCGATGCCTATTCTGTCACAGATACCCTTTACCAAAATACTTTTGTCTTCCATATTAAGAAGCTGAAACTTCAGTGATGAACTGCCGGCATTAATAACCAGTATTTTCATTCTACTAACTCCAATCTATCGTTTGTTTTTATGAATCCGATATTTTAATCAGCCGGCTTATGCCATCTGAGCCTGGACTGCCGTTATCGCTATAACTCCAGCTATATCTTCGGCGCTGCAGCCTCTGGACAGGTCGTTGACAGGTTTTGCGATACCCTGTGTAACAGGCCCGTAAGCCTCTGCCTTTGCAAGCCTCTGAACCAGCTTGTACGAAATATTTCCGCAATTCAGATCCGGGAATACAAGCACATTTGCAGTACCGGCGACATTGCTGCCCGGAGCTTTTGATTTGCCTACTGACGGAACAATAGCCGCATCCGCCTGAAGTTCTCCGTCGAGTATAAGCCCCGGATTTTTCTCCTTCGCCAGTTTGGTCGCTTCAATAACCTTTTCAGTCAGTTCGCTCTTGGCGCTGCCATAGCTGGAATATGAAAGCATTGCTACCCTTGGATCTCCTCCGACAAGATTTTTGTATGATCCTGCGGACGCCAGCGCTATTTCGGATAATTCGTCGGCAGTCGGATTCTCTACAAGTCCGCAGTCTGAAAATACAAAAGTACCATTGCTGCCATATTCACAATCCGGAACTACCATTACAAAGAATGACGATACAAGCTTAGTGCCCGGAGCCGTCTTCAATATCTGCAAAGCCGGTCTAAGCGTGTCCGCAGTTGAATGGATCGCACCGGAAACCATTCCGTCCGCTGCGCCCATCTTTACCATCATTACGCCCCAGTAAGTATCATTTTTCATTGTTTCACGGGCTTTTTCGAGAGTAATTCCCTTTGCTTTTCTCAACTCATAAAATGCATTTGCATATTTCTCAAAATCCGGCGAAGTTTCCGGATCAACTATGGTTGCTTTGGATATGTCCAGGTCGCCGGCCAGCTTCTTGATTTCTTTTTCCTTACCGATAAGCACTATTTTGGCTATACCTCTTTCCTGCGCCATGGCAGCTGCCTTGATAGTCCTGATATCCGAGCTTTCAGGCAATACGATGGTTTTGATGTCTTTCTTTGCGCGTTCGCTTATTTGTTCGAGAAATTTCATGACTAGACCCCTTTCACATATAAATGGTTGACATCATTAATTTGCCCCATTTTTACATTTATAATATTTTTTAATTATAACCAGGTCATAGCATTAGCTTATATCAAGCATTTGCCAGCATCACTATTATATACAAAACGTTTATTGTATACAAGATTAGATTGACAAATCGTTTACATAAGCAAATTTAAGGAAACAAAAAAATTCAGATCAGCGGCACCTGGCCAGAAGCGTCAGGGCTGTCGTCCCTATCCTTTCATTGTCGGCGTCGGCCGGAAGGCAGGCGTCCGGCCCTTTTAAAATGAATACATACGCTCCTTCGGGTGTCCTGACCGTAGTATTGAAAAGAATGCCCCTTCCCTGTTTATAATAGACGGAAAGGTTGAGTTTACCCGACGAATACTGCTTCCAGTCCCGGGAGCCCAGCCTGCTCATCAGTTCCGCCGAAACGGCGGGCTTTGCATTGTGGCAGGACGCCAAAGCGCTGCGTATGTGGGCTCCAAGCTGCCCGGAACTATAGGGTGCTTTCAGTACGGTAACTTCAGAGGTTGCCTTCCCCTCTCCGAACAGGTCAGCTACGTATGGAATGAATACTGCATTGCGCTGCGCATCGAAAAAGATGCTGATATTGCCGCAATCGACCGGCTTAACGGTTTTTGCAGGCGCATTTCCTTTTTTCAGCCTGCCGCGCCTCGTATATACAAAAATGCCTGCAATCACAGCTGTGACGATGATTACCAGCAATAATAACTGTATGTATTTCATATACTGTTCGTTCATCTGGAGTCCTTTCAGTTCTTTCCCCGGGCTTTGACATTCCGCCCTATTTGTTTTTACAATATTTTATCATATCGGGCAGGGCTGGCAAACGGGCTGTATAATGATTGAATTACGAGCTGCGTAAGGCGGTTGACATAAGCCGGTTGCAGGCTGCGCAGAATATACTTCACAACCTTACTTATTTAATATATTATTAAACAATACGGGCAAATAATTTTAGAGAAGAACTGAAATGCAGAATACGGGGGCAATGTTTTTATGAGGAAAAATCTTTTCATCTATATTACCTCTTTTTTATGCGGTATGACGGTCATGGGAGTGGAACTGTCCGCTACAAGGCTGCTCGCGCCGTATTTCGGAACCTCATCGATAGTTTACACCGTAGTTATCGGACTTATCATGATATCAATGAGTATAGGCAACATTCTCGGAGGCCGTTCCGCGGACAAGCACAACAATCTCGGCAGGTTGTTCTCGCTGCTTTGGATAGCGGCGCTGTGGGTAGCCATCATACCTCTGATAGGGAAATATGTCATAGCGCTTGTAACCGTACTGATGATGTATATACTTCCGGGCAGCCTGCTCGTTTCGGGTTCAGTTATATCCTGCCTGCTTGTCTTTTCCGCTCCGCTGCTCATACTTGGAATGGTCTCGCCATATCTCGTAAAACTTGGAGTTAGGGACATGGAGAATAGCGGACGCACGACGGGTGAGATCTATGCGGCCTCAACAATTGGAAGTATAATCGGCACCTTTATACCTACATTCCTGACGATACCCTATATTGGCACAATGAAATCCTTCCTTGTATTTGCACTGGCGCTTAACCTCACCTGCCTGTACTATTTCATAACGAGGAAGAAGGGGCTCGTAAAAAGCATCATTACGACCGTGCTGACTGCGGTACTGCTTGTTCTGCCTGTTCAGAACTCTTTCGCCTTCTGGACCGACGTCGTTCTCGAGGACGAATCGCTTTACAACTACCTGCAGGTTACAGAGAACAGCGACTCCGTCATTCTTTCCACAAACGTCGCCTTCGGCGTGCAGTCCATATACAAGAAAAACAAGACGCTTTCAGGTCTTTATTACGATTACGCGATAACTTCGCCCCTGATGCTGAAGGACGCTTCCGTAAAAAAGCCCGCGGATATACTTGTTCTGGGCATGGGTACGGGTACCTTTGCGAAGGAATGCAAGTATTTCTTCCCCGAAAGCAGAATTGAGGGTGTTGAGATAGACCAAAAGATAGTTGACCTTTCAAAGAAATATTTCGGGCTCAGGGATGACGAAGCCAGGATCTTTATCAATGACGGCCGGACCTTCCTTTCGTCCCCCGACGCCGGCAAATACGATATAGTATTTGTCGACGCCTATCATGACGTAACGATCCCCTTCCACATGTCGACTACGGAATTCTTTTCACAGATCAAAGAGCATCTGAAGCCCGGGGGGATAATCATGATCAATATCAATATGCGTTCCGATAAAAGCACGGAGGTCGAGGATTACCTTACGCAGACACTCCGCTCCAACATGCAAAGGGTCTACAAGTTCAGCGTTCCGAACACCACGAACGTTTTCGTATTCTCTTCCGACAATACCGAATTGTTGTCGGATTTCAGGGACAACACCAGTCTGCTCAACGAGAAAAGCCCCGTAAAAACCCTGGCTGAATCGATAATCGATAACAGCACCGAAGTAACCGGTACAAAGTATGTGTTCACCGATGATCTTGCCCCGGTGGAAGTGTTAGGTCAAAAGGTCTTGAACGACATAGTCTCGCAGGAGCTCGCGTACTTCCGTAAAGAGCTCGGGAACTCCGGCAGCGGGATCCTTGACGTATTCAATATGATTTCCTGACTTCACTTAAGCATTACCAGCCTGCCCCATATCTCCCGTGTGGCAGGCTTTTTAATGTGCCCCTCTTTTCCTCCTGTTCCACGAATTTCATTGGCGTTGAAACATGTGTCTGTGTTACAATAGCAGGGCTGTCCCGGGGCCGGATCCCGCAGAAACAGCCCGGATAGCCAAAGAAATATAAGTGAGGGGAGAGGGGGTTATTTATATGTTTTCTATCAGAAAGAAAAAAACCGTCAAGCTGACCGTATGGGTGCTGGTATTTGTATTTTCGGTCGCCATCTTCGGCAGCATGGGGCAAGGAAAGGCATACGCGGCCGCTACGCAGCCTTATGCCAAGTATGTCATACAGTACGGAGATTCGCTTTATAAAATATCCAAGGCTTACGGCATAACGATAGCCAGCCTTAAAGCAGCGAACGGTCTTAGTTCGGATCTGATCTTTGCCGGCAAGACCTTGAATATACCGATAACTCAAGCTTCAAGCCAGTATATGACTCTGAAGGATATAATCAGCAGAAGGGGTATTGCTGCAAGCCAGCTGAATATCCGTCTGTTTGTGGACAAATCGGACAAGCTTCTGACCGTATATAACGGCACTACTCCATTGAAAGCATACCATGTAGAGCTTGGAGACGGCGGTACAGGCGATAAACAGGTCGCAGGCGATCATAAGACCCCGGAGGGCAGCTTCTATATCACACAGAAGCTCGTACTCAATCCGGTGGATCAGTATCTCGGCACGAGGTGGATGAGGTTGAGCTACCCGAATATCGAGGATGCACAGCGCGGCCTCAGCAAGGGTATCATCAACAAGGCCACATACGACCAGATAGTCAATGCCATAAATAATGGCCAGACACCTCCGCAAAATACCGCTCTCGGCGGCGGAGTCGGGGTCCACGGCGGAAGCACCGCTGCGCTTGGAACCAACTGGACATTCGGGTGTGTAGGCCTGAGCAACAAGGATGTGCAGGATTTCTATGATTATGTAAAAGTCGGGACCAAGGTCACGATACAGCCTTGAAATACCCATTAAAAGTATCGGAACTAATATTTTAGCCGATCTGTACTTGTGAATGGCTGCTCCTGGGTAATGTACCCAATAGCGGCCATTTACGCTTTTCAGATATAAATCGGTAATCAGCTGTAACTGATCACGTTTTCATTATAGAATAATAGAAATATATCCTTTATGACTTCATTGTGGTTTTCCGCCGTAACATGATGGAGCTGTCCGTCATCCACCTGTATCAGTATCGTTATCTGATACCTGTCGCTGTTATCCATTACCGCACTTATGATATCAACGGCTTCAAGCGGCCTCATATAAACGCAGGTCCATTCTCCCTGGTTTTCATTGACTCCGACGTCTCTGTCGTAATAGCTGTCCAAAAAATGCTTCAATTCTCCGGCTTTCCTGGACCATAGATTTACAGTAAGACTCATGTTTGTCTCCTTTTATTGGGGCGCTCAAGTTCTTATTATAGCTGATAAAATCTATAATTGAACAAAAACCTATAAAAAATCCTCTATGTAAATTTTTCTTGCTTTGTATGGCTTGTTGAGTTGTACAGAGCATCCCTGCATGAATATCCTGATTTTTACCTATACTAGTACTGCGGTTTACTGCAATGAAACGCTTGAAATCCGGAGATATGTACAGGAGGAATCATCCTTGAGATATAGAATCAGTTTTTCCAATACAGTATGCCTGGTTACGATACTTACAGCTTTGATAATCACTCCGGGCTGCAGGAAGAGCAGCCCACAGCAGAATATGCAGCTCCAGTCCGCAAAGGAGAAGACTAGCGAAGAACAGGAGCCCAAGAAACTCAAAACTATAGAAACCGGTATTGAAAGTCTGTTCGAGACTTTAGGGGGACCCAGCGCCAAAACTGAGACTGGCGGTAAAGGCGGAGGAGGCCAGAGCCAGGGCCAGGGCAGCCAGCAGGGTTCGCAGCAGCAAAGCTCCCAGCAGGGTTCGCAGCAGCAAAGCGCTCAGCAGGGCACGCAACAGCAAGGCACCCAGCAGGGCTCGCAACAGCAGGGCTCGCAACAGCAAGGCACCCAGCAGGGCTCGCAACAGCAAGGCACCCAGCAGGGTACGCAACAGCAAAGCTCCCAGCAGGGCGCCCGGAAGAAAACAGGCTCAAGTTCTTCTTCGGGTAAGAAACAGAGCTCGCAGAAGCCTGCCAACCCTCCGGAAAAATGG
Organism: Bacillota bacterium; assembly: GCA_023411715.1. Taxonomy (GTDB): domain Bacteria; phylum Bacillota; class Clostridia; order Acetivibrionales; family DTU013; genus JAEYOM01. Next base: position 2,672 of record JAEYOM010000037.1, on the reverse strand, counting down.
GCCGAAGTAGACAAACTTATAAACGCCCTGCATAATCAGTGGAACGAATTTATGCCCGAAGTCGCAAAAAAAGGTGCCGACATGAAATTCATCGACAGTTTCGATACAGCCCTGAATATCCTTACTACCACAGCGGCGACAAAGGATAAGGAAAAGGTTATGACTTCAGCTAACGAGCTCTACAAGAACGTTCCGGACCTTTATTCGATCTACCGGACGAAAATGTCGCCTGAAGCCAAAAGGCTCATTTATTATACGCGCAATATAATACTTGAATCAGCAAGGGATAATTGGACTCAGGTCAAAAAGGACACTGATTCCATCGAAAAATCCTGGTCGCTGTTCAGAAATACGCTGGACAAGGAGCAGCAGCAGATCGCCGACAAGCTGAATTTCTCGATCTATGATCTTAAGAAGGTCACCGGCGATAAAAACAAGCAGCTCAGCGGTCTTAAAGGAAAAATAGTATTGAATAACATAAAGGAACTGGAACAATCATTTGAAAAGAAGAAAAGCTGACAAAAAGCCGGGTAAAACCCGGCCTTCTGATTTTTAATATCCTGTTTCAGACATTGGCAATACTACACATCATCCGTTTTATTTTCATTACCCGCTTCTTCATTTTCCTGTTCATGCCCCGAGATCTCCATCTTTGAAACGGATACCTCATAAGCCACCTTAGTCAATATATCGCCGGATTCCAGCTTCTTCTGATAACTCCTGCTCTGGATCCTGCCCCACACCTTTATGTTGTCTCCTACGGTCAGTCTTTCTGAAAATCTCGCATTTCTGCCCCAGGCAATGCAGGGTATATAGTCGGATTTGTTATACGGGCGGTTTACTGCAAGCAGGATGTCGGTGATCTCCCTGCCGAACGGCGTAGTCCTGTAAATAGGCTTTTTACAGATAAAACCATTCAAATATATCTGATTGGGGTTCTTGATCTTTTTTTCATCTTCGAGAAATGTAATGTCTCTTGCAAATACGGTTAGCAGCAGTCGGTTTCCTTCGTTGTTATAACTGTTATAGGAACGGAACTGGCCTTCAACCTCTATTATAGTTCCGATCTCCAATCTGTCCTTACTGGCGAGCCTTTCCGAGATCGTAACAGGTATTCTGTCACTGCTTTCGCTTAGCCTTGGAACATCAAGCATAAAATAATAAAAGCCTTCGCCATAGACCTCATGGCTGAATTCAACGTTGGATACCACTTTACCGGAAATAGTCGCCATATTGTTCTCTATAATGTTACCGACCATCCGACCCCCACTCTCCTCTCAAGGTTCATCTGTATTTCGATGCATTTTTCTAATGTATTTTATTCGAGAATGGCCTGTTTTAGAATAAGAAACTTATTCATACAAATTACTATTTTATATTATATTACATAATTTGCGGCTTGCAAATCCCTGAAATCAAATTTTGGAATATAAATGCTCACATTGTAGTATTTTCATCGAGATTGTTGAGATCTATACCATTTACTATGGCAAATGAGGCGGCGGCCAGTAAACTATGGCTGTCCAGCTCGCTTCCTTCGAGGTGCAGCTTGTACTCCTGCGGTTCTATTACTTTGCCGTTCCTCGCGGATACAGATCTCTGCAGGCAGCAAATGAAACCGTCCTTGTAAACCGAATCACCGATGCTTGAAGTGGTGACGCTTGCTTTAGTATTGAAGCCGTAGGTTATGAACCTGTACTTCATTCCTTGCAAAAGCTTGATAAGCTCGCTGTCGTCGACGTTGACTATTGCGATGCCCTTTTCATTCATGCGTGAAAATATCTGCCCGAATTTTCTGGAATACTCATTGTTATCCAATATCGCGGAATCTTCTGCTTTATCGGTATAAATGAGTATGTCGAACTTTACATCATCCGACAGGAAGTTGTCTATATCTGATAGTTCGGTTTTCAAAAGCAACAGGTCGATGTTGTTTTTTTCAAGTTCACTGATATAGGACTTCAGCCGGTTACCGTCAATTCCAGGCAGAGTTGCGGAATCAAGCACGCTTACCTTTTCACCCTTCGAAGAGAGAATAGAACTGATAATTCCGGCGGTCTGCAACTTGCCTTCACTTCCGAGGATCCCTGCTATCAGCATCTGAACAACCTCATTTTTTTAGAATCGGATATGGATTTATAATTTACCGTTCATAAATTTTTATGTGTTGTTTTTCTGACGTCCTGTATGGTCGATATTGTAGTTTTCGCGAATGATTAGCTTTGAAACGGGTTTGAAGGAATAGCCCTTCCCCTTCAGTTCTGAAATCACATCAGGGAGTATTTTTGCCGTATGCGGCGTATCGTTGTGAAAGAGTATGATCGACCCCGGCTTGACCTTCTGCCGTATTCTCTGCATTATCTCCTCCCTGCTTATCCCGGGACTCCAGTCGAGAGAATCGACATCCCACTGTATCGTATAATAACCGAGTTTCTTAGCTTCTGACAGCACGGTGTTGTTGTAATCCCCGTATGGGGCCCTGAAAAGGTTGCAGGCCGTACCGGTAAGTCCGGCCACCAGGTCCCCGCATTGCTTGATTTCAGTACTTATTGCAGCTCTGTCTATGCTTCCCATCCTGAAATGCGAATAAGAATGGTTAGCTACGTCATGACCACCCTCGGCCATCATCTTCACCATTCCCGGATTCTTTTCCGCCCACTGGCCCACCACAA
>JAEYOM010000066.1 GCA_023411715.1 Bacillota bacterium | reverse complement strand
ACGCAAATTTGCGTTCGTTGCCTCGTTATGCTCAATCCAAATTTGGATTCACCTCTGACGGCACAAAATTGTGCCGACCTCATATCAATATATTCGCACATGCCCGGAATTTTCACAGCGGAATTTTACGCTGTCAAATAGGTGTTTGATCGAAGGACTCGGATAATTCTCCGAGTCAGAATGTCGGTAAGTTGTCGGTAAAAAGTCGGTGAATTTTCAAAGTGTCGGTGAGTTGTCGGTATTGACCTGTGAAATGAAAAATACCAAGTCCTGAAAGGCTTGGTATTAGTGGCAGGGGAGACAGGGATCGAACCTGCAGCCGACGGTTTTGGAGACCGCTACTCTACCAGTTGCGCTACTCCCCTGTATATGCATTTCTTATGTCCATCAAAGGGACTTTTATATTCTACATTATGCTGCAAGCCTATGTCAATGGGATATACTAAAAATACTCTGGATTTATTTTCAAAATGTGTGTTATGATATGATATAAATCAAAATCCAGTTATGGGAACGGAGTGAACCTGTATGGGAATCAAGGTAGGATTCATAGGCACCGGCAACATGGGAACGCCTCTTTTAAAGGGAGTCATATGCTCCGGCGCGGCGAAGCCCGAAGACATATATATTTTCGATGCGGATAAAAACAAAGCAGAAACGCTGGCAAGAGAGACCGGCGTTCATGCCGCTGCAGGCAACCCCGAACTGACGGCTGCCTGCGATTACATAGTACTGGCTGTGAAGCCGGTCTATATAAGGCAGGTACTTGAAGAGATAAAGGGTGGTTTTACGGAAAACAAGGTACTGGTATCTATCGCTGTAGGAGTTACCTCCGATACTATCAAGTCGATACTCGGCAGGGACAGAAAGGTCGTCAGGACTATGCCCAACCTGCCTGTTCTCGTGGGCGAAGGAATGACCCTGGTCTGCTTTGACAAGAATATAAATGAAAATGAAAAAGAAATAGTAAAAAGCCTATTCGAAGGCTCGGGGAAGGTTGATGAGCTAGAGGAAAGACTGATGAGCCAGGTTACTTCTCTGACGAGCAGCAGCCCGGCATATATATTCATGCTGATCGAAGCAATGGCAGACAGCGCAGTACAACAGGGGATCCCGAGGAAACTTGCATACAGGCTGGCTTCTCAGGCTGTACTAGGTTCGGCCAAGATGGTCAGGGAAACCGGAGCGCACCCTGCAGAGCTCAAGGATCAGGTCTGTTCTCCCGCAGGTACGACGATAGAGGCGGTAAAGTCACTTGAGAAGAGCGGTTTCCGCAGTTCTATAATGGAAGCAATGAAGGAATGTACAAGACGTGCGCTTGAAATCGGCCGTGAATCCGAGGGCAAATAGATGGATAAGGAACTGAAGAGGGTAAAGGTGTATACGGACGGGGCTTGTTCCGGCAATCCGGGCAAGGGCGGCTGGGGAGTCATTCTTTTGCACGGGGAGATGGAGAAGGAATTGTCCGGTTTTGAGGCTCATACGACAAACAACAGGATGGAACTGACGGCGGCGATAGAGGGGCTGAAGGCTCTGAAATACCCTTGCGATGTAGAGCTTTACAGCGACAGTTCATACCTCGTTAATGCATTCGCAAAAAACTGGATTGACGGCTGGAAGCTGAATGGCTGGCGGAACAGCAGCAAGGACGAAGTAAAGAACAGGGATCTCTGGGAGCAGCTGACCGATCTAACCGTCATACACAGGGTCAGGTGGATAAAGGTAAAAGGCCATTCGGACAACGAATACAACAACCGTTGTGACAAGCTGGCAACAGGTGAGATAAAGAAGCACGCGGACAAAAAAGACGGCGACAGCGAAGAATAATATTCATGACAGACACAGACCAAAGGGAGAGACGAAAATGAATTACGAAGAAAAGACAGTATCTGAGGAACATATATATAAAGGAAAGATCATCAGTATGGATCTTGTCACTGTGACGCTTCCGGACGGCAGACAGGCAACACGCGATATAGTCAGGCATCCGGGCGCGTCGGTAGTAGTACCTCTCAATGAAAAAGGCGAAGTGTACATGGTCAGGCAATACAGAAAACCTCTTGATGCTGAGACTCTGGAGATACCTGCGGGAAAGCTCGATCCCGGAGAAGATCCGTACGCATGCGCCGAAAGGGAGCTTAAAGAGGAAACGGGCCTCAGAGCAAAGGAAATAAAACATCTGGTCGATATCCACAGTACGCCGGGCTTTTCAAACGAGGTGCTGCACCTGTATTCAGCAACGGGACTGAGCGAGGGCGAAAGCTGCGCAGATGAAGATGAATTCATATCCACCGAAAGATACCCGGTGGCTGATCTGATAAATATGATTTTAAACGGAAAAATTACGGATGCCAAAAGCATAATCGGCATACTGCTCGCAGACAAGATCCTCAGCGGTAAAATAGATATCAGCTATAAATGATGACAACCGAAATCATTGCGGCTGGTTGACTTATGCCATAAAAATATATGAGTCGATTTATGTAAGGAATAGTTTACAATATCACACGCATATGATGATATTGTAAATTTTTTTTATCAAAGACATATCCAGGGGTGATGATTTGTTCAAACAATTGCAGGATACAGTAAAAAGTCATATTACGACCAACCGGAATGGCTACCTCTTATTATTGGCGGCATTTATTATTGGGATCTCGGCAGGGGCATTTACTGTCAACGGGCTGAACAACATGCAGCGGGATGAGCTTTCGAATTATTTCCAGGGATTCCTGCAATTGTTCGGCAATCAAAGCGTTAAAAGCAGCGAACTATTTTCGCTCGGCATGGTGGAAAACCTTAAAATGATAGGACTTTTATGGGTTCTGGGAGTCACTATCATCGGGCTTCCGTTCATATTCATCATCCTCGGAATCAAAGGTTTCATAACAGGTTTCAGTTCGGGCTTCATAATCAGTGCGCTAGGAGCTAAGGGAATACTTTTTTCATGTCTGGCGCTGCTCCCAAAAGAGATCATAATAGTACCCTGCCTTGTTGCAATAGGCGTGAACGGGATAAATTTCTCCATGCGGATAGCAAAAAGCAAATCTGTTCAGGAAGACCAGAAAATTAGTCTCAAATCGTCATTCGTATCATATTGCTTCGTTACATTGGTTTTTACCTGCGTCATAATAATGGGAATTATCTTTGACGCTTACATTACCCCTGTCCTGGTAAGGATTATCGCACCTGCGGTCATAGCTTGAATAATATCGGAAAATAATTAATTACAAGTATAAATATCTAAATTTGGTATATAATATTTACGTAAACAAATAATATTTACTAAATGAGGAAAAATGTACAATATCATATAAAATTAAATATTGAAATAGTAAAGAATTCTATTTATTAGAAAATATTTCTTTCAATATAAAATAAAATGTATTAAAATCATTTTAAGTAACTTTATATGATAATTATAGTTTTCCTGTTTAAAGAGAAGGGGAAGTTATACATGGAAGCTTTAGTGCAAAGGTTCGTCAATTTCCTGGAAAGGGATAAACGCCTGTCGATGAATACGCTGCAATCATACAGGCGCGATATTGAACAGTATTTTAATTATCTGCACGAGATCAACCTGCAGAATATTTCCAACTCGAACAAAACAACAGTGATCGCATATTTGCTTTACTTGCAGAAAAAAGGGCGCGCTACTTCGACTATATCAAGAAATCTGGCCTCTATAAGATCTTTTTACCAGTACATAGCAAAAAACAAACTTATCGATCATGATCCGACGGCCGAGCTTGAATCGCCGAAAGTGGAAAAGAAGCTTCCTCAGATCCTTTCTCCGGAAGAAGTTGAGCTGCTGCTGGACCAGCCGCAGTGTGTCGATCTGAAGGGTTACAGGGACAAAGCGATGCTGGAGCTGCTCTATGCTACCGGTATCAGGGTATCGGAACTTATCCAGCTGGATTTGCAGGATCTCAATATTGATCTTGCTTACATAAAATGTAACAAGGGGACGCGTGAAAGAATGATCCCGATAGGTTCCATGGCTATCAGCGCGTTAAAGGAATATATGAACAAGTCAAGGCCTCTTCTGATCCAGAACAACGATGAGAAGGCGCTTTTTGTCAATATCAACGGCGGAAGGCTGACGAGGCAGGGCTTCTGGAAGATAATCAAGCAATATAAGAACCAGGCTCAGATCAGTAAGGACATAACGCCGCATACACTCAGACACTCATTCGCTGCTCATCTCCTCGAAAACGGCGCGGACCTCAGGTCCATACAGGAAATGCTGGGGCATTCGGATATTTCATCCACCCAGATATATGCACAGATCGCCAAAAACAGGATAAAGGAAGTATATAAAAAGACACATCCCAGAGCATAAGGCGATAAAGCTTCACCAGGAACAAAAAGGATGATTGAACCCGCTTTCGAGCGGGTTTTTTATATAATATTTTGTTCACAGAATATACTGTCCATTTTCGGCATAACTTTAATTATAGAAATATAAGTATGCTTGCAAGGGGTGTTGAATATGTTGAAAAAGGCAGTGTCAGCCGGACTTTCCATAATCTTGTTTATATCGGCTTTCTTATGTATGCCCGCATATGCGATCCAAAAGGAAGAGATTTCTGAATATGACGCCGTAACGGTAATGAAAATCATGAACAATACCTCCATAACGGATCTTAAGGCAAAGGCTGCCATACTGATGGACTGCAGTACAGGGAAAGTCCTTCTTGAGAAGAACAGCCATGACAAGCTTCCGCTGGCAAGCGTAACAAAAATCATGTCGATGCTGCTTGTAATGGAGGCGATTGATTCAGGTATAATTTCCATGGATTCCAGAGTGACCGTAAGCGAGCATTCATGGAGTATGGGCGGTTCACAGGTATGGCTCGAACCGGGTGAGGTCTTTACAGTCGACGAAATGCTCAAGGCTGTCGCGATACATTCCGCGAACGATGCTACAGTTGCGCTGGCAGAAGCGATAGCGGGCAGCGAGGAAGCGTTCGTTTCGATGATGAATCAGAGGGCGAAGGAACTGGGAATGAATGATACAAATTTCCTCGATTGCTCAGGCTTGACCGATAACGGCCATTTCAGCAGTGCCTACGACATAGCGCTAATGTCCAGGGAGCTTCTTTTGAAGCATCCCGAAATAACGAATTACACTAAAACCTGGCAGGCAAAATTCCGGGAAAACACACCGGGCAAAAAGCCCGTATCGCTCGATAATACAAATAAGCTGGTACGTCACTACGATGGCACCATTGGCTTGAAAACAGGATACACGGGCGCGGCCGGACATTGCCTGTCAGCGGCTGCAGTCAGGAACGGTCAGGAGCTTATCTCTGTGGTATTGGGCGAATCGGACTCCAATACAAGGTTTGCTGAGAGCCGAAAGCTTCTGGACTACGGCTTCGCGAATTTTGAGACGACTCTTGTGAACAATAAAGGCGAACAGGTTCAGAAGGTCCAGATCAAGAAAGGCATAAAGCCTGAAGTTGACGCAATTTACAAGGAGGATGTAAAACTCCTTATGAAAAAGGGTGAAAATGGCAAGATCGAGAGGGTGGCCAACATTCAGGAAAACCTTACGGCACCGGTAATGAAGGGACAGAAAATAGGAGAGGTAAGCTATATGGTCAATGGCAATGAAGTGGGAAAAGCCGAATTGGTTGCAGCTGAAAATGTGCAGAAAGCATCATTCATCCGGCTCTTCCTCGGTCTTGTCGAAGAATGGTTCGGAATGGGCAGGGTTAAGAAATAAGGATGATAAAAAAATGAGAGTAAAATAAAGAAATGAGCAAGATAAAAAAATGAGCAAGATAAAGAGATAAGCAGGGCCTGAACTGTTTATGAATCGGATCAAATTAACTTTTGATTAAGTGAAAAGAGAATAAAATTTGATAAATGGGACAGGAGTGGAATTTGAGTATCGAGGCAACCTGTCCCATCTGTATTTTCCGAAGCGGGACAAGCTTCAGTATCAAAAAATATACAAGGTTTCACGTAAATATGCAGGGTAAGCAGACGTTTCCAGCGTATTCTGGTATAATAGATAAAAGGGGTTTCGGATAAACTTTCCCGGGGAATATAAGCAGTGAGACAAATACCCGAAGTCTTGTATAAAAGGGAGACCAACTATGACGAATAATATAACGAATATGCTTCTGGATTTTATATATGCATTGCCGGCAATACTGATATCGCTGAGCTTCCATGAAATGTCCCACGGCTATGCATCGTACAGGCTTGGTGATCCCACGGCCTACAGGCTCGGCAGGGTAACGCTGAACCCGCTCAAACATCTGGATCCGATAGGCACGCTTTTGCTTGTAGCGTCAATGTTCAGCGGTTTCGGCTTTGGGTGGGCGAAACCGGTGCCGATCGATCCGACCTACTACAGGAACGCCAGGCGTGATACAGTACTTGTGAGCCTTGCGGGACCTGTTTCCAACCTATTGCTGGCGTTCATATTTTCATTTCCTATGGCGATCATTGGAGCAAAAAACGGATTCTCGACCGGCGATATACTCGGCAGTAACTACATTTTCTCAGGCTTCAGCTGGCAGGCTATTTTGTTCAATATCAGCAGTTACTTCTATATGATAAATATTGGGCTTGCGACCTTCAATATCCTGCCGATACCTCCGCTGGACGGTTCAAAGGTATTGACGGCCGTATTGCCGACGGATTTATACTTCAAATTGATGCAATACGAGCGATACATCGGCCTGTTTTTCCTTTTCGTGATCCTGTGGAAGCCGGGTGTTCTTTATACGGTTCTCACGCCGTTCAGAAGTGCGGTCGAGATATTGTTCAAAACGGTCGTATCGCCGGTTGCGAACCTTTTTGTGTAGTATTTTTTGCACAGACAGATGAAACACAATGTAAAATTAATGTTCCCGGCAGTCTTTTACATTGCATGTGCAAAAATGGGCAGATGAGTAATAAGCATTTTTGCACAAACAGATGAAAAGCAATGTAAAATTAATGTTCCCGGCAGTCTTTTACATTGCATTTGATTGACAGACTGGCTCACAATATTTACAATATGAATATCTGAAATTCGGATTGAGTTGTTGAGTCGGAAAGCGAGGCATAAATGAGCAAGGGTGTAATGTTAAGCGGCATGAGGCCCACAGGCGCGCTGCATCTGGGAAATTATTTCGGAGCTTTGGAAAACTGGGTCAGATTGCAGAATGAATATGAATGCTATTATTTCGTAGCCGATTGGCATGCATTAACGACGGGCTATGAAAATACTTCAGATATAAAATCCAATATAGGCGATATGATTGTAGACTGGATAAGTGCAGGCCTCGATCCCGAAAAATGCACGATTTTTCTGCAGTCCTCCATCAAAGAGCACGCAGAGCTGCATCTGCTGTTTTCCATGTCGACTCCGCTGTCCTGGCTGTACAGATGTCCCACCTACAAGGATCAGATGGTACAGCTTAAGGATAAGAATATTGCGACATATGGCTTTCTGGGTTATCCCTGCCTGATGGCTACGGATATACTGATGTACAAAGCTAACGCTGTCCCGGTGGGAGAGGATCAGCTTCCGCATGTCGAATTGACGCGCGAGATTGCGAGACGCTTCAATAGCCTTTATGGTGAGGTATTCCCAGAACCGGCTTCCTTGTTGACGAAGGCAAAGGTTTTGCCCGGAACCGACGGCAGGAAGATGAGCAAGAGCTATGGTAATACTATAGCGTTATCGGATGATCCTGAAACTGTAAGGAAAAAGGTAATGTCCATGGTGACCGACCCCGCGAGGATAAAGAAGGACGATCCCGGTCATCCTGACGTCTGTACGGTTTTTGCATTTCTGAAGGTATTCGATGAAAAAGGTGTGCAGGAGACGGAATCAAACTGTAAATCCGGCTGCATCGGCTGCGTACAGTGCAAGAAAAACCTTGCGGCCAGAATGGCTGAAATGCTCACGCCTATCTACGACAGGCGCCAGGAGCTTCTTAAGAAGCCCAATTATATAAGGGAAGTCATCGAAAACGGAAATGCGAATGCAATAAAGATAGCACAGCAGACAATGATCGACGTTAGGAAGGCTATGAAGATAGACTGGTAAAAAACTAAGAATCGGCTAAAATATTAGTTCCCCGTAGAAGTTTATCGGAAGTTATATTTTAACGATAAGGTTTAATGACTTGGGGGTACATGCTTGGAAAGCGCACTGACAAATGCCTGCAAGATCAAGATCGATAATTTTGAGGGCCCGTTCGATCTGCTTTTTCATCTGATCGAAAAGAATCAATTCAGCATATATGATATTCCCATAAACATAATAACAGATCAGTATATGGAATATCTGTTTGCCATGCAGGAGCTGGACATGGAAGTTGCCAGTGAATTCCTGGTCATGGCAGCCACACTTCTCCATATAAAATCCAGGATGCTGCTGCCATCGAAAAAGGAGGAGCAGCAGGAGGAGCTGGATCCGCGTGAAGAGCTGGTGATGAGGCTTCTCGAATACAGAAGGTTCAAGGAATTCTCAAATACCCTGAAGCAACGCGAAAAGGACTGGGCGCAGGTATTTTACAAGCTGCCTGAAATAATACAGTTCACGAGGCGGGATGAAACTCTCGAACTCGTTCCTGATGAACTGAAAAGGATCTATACAAGCCTGCTTGAAGAAAATAAAAAGAAGATGAATCCCAATGTCAGCGGAATGAACCAGATCATTCAGCATGAGAAGGTATCGCTGAAGAGCAAAATGCGCGAGATAGTCCGGGAACTTCTAAAAAAAGGCCGGTTGAAATTCTCGGAAATGTTTTCTTTGAAAAGGAAATCTCCTGCAGATGTAATAACAGGCTTCATGGCCATACTTGAACTGGCGAAGCTCAAAAAGGTGAAGCTGGAGCAAAGAAAACCACTGGATGAAATATTTATCCAGAAGGCCGATCTTTCGGCAGGTTTGCATGAATTCGAAGAGGAACATCTCGATAATCTTGCTTGAGGTAAAGGATGGCGTTACAGATGGATATAAAAGATATGGAAGCAGTGATCGAAGGGCTGCTCTTTGCGGCAGGTGATCCAGTACCCCTAGAGAAGGTTGCCGATATACTGGAACTCGATAAAAAGACGGCGCGGCTTGTCCTTAACAATATGGCGGCTTCCATTCAGAATTCCAGGAGGGGAATCCTTCTCAGGGAGCTTGACGGTTGTTACCAGCTTTGTTCAAGACCTGAGCATTACGAGTATATAAGAAAGCTCGTTGAGCCGAGACAGAAACAGTCATTGTCACAGGCAGCGTTTGAAACGCTTTCCATAGTTGCATACAATCAACCCGTCACACGGGCTCGTATCGAAGCGATACGCGGCGTGAATTCTGACAGTGCAGTCACCAGACTTGTCGAGAGGAACCTGATAAAAGAAGCCGGAAGGCTCGATGCTCCGGGCAAACCAATGCTTTATGAAACAACCGAGGAATTCCTCCGCAGCTTCGGCTTTAGATCCGTCAAGGATCTGCCGATAATAGAACTCGAAAATCTTTCTGCAGAGGAGCTCGATAATATAGAGGGCAAAGCCGGACTCGATACTATAAAGGGCGAACCCGTAGAGGGAGAAACCGCCGGTAGACTGAAGGCTGGCTCAGAAGAGACCGCAGCAGTCTCAGATAAAGCACAGGTATAAAATATTAATCAGATGAATTAACGAATTAAATAAGGACTATTGGAAAAAATAGCATGTAAAGCTGATCTGATCGGACCTTGGGGTGTTTATGCTTTACATAGCTGTTTTTTTTATACTGCTTATGCTATGGCTCATTATCTTTGTTGTGGAAATCAAAGCCGCGATAGATTATATCCGCAATGAAGGTGATGAATGGATTAAGTTTGCCTTCTATACGCGTAACGGTTTGTTAAGATATGAATATAAAGTACCGCTCGAAAAGAAGGAAGGAGGCAGGGTAAAATTCAAGCTTGTAAAAGGGCAGGCTAAGGAAATGCATGGCGGCTCGGGAAAAAACAAAAAGCTGATGCCTTTCGATATATTCAAAAAATACCTCAGCACCAGAACATATATAAAGGATCATAAAAGCCTCTTCCTGGATATCATTAGATATTTGAATAAAAAAGATATACACGCTGAGCTAAACATAAGGCTGAAACAGGGAACGGGCGACGCCGGATTGACCGGGATAGCCTGCGGACTCATCTGGTCCGCAGCGGGGATACTGACTTCCTATCTTTCACGCTATCTAAAAGTTTCTTCGAAAAAAATTAAAATTACACCATACTTTAATAAAAGCATATTTGAAGTCGATGCAAGCTGCATATTTCACGTAAGGTTAGTCAATATTATAGTCGTGTTGAAAAAAATATATTTCATGAAATTTATGATCAAAGCAAAAGCAAAAGCTAAAAAAATGATTGGTGGTGAAATAAGTGGCTGAACAGCATCCTATCGAAGCTTTAATGACAACAGCCATGGAAAGTATCAAGGAAATGGTGGATGTCAATACGATCGTCGGCGATGCAGTGCAATCGCCCGACGGAACAGTCATTATCCCGATATCAAAGGTCACTTTCGGTTTTGCAGCCGGAGGCGGCGAGTACGGTTACAGAATGAACGGCGACGAGACCGAAAGTAACCTGAGCAGTGACGATGAGGGAGAGGAAGAAGCAAAGTATCCGTTCGCCGGAGGCAGCGGCGCGGGCGTTAGTATAAACCCTGTCGCGTTTATGGTAGTAGGTAACGGTCAGATCAAGCTTCTGCCCGTGAATATTAATTCGACCGTCGATAAGTTACTGGACCTGGTGCCGGAATTCTTGTGCAAGCTGGAAAATATATGTAAAAGAAAAGTTTCAATAAAGAAAGACATTCAAGAGGATGAGAAAGAATAGACATCCTTTATAATCTGAACAAAGAAAGCCACAGGCGGCCGATATCAGGCGGATCGTTCGACTGTGGCCTTTTTTGTGATTTAGTGGTATTATTCACTTGTATAGATTTTTATATATCGTCAAAAAATTCTCTATGTTTGAAAGGAAAGGCATATGTCCGGGATCAGACTGCAAAAATATCTGGCGGAAGCCGGTGTGGCATCGAGGCGGAAGTGTGAAGAACTGATATCGCAGGGCAGGGTGGAGGTAAACGGACAGGTGGTTTCGGAGCCGGGGACCAAGGTAAATGGCGATGAAATTATAAAAATCGACGGCAAAGAAGTTAAAAGAGAGCACAGAAAGGTCTATATCCTCATCAATAAGCCTGTCGGCGTCATATCCTCCGCCAATGACCAGTTTTCGAGAAAAACAGTCCTGGATCTTGTCGAAGGCATAGATGAGAGGATCTATCCCGTTGGCCGCCTCGATTACGATACATCCGGTCTCATCATACTGACCAACGACGGGGAATTCGCCAATTTACTGATGCATCCCAGACATGAGCAGGAAAAGATATACCGCGCGCAAATAAAAGGCAGACTCGGCGAAGATGATATAAGGATGCTCGAGTCAGGGATCGCAATAGAAGATTACAGGACTTCTCCCGCAAAGGTCAAGGTTCTGCAGACTACGTCAAGAGATACGACTGTCGAGATAACGATACATGAAGGGAAGAACAGACAGGTGAGAAAAATGTTCGAAGCCTTGGACCACCCGGTTTTAAGGCTTAAACGGACAGGAATCGGGCAGATAGGCATCGGAGGCCTTGAAGAGGGAAAGTGGCGTTATCTGAGCAGGAACGAGGTCGAAACGCTAAGGCATCGTTAAAATATAACTTCCGCTAAATTTTGCGTGGAACTGCACTAACCGCTTCGTTCCCCGCAAAGTAAGCTGGAAGTACTATTTCAGCCGAGCTTTAAGTGCAGTGAAGGAGGTCTGAACGCAAAATGAACCGGAGTTTTGAAAAATGTGTCATCAAAAATTCTCTGCACCAGTCACATGAAATAATTATAAAGGCAGTGAAATCAGGTGATACCGTGATCGACGCTACGGCAGGAAACGGCGGCGATACTGTATTCCTCGCAGGGTTGGTCGGTCCGGAGGGAAGGGTCTGGTCATTCGATATACAAGAACAGGCGCGTGAAAAAACGCTTGAGAAGCTGAAAGCAAACGGACTTGAGAGTGTTGTAACGCAGATATGCGACAGCCATGCAAATATGGATGATTATGTACATGAGCCTGTTAAAGCTGTAATGTTCAATCTCGGGTATCTTCCCGGCGGAGACCATAATATCGGTACGAGGGGCGCTTCAACGATCGTCGCGATAAATAAGGCTATGGAGCTTATAGAAATCAACGGTATCATTACCGTGGTCGTGTACTACGGAGGGGACAGCGGTTTTGAGGAAAAGGAGCAAGTGCTCGGATTTGTACGGACTATCGACTGCAAACGATTCACCGTTTCGCAGACCGAATTCGTCAACCAGATCAATTGTCCGCCCATATTGATATGTATAGAAAAATTGTATAAATAGAAATACAAAATGACCTTTTTTGATTGACTAAAGCTTATTCATAGTGATACACTGGATATAATTAAAGGGGAGTAGCTATAAGCTATAAAGCCAACAGTCGGCAAAGAAATTGCCTGGCTTTATACTCCGGAGTGAAAGCAAGACCTTTATCGATATTCGGTGGATACCGTTAGCGCTGAAGGTTTTTTTATATGTACATATAACTGTAGTACTGTTGCAAAGACTGTTAAAATGATATATAATTACGCTTAATTAGTACCTGGTAATAAATCATTGTAGAAATAGATCAAGAAATCCAAAAATTCAGAAATCTAAAAACGAGGTGGAAGATGCATGGGAACAATTGAAAAAATCAATGACCTCCACGTCCGTAAACAAGCAATTGAGGCGGGAGGCGGTACCGAAAGGATCGCCAGGCAGCATGAAGCAGGTAAGCTCACGGCAAGGGAGAGGCTTGACAAACTGTTTGACGAAAATTCCTTTGTTGAAGTTGATGCATTTGTAGAGACCAGAGCTATCGACTTCGACATGCAGAAAAAGAAAATACCCGGAGACGGAGTCGTTACCGGGTACGGGACAATCGACGGAAGGCCTGTATTCGTATCATCCCAGGACTTTACGATCATCGGCGGTTCTCTGGGAGAGGCTCACGCCAGGAAGATCACAAAGGTCATGGATATGGCCATTAAGGTCGGCGCACCATTTATCAGCATCAACGATTCAGGCGGAGCCAGGATTGAAGAGGGTATCGATGCACTGAGCGGGTACGGCGATATTTTCTACAGGAATACACTGGCGTCAGGCGTTATTCCACAGATCTCAGTCATCATGGGACCATGCGCGGGCGGCGCAGTTTATTCGCCTGCCCTGACAGATTTCGTATTCATGGTCGAAAAGACGAGCAACATGTTCATAACAGGTCCTCAGGTCATCAAGTCCGTTACGGGCGAGGATGTTACTGCGGAAACACTTGGCGGCGCGGAGGTGCATAACGCAAGGAGCGGCGTTGCCCACTTCAGGAGCGGCAACGAAGACGAATGCATCAGGGAAATTAGAAGGCTGATAGGCTTCCTGCCGGATAACAATCTTACAGACTCGCCGATCACTATGGCAAATGACGATCTGAATAGGATAGATGAAAGCCTGCTTGAGTTGGTGCCGGATAGCTCCAACAAACCTTACGATATCAAGGATATAATTCTCAAAGTTCTTGATAACGGCGATTTCATGGAAGTTCAAAAATATTTTGCACAAAATATCATAGTCGGCTTCGGCAGACTGAACGGCAAAACGGTTGGAATAATCGCAAATCAGCCGCAGGTAATGGCAGGCGTACTTGATGTGAATTCGGCCGATAAAGGCGCAAGGTTCATACGTTTCTGCGATTCCTTCAATATACCGGTCGTTACATTTACAGACACAGCCGGATATCTTCCCGGAACGGATCAGGAATACAGCGGCGTTATCAGGCATGGCGCAAAGCTGCTATATGCATTCTCCGAAGCGACTGTTCCGAAGGTCAATGTAATAGTCAGAAAAGCTTACGGTGGAGCATATATTGCCATGAACAGCAAGCACCTGGGCGCTGATGTCGTATTTGCATGGCCGAGCGCAGAGATAGCAGTCATGGGGCCTGATGGCGCTGCCAATATAATTTTCCGCAAAGAGATAGCTGCTGCAGAAGATGCGATCGCGGCCAGGGAACAGAAGATCGAAGAGTACAGGAACAAGTTCTCGAATCCTTATATAGCAGCTGCGAGAGGTTACGTCGACGATGTCATCGACCCGGCAACAACGCGCGGAAGGTTGATAAACGCATTGGAAATGCTTGCGGGCAAGAGGGAAAACAGACCGGCTAAAAAACACGGAAACATTCCTTTGTAAAATGGAGGTGCAGGCATGGCAGAAAATTTGAGCAAGGTTGAAAATGATGAGATAATCGCTGTGATTGCAGCGGCGATCGCTACGATGGAAAGCAGACCCGGCTACCGTCTGGTCGTCAGGTCGATGAGGCAGGTACCCCAATCATCGCCGGCCTGGAATACTACAGGCAGGATCGAGCGTCTGAACCGCAATTTGAATTCTTAAAGGAGGATATTGTTTATGAAAAAGTTTCTTATAAAGGTAAATGGTAACCAGTACGAGGTTGAAGTAGATGAAGTAAGAGACGGCGGCGTTTCCGCATATGCTCCCGCAGTGTCTGCGCCTGCACCAAGCGCACCGGTTGCTGCTCCGGTATCTGCACCGGCCGCCGCGCCTGCACCTGCACCCGCTGCAGAGAAGAAGCCGGTTACGGGCGGCTCCGCAGGCTCCATAAAAATAAGCGCACCGATGCCCGGAACTATTCTCAAGGTAGTTGCGAGCGTGGGCGACAGCGTCAAGAGAGGCGATGTGCTCGTGATACTCGAGGCCATGAAGATGGAGAACGAGATCGTTGCTCCTTCGGAAGGTGTCGTTGCTTCCGTAAATGTCACAAAGGGCACATCTGTCAACGCAGGCGATCTGCTGGCATCGCTCAAATAAGGTAGAATGTTTAGCGCCCTTAAGGCGCGGATTTTCACTAAAACGTCCAAGGGTAGGATGTTTAGCGCCATTAAGGCGCGAATTTCTAATAAAACGTCCAAAGGAGGACTGAAAAATGGCTAAGGTTAAGATTACAGAGACGGTACTCAGGGATGCGCATCAGTCTCTTATTGCTACAAGGATGTCGTCCGATGATATATTGCCTATAGTCGAAAAACTCGACGATATTGGATACCATTCGCTTGAATGCTGGGGCGGAGCAACCTTTGACAGCTGCCTCAGGTTCCTTAACGAGGATCCGTGGGACAGACTGAGGAAAATAAAGAAAGTGGCTAAAAAGACCAAGCTCCAGATGCTCCTCAGGGGACAGAACCTGCTTGCCTACAAACATTATGCCGATGACGTCGTAGAGTATTTTGTGCGCAAATCTATCGAAAACGGTGTCGATATAATACGTATATTTGATGCTCTCAACGATGTCAGAAACATAGAAACTGCTATCAAGGCCTGCAAGAAGGAAGGCGGCCATGCCCAGGGCACGGTCAGTTATACGGTCAGCCCTGTTCATAACCTCGAACTTTTCGTCAAGGATGCTCTCAGGCTGCAGGAAATGGGGGCGGACAGCATCTGCATAAAGGATATGGCAGGCTTGCTGGTTCCGTATGCCGCTTATGATCTAGTCAAAGCGCTCAAGGAAAGCATAAAGATACCGGTTCAGCTGCATACACACTATACGAGCGGCGTAGCGTCGATGACCTATCTCAAGGCTATCGAAGCGGGCGTCGACGTTATAGACTGTGCTATTTCACCGATGGCGATGGGAACCTCACAGCCGCCGACGGAACCGCTGGTTGCTACGCTCAAGGGAACAGAATTCGACACCGGACTTGATCTTGGCAAGCTGAGCGAAATAGCCGACTATTTCAGACCGATAAAGGAGAAATATATTAAGACCGGGCTGCTTGACGTAAAAGTCATGGGTGTCGACGTGAATACGCTGATTTACCAGGTTCCCGGCGGAATGCTTTCGAACCTCGTTTCGCAGCTCAAACAGGCAGGCAAGTCGGACAAATTTGAAGAAGTCCTGAAAGAAGTGCCGAGAGTCAGGGAAGATTTCGGTTATCCCCCTCTGGTCACTCCTACGAGCCAGATAGTCGGTACGCAGGCAGTTATGAATGTCATAACGGGCGAACGCTACAAAATGGTGCCAAAGGAATCCAAGGCGCTGGTAAAGGGAGAGTACGGCAAAACTCCGGCTCCGATACCCGAAGAGATCAAAAAGCTCATACTTGGCGACGAGGAACAGATCACCTGCAGACCCGCAGATCTGCTGAAGCCTGAGTTGAACGAGATCAGGAAGCAGATCGGCCAGTACATCGAGCAGGACGAGGACGTGCTTTCATATGCATTGTTCCCGCAGGTGGCAGAGAATTTCTTCAAGCTGCGCCAGGCAGGAAAGTACAAGATAGATGGCACTATGGTGGATTATGAGACTAAGGTCCATCCGGTGTAAGTGCTTGATTCAATCTTAGTTAATACAGGGCGGTTCCTGGTTCATATTCAATGACATCCGGGAACCGTTTTTTATAATATATTCAGGAAATACTTCTGAAAGACGGAAGCAGAAGCTGTGGTGCAGAAACACACAAAGACAGAAAGACAGAAACACAGAAAGACAGAAACACACAAAGACAGAAAGACAGAAAGACAGAAAGACAGAAAGACAGGTGAAAGGTATGAATGAGATTATTGAGATGGGAGAGATAATTGGCGGGGTTGAAAACGTGCCCGGACTCAAGCATCATGAGCTCAAGGTCTGTGGCGGACCAATGTCGGTCTATGAGGCAGGCGATCCGGAAAGGCCGACTGTAGTAATGCTGCACGGTGCAATGTATGACGAAGCCAGGTTCATTTGGGATCAGATGTTTCCATTCCTGAGCAAAGATTATCATATATTTGCATTGGATACGCCACGGCATGGAAAATCGAGACCATGGAAGGGAAGCATGGATCGTCTCAGGCTAATGGACATTTTTCACAGTACTTTCAGCCAGTTGGGGCTGGAATACTTTAGCCTTGTGGGGCTTTCCATGGGTGGCGGCCTCAGTATCGATTACGCATCGCTATATCCGGATGAAGTTAAATCAATGGTATTGTTCGAGCCGGGGGGACTTGGAGAGAAGGTCGACCTGGAGTTAATAACCTGGCTGTATGTAAAGTCTCCGGGGATGCTCAGGATGCTCAGCCGAAAGTACGTTAAAAAGGATCGTGCATTTATGAGAAAAATATTGGAGTCTATTTACGCAGGCGGTTCAAAGCCGACAGATCCGGACAGGTTGATTTCTATACTTATTGATGAGACTAAAGGTAAATTTAATAATTTAGAAAACGATATGGACGACTGGCAACTGAATTGTATCGGACCTTTCAGACTGAAGTGGAACCTTCTTGACAGGATCCCACTGATAAAATGCCCGACATTGTGGCTTCGAGGAGCGGAAAGTAAGCTGGTAAAGCAAAATGAAATGGAGAGAGCCGTGAGGCTGGCCATAGATGGTGGATCGGAAGCTGAACTGAGAATTATTCGGAACGCAGGTCACATACTGCCTCTCGAACAGCCTGAGCAGGCAAATACTGCAGTAAAGGAGTTCCTGGACAGGACACTTTCTTCCTGTTAGCAATTCGCATGTATATAAACATAGTTCTCCCTGTTGCTTACATATTTCAGCACCTTGATTTCGCTGCCCGGCAGGATGCGCTTGCCGCATTTCAGACACGAGCAGGAGGACGCGCACATCCCTGCGTAAGAAACCTCCGGAGTTATGCCTTCGATCCGCTGCCAGCTATGCCAGCCGACCTTGCAAAGGCCGATCCTGTTGCTGAAATCCGCATAGACCCATCGGAGCAGTTTATGGAAATGGAACGGGTATTGTGTATATTTAATATAATGCCAGGGCAGGCCAAGCTTCATGGTATACAGTTCAAAGTTTTTCTCGACCACCTCCTGAACCCTCCCGGTGATCTGCGTACTGTACCAGGTATAGCCGTTGTCGTCGAGCCACCGCTTCAGGTGTTCGAACATATAGCCTCTGCATATTTCTATAGTTTCGCTCTTTGCGGGTGCAAAGCTCCGGAATGCCGCCTCGGTTATCTTTACGACTTCATCGAGATAAAGCTTCTTTTTAAAATTTTCCTTGTCATACAATTCGACCGGAATTATATCAAAATAGTATTCATTCGTTTCAGGCCTGTAAATACCTATGCAAGTCCCTCCGATAAAGCTACCGCTTCCTGCGTCATCTATCTGCAGCATGTTTCCTCCATAATACAAGAAAGTCGATGCCTCTAGGATTTGTAAATTGTTATTTATTGATGCAATGAAACAAAAGAACCCTTTGTTTCGCACTTGACTGAAAATGCAAGCCCTTGATTTTTATCCTGCAAAAATGTAAGATAATATTGCAGTATTATTTTTTGGAGGAGTATATGGAAAATAAAAGCCATGATATGATTCAAAGGATACAGGAAGACATGAGCAATATGAGTAAAGGCCAGAAGCTCATTGCAAATTATATCATTAACCATTATGAAAAGGCTGCGTTCATGACTGCTGCGAAGCTGGGAGAAGTTGTCGGTGTAAGCGAATCGACCGTTGTCCGCTTTGCGATCGAACTCGGTTACGACGGTTACCCGAAGCTCCAGAAAATGCTCCAGGAACTTATAAAGAGCAAACTCACCGCAGTACAGCGCATACAGGTTACCTCGAACAGGATAAGCGAGGATAACATACTGAAAAGCGTCCTCCAATCAGATATGGAAAAGATAAAGATAACAATGGAAGAGATAGATCAGAATGTGTTCAACGAGATAGTCGAATGTATTCTGAATGCCAAAAAGATATACATTCTAGGCGTTCGCAGTTCTGGACCTCTTGCAAGTTTTCTCGGATTTTATTTTAATTTGATATTCGATAATGTACGCCTGGTCCATACGACAAGCGTCAGCGAAATGTTCGAGCAAATACTCAGAGCATCAGAGGGTGATGTCGTCATCGGAATCAGTTTTCCACGATATTCGAGGAGGACAACCAATGCGATGCGCTTTGTAAAAAGTCAGGGCGCAAAGGTCATTGCGATCACGGACAGCATAGAATCGCCTCTGGCAAGCTCGGCCGATCTTTGTATCACCGCAAGGAGCGATATGAATTCCTTTGTCGATTCGCTCGTTGCGCCCCTCAGCGTTATCAACTCCCTGATCGTTGCAATAGGTATGAGAAAAAAGGATAGTGTATACAATACATTCGAACGTCTCGAAAAGATATGGGACGAGTATCAGGTTTACGAGAAATACGACAATATTGAACCACACAGGAAGGTGGATTAGTGAGTAACAAAGTCATAGTGATCGGCGCGGGGGCCGCCGGTTTGATGGCGGCTGGTAAAGCAGCCGAACGCGGCAGGGAAGTACTGTTGCTTGAGAAAAATGACCGCGTGGGCTGGAAGCTCCTTATCTCAGGTAAAGGCCGCTGCAATATTACGAATAATACCGATATAGAAGGTTTGATTCAGAATATTCCCGGGAACGGGAATTTCTTGTATTCCTCCTTTTATAATTTTTCAAATGAGGATCTTATGAACCTGCTGGAAGCCGAAGGACTTCATTTGAAAGTAGAACGCGGAGGCAGGGTTTTTCCAGTATCGGACAAGGCGCGCGACGTAGTTGATACTATGAGGCGGTTTGCCGAAGGAAAGGGAGTAAAAATACAGCTGAATTCTCCGGTCGAGGCTATTTTTACCGAAAATGGCTCGGTTGCAGGTGTGAAACTTAAAAACGGAAGCATTCTGGAAGCCGCTTCAGTTATCCTTGCTACCGGCGGCGCATCATACCCTAAAACAGGCTCTACCGGCGACGGTTATGTTATGGCAGGCAAAATGGGCCACACCGTTACACCACTCAAGCCTTCACTCATTCCTCTGCTTACGGCGGGAAAAACAGCGGGTGAACTGCAGGGCTTGTCACTAAAAAATATTTCCATAACGATAATGGACAGGAAGGGCAGAAAAGTATACGGTGATTTCGGAGAAATGCTCTTTACCCATTTCGGTGTTTCAGGACCTGTGATTTTGAGCGCAAGCAGGCATATACTACCGTATAACTACAAGGATATAAAACTGGTGATAGACTTGAAGCCGGCGTTGGATGAAGAAACTTTGGATTCAAGGATACAGCGGGATTTTGAAAAATATTCGAGAAAACAGTACAAAAATAGCCTGGAAGAACTTTTACCTCAGAAAATGATCCCGGTGATCATCGAATTGTCAGGAATATCCGGAGACAAACCTGTAAACCAGATTACCAAAGAGGAAAGGCATAAGCTTGTCGGGCTGCTTAAGAATTTTACACTTGAGATCACGGGTTCAAGACCAATATCCGAAGCTATTGTCACAGCTGGCGGAGTAAGGACAAGCGAAATAAATCCGTCGACGATGGAATCAAAGCTTGTAAACGGTTTGTATTTCGCAGGTGAAATTATCGACGTAGACGGATATACCGGTGGTTTTAATCTTACAATAGCGTTTTCCACCGGTTGCCTGGCCGGAATGAGCTGCTGACGATACCGGTCCGGGAAATGATCCCGGAATGCTCATGGAATGTTCGTGGAATGCTCATGTGAGACAAGGTATGATCGCACTCCGGAGAGTCAATACTAAAATAAGTATTATTCTTTGGAGATATGTTATGAAAGCAGTATTGCGCAAAGGTATCGGCAGCGCTTCGGTAGTTGAAAAGAATAAATGCGGCGATATCGAAAAAGATACGAAAAAACGTGATGGAGGATACCGGCATTTAACCGAGGTCCTGCTTATGAGGGCATGCATTATAACGCTGGCCATGCTGGTAATCTCACAGGCTGTTTTATTCGAGCCGTCGGTCAGGACGGCTTTTTTCAATGAAGGCGCCGACGGTGAACCGCTGGGCTCCGAAGCTTATTTTTTCGTTCCCTGCAGGATGGAATTGAGCCTGTCTAATATGGATGAATGTCCTGAACTCAAAATACTCGTAAATGGCGTAATAGTCGATTCATTTCAAGGGAAATCAGTCCTTCTGGATCTAAAAGAGGGTGACGTGGTTGAACTGGACGCCTCAGAAGTCCTTGTAATGCCAACCGTGCAGATCAGCGCCGCAAGCCGGAATATTGAAGACCTGCTGGGTAAAAAGATCAGCGCAGCGAAAGGTATAGTTCCGGTTGCAACGTTGAAGGCAAGCAATTGAAAGCAACATTTTTATTGTACAATTGCTATTATTCTTATATAATATTAGATAAAGTTTTCAGGAAACTAAAAGCGTTTTGGGCGTCGGAACCGTTTCAAAACGTGCTAAAGGGATGGCCTTATGGTGGAAAACAACAGGGACTATGGTAGTAAAGACATCGCCGCCGCAGCCGTAAGACTTGCTCTTACAGCGGACAGAGCTGAAGAAAAGCAGCTCCAGGCTGAGTTTGCGCAGGCAGGTATTCACACTGCCGCAGTTGACTACGGCGGAGAATATTTGAACTCTGTGATGAAGATCATTGAAAGAGCTGTCGTTTCTTCAAAACGTGAAGGAGTAATCCAGGAAAGCCATGTTGAGGAAGGCGCGGTAGCAGGCGCTACAAGGGAAGCGCTGACGCAGATAATGCCAAAGGCCCTTGGCCTGAACGTAGGCGGCAAGATTGGTATCGCAAGATACAAGGACCATATCAGCGTATCGATTTTTTTCGGAATAGGGCTCCTGCATCTAAATGAGGTTGCTATAGGGCTTGGGCACAGAGTAGTGTAAAGGTAACGGGACACACCTCTGCAGGAAGCAGGACGATGTGGTCGAGGAATGTCCCGTTTTGACGCTAAAGCATATATGGACACATCTCTGCAGGCAGCAGAACGATATGGCCGAGGAATGTCCTGCTTCGACGTTAAAGCATATATGGAAGAATGGAGTTGTCTTATTGGATGGTTGCTGCTATAAGGGGTGCGATTACTGCAGTTTCAAACACCGAACAGGAAATACTCGATGCAACCGCTGAACTGCTCGAAAAAATGACAGAGCAAAACGGCGTAACGGCAGATGATATAATAAGCATCATTTTTTCGACGACAAAGGATCTCGATGCGGCTTTTCCGGCAGTTGCTGCAAGACGACTGGGCCTCAAACATACCGCAATGATGTGTACCAATGAGATCGATGTGCCGGGAAGCTTGAGAAAATGTATCAGGATAATGATGCATATCAATACCGAAAAAAAGAATGAGGAATTAAAATATATCTATCTGAGGGACGCGAGGTCATTAAGGCCCGATCTCGAAGATAGGAACTGACTCGCGGAGGGCTATCGGATTGGCACATATATGTATTGCAATTGACGGACCGGCGGGAGCAGGAAAAAGCACTGTCGCGAAAAGCATATCCAGGCAATTGGGTATCATATATCTTGATACAGGCGCCATGTATCGTACAGTGGCACTAAAGGCCATCCGTACCGGGACCGATACCAGGGACGCGGAACGTTTGACTGCATTGGTCGGCAATATTGATATACGTATAGAGTACATTGGAAATGAACAAAGGCTGTTCCTCGACGGAGAAGACGTTACGGCAATGATCAGGACACCCGAAGTATCCATTGGAGCGTCGGATGTTTCTGCTGTTCCGGCTGTAAGGCTCAAAATGGTAGATCTGCAAAGAGCCATAGCATTGAAAAACGATGTTGTAATGGACGGCCGCGATATCGGGACGTATGTTCTGCCCGAAGCAAAATACAAGTTTTTTATCACGGCATCCCTTGAGGAGAGAGCGAAGAGAAGATTCGCCGAGATGCTGTCCAAAGGGGTTTCAGGAGTAACTTTGGATGAAGTTATGAATGATATTGCTTACAGGGACAAAAACGACAGTACAAGGGCTTTTGCGCCT
Source organism: Bacillota bacterium (assembly GCA_023411715.1). Taxonomy (GTDB): domain Bacteria; phylum Bacillota; class Clostridia; order Acetivibrionales; family DTU013; genus JAEYOM01. Next base: position 39,733 of record JAEYOM010000066.1, on the reverse strand, counting down.
TTGTCAAAAGCTCCGGACGCATTCGAGATCGATACAACGGGTATGGGGCCGCAGCAGGTTGTTGATAAGATACTGGGCAGAGTAAATAAAATTAACGAATGATGGTACTCCGGAATGAAAACATTTGCAATGATCGTAACAAAAATCATATTCAAACTGATATTCAGGGTAGAGGTAAAAAACCGCGGCAAGATTCCGGAAAAAGGCCCTGTCCTTCTGTGTGCCAGCCATAACACCTTTTTGGATATGTTTTTACTGGGTTACAGGCTCGACAGGTGGATCCATTGGATGGCTAAGGAAGAGCTGTTCAGAAATCCGATATTGGCTTTCATTTTAAAAAAGCTTGGGGCGTTTCCTGTCAAAAGAGGCACCGGGGACGTAGGTTCTGTTAAAAATGCATACAGGCTTCTCGAGGAAGGCAAAATAGTCGGGATATTTCCGCAGGGCACAAGAAGGCATGCCGACGGTGCGGGCAGGGTCAAATCCGGAGCCGCCATGATAGCGGCAAATGCAGGTGTTCCGGTAATACCTGCTACAGTCAGTGGAACATATAGATTATTCTCAAAAATGACTGTGAATTTCGGCGACCCGATTATGATAAATAAGCATGAGGATAAGCTCACAAAAGAAGAACTTGCTGAAATCAGCAGGGATATAATAAACAGGATTTATTCTCTCAGCGGGGGTTGAAGATGAAAATAATTCTGGCTGAATCCGCCGGCTTTTGCTTCGGCGTCAGCAACGCTGTAAAAATTGCGAACAACCTTTTGAATAAGGAAAATGATAAGGTATATACGCTGGGCCCCCTGATTCATAACGAACAGGTCATCCGGGAACTGGAGCAAAAAGGCGTAAGCGTATTATCGGACATTAGTGAAGCCGTACCCGGAAGCAGAATAGTTATAAGAGCGCATGGCGTTACACCCGATATATATAAAAAGTTGGAACAAATGCACATTGAAGTCGTAGATGCGACCTGTCCGTATGTGCATAAGATACACAAGCTTGTTCTTGAAAAACAGCAGGAAGGGTACACTATCGTTATTGCCGGTGACCGGGAGCATCCAGAAGTCCAGGGTACAAACGGATGGTGCGATAACAAGGCTTTTCTAGCCGGTGGACCGGAAGATGTAGAACAGTTTACGGATCTGTGTGATGATTGTTGTCTGGTTGCACAGACTACGATAACGCAAGAAAAGTTCGAAAGGATTTATAATAAATTAAAAGAAAAATGCAAAAACGTTATAAAATTTGATACAATATGTAATGCGACAAGCAGTAGACAGGCAGAGGCGGAAAAAATCGCCAGGGAATCGGATGTGATGCTTGTCATAGGCAGCAGGAAGAGTTCGAATACTCAAAAGCTGTATGAAATCAGTAAAAAATACTGCAGTGAAACTTACTTAATCGAAACGTACGGTGATTTGCCACCTATAAATACAAAAAAAGTAAAAACGCTGGGTATCACAGCCGGAGCATCTACACCGGAACGCATAATCAAGGAGGTTATTGAAAGAATGGATGAATTAAATAAACAGGAGAATGAGCTGAGCTTTGAGGAAGCCTTCGAAAGTTCGATGGTTTCCCTGAGAAGCGGAGAAATCGTTAAAGGCAGGATAATCGGCTTTAACAATGCCGAAATTTATGTTGATCTTGGCTACAAGTCGGACGGTATCATTCCGATAGACGAATATACCGACGACCCCGATTTCAAGCCTGAGACAAGTATCAAGGTCGGTGACGAGATCGAAGTGTTCATTGTAAGGGTGAATGACGGCGAAGGAAATGTCATGTTGTCCAAGAAGAGAGTCGACGCGATCAAGAGCATCGATCAAATCGAAGAAGCTTACGAAAACAAGACTCCTGTTACGGGTAAGGTTGTCGAAGTGACCAACGGCGGCGTCGTAGCCAGCGTAAAAGGCGTAAGAGTATTTATCCCGGCCTCCCAGATTTCAGAAAGATATGTCAAGGATCTCAATGAATATATGAGACAGACCGTTACTGTCCGTATAGTTGAATTCAACAAACAGAAGCACAAGATCGTAGGCTCCCAGAGAGTGATACTGTCAGAAAACAGGGAGAAAAACGAAAGCGAGTTCTGGAACACTGTTGAAATCGGCAAGAAATACGACGGCGTCGTAAAAAACCTTATGGACTTCGGCGCATTTGTTGATATAGGCGGAGTAGATGGTCTTGTACACGTTTCGGAGCTTTCGTGGTCCAAGGTAAAACATCCTTCGGACGTTTTGAAGGTTGGAGACAAAGTACAGGTAACCGTACTTGAGTTCGACAAGGATAAAAAGAGGATCTCTCTCGGACTGAGGAAGGAAGAGGATAACCCGTGGTTCAAGGCAGCCGACAAATATAAGGTCGGAGATATCGTAAACGGTACCGTTGTCAGGCTCGTACCCTTCGGTGCGTTCATCGAGCTGGAGAAAGGCCTTGATGGACTTGTACACATATCGCAGATCTCGAACGTAAGGATAGCAAAACCGGGGGATGTTCTACAAATAGGCCAGGCTGTTGAAGCCAAGATCGTCGAAGTCAATGTCGAAACCAAAAAGATAAGCCTGAGCATCAAGGAAGTCAACCCGATCGATCCCGCACCTTCAGCGGCAGCCCAGACAAAGGCCGATGACGGCAAGGCGGCGGAAGAGGAGATCCCGAGCGAGCATAGCGAAGCTCTTTCAAATACAATCGCTGACGCTATGAACACAACAGGTGAAGAGAAATAACCAATATGGTAACGATTGAAACGCAAGGCTTCGGTCTTGCGTTTTCAGTTTTCTTCCAGTTATTTTGCGGGGGGAGGGTCTATCATGGATTATGAGGGGTTTAAATCCGAAATATACAAACTAACAGATATCAATCTGAGCCTGTACAAAGAAAAACAAATGAAACGCAGGATAGACTCGCTCATCAGGAAGAACGGCTATGAGCTTTATGAGGATTATGTAGGCGTACTCAGAAACAACAAAATACTTTATAATGAATTCATCAACTATCTGACCATAAATGTTTCCGAATTTTTTAGAAACCCTGAACAATGGGAGGTATTGAAGGATACCATATTCCCGATGCTGCTGAAAAAGGCTTCTAAGCTCAAGATATGGAGTTCGGCCTGTTCGACGGGAGACGAGCCGTATACGCTCGTAATGGTGCTGAACCAGCATATACCTTTGAAGGATATTAAAATCATCGCTACCGATATAGATAATGAAGCGCTGCGAAAGGCAAAGGAAGGAATTTATACCTCAAAGAGTCTGGAAAAGCTGCCGCGGGCCTATGTCGGGAGATATTTCGACAGAGAGGGAGATTTCTATAAAGTAAAGGATGAAGTTAAAAATCAGGTCGAATTCTCGAAGCATAACCTGCTGAGGGATCCGTACCCGGACGACTGCGACCTCATAGTATGCAGGAATGTACTAATTTATTTTACGGAAGACGCCAAATCCTATATTTACACTAAATTCAACAAGGCGCTGCGTAAAGAGGGAATATTGTTCATAGGCAGCACTGAGCAGATACTGACCTGCAGCAAATACTTGCTTAGTCCGATGAAGACCTTTTTTTACATGAAGGATGGAGAGTTGTGATATGGAAAGGTCTATGAGAAGAATCATTTTTCTTGTAGATATGAACGCATTCTTCATAAGCTGCGAAATGGCGCAGAACCCCGGACTTAAAGGACATCCGGCAGCGGTTGCGGGAGATCCAAAAAACAGGTCGGGTATAATTCTCGCTGCAAACTACGACGCCAGGGCATTGGGCGTAAAAACGACAATGCTCATTCATGAGGCAAAGAAGCTATGCCCTGGTTTGATCCTTGTTTCGCCTACACATGGATTATACGAAAAGAAATCCCGTGAAGTGATGGAGATCCTTTCACGTTATACCCCTGTTATCCAGCAAAACAGCATAGATGAGGCATGGCTCGACCTTACGGGCTGCGAAGCCCTTTTCGGCGAGCCTCTGGCGATCGCCAGGAGCATTATGGACCGGATAATGGAGGAGCTTGATCTATGGTGTTCCATCGGCATTTCCGAGAACAAATTCCTGGCCAAAATGGCCTCGGAAATCAAAAAGCCTCTCGGTATCACGGAGCTGTGGGAAAGGGATGTAAAAACCAAGCTCTGGCCCCTTAAGGTCAGGGATATGTATGGTATTGGAAAACAAACGGAAAAGCGCTTAAATGAAATAGGCATAATGACTATCGGCGATCTCGCCTGCTGTGATGCCAAGACTCTTTCGGTAAATTTCGGAAAGTATGGCGGCGAACTTAAAAATCTTGCCAATGGGATAGATCCCTCTCCGGTAACGCCGCATCCGAAGGCTGAGTCAAGGTCTATCAGCCGTTCGACGACATTGTCAAGCGATACGGTCGATATAGAATATGCCAGGTCCATATTGCTGCACCTGGCGGAGGAAGTGGGCGAGGACGCCAGACGTAACGATTTTAAGGGAAAAACCGTTTCGATCGTTATAAAATATAATGATTTCAAGTCGCTTACCAGGCAGAAAACGATACCTCTGTCATATTTGACAAAGGATATTTATAAAACCGGCGTCGAATTGCTTGAAGATAACTGGGACCGCAAAAAACCCATACGTCTTTTAGGAATCGCGCTTGCAAACATCGATGAGGATATGCCGGAACAGTTATCTATATTTGATGTGGATGACAAGCTTCCCGACGAGGTACGCAGGGAGGAGAAGCTTGAAAAAGCAATGGACGCCATCAGAACGCGATTCGGCAGCGAAAAGCTGAAACGTGCGAAGCTGGTCAACGAATACATGAGACGCGGCAAGAAGGATAATCCATAAAAATGAAAGGCGACAGTAGTCAAATTTTCCCGTGTTGCCGTGACTGTTTATATTTTATTAAAGAGGTATCAGTATGAGTAGAAATTTAAAAATGGAACAAATCACCAACAGTACAGGGTTGGATTATGTTTTGAAATTCAATAAAATGCTGGATGAAGAGATGTCACCTTTGTTACCGGACTTTCTCAGGCCGATTTCCGTAAATGAAGAAAGCAGCGCGCTGGATAGTTTTTGGCAGGATATACTTTCAGGTAAAAACAGTTTTGCGCTTCTGGCTTGGGCGGACGGAAAACCGGTGGGCATGGCTCTCATTGAGGAGGAGAAAGTTTGCCATCTGGAGTCTTTAATAGTGCTTTCTGAGTACCGGCGCCAGGGCATCGGAAAAGCACTGATAGAAAGAGCGAAGCAGATGGCAGCAGAACGTGGTAACAGGATTATGACATTGAACGTTTTGCCTGAAAATAAAAGCGCAAAACAATTGTATGGTAACACCGGTTTTTCAGATTTCAGAACAATGATGGCCATTGAACTATGACGGTGGTTTCTGCCGGGATGGCTCTATATTCAAAGTATAAGTTCCAAATGTTAAATAATGCTTACGGCCTTTGGAGGATACAGACAGAAAGAAGCAGGCGTCAGGTTTCCCGGATGCAGGTTATGGCATAGATATACAAAAAAAAGTGTCCTTACAATTTTTAAATGTGTAAGAACACTTTTCTGGTGCGGGAAACAGGACTTGAACCTGCACACCCTTGCGAGCTCTAGCACCTGAAGCTAGCGCGTCTGCCAATTCCGCCATTCCCGCGTTTCAAAACGCAATATTAATTCTACTAGAAATGTTGTATAATTGCAAGTGGAAATTTATAAAATTATTTTATCTTTTACAGTGATGTAAAGGACATGGCGAATCGATGATCTGGAGGTAGAAGAATTGAACGACAAGCTCGAGCAGTTTAAGAAAGAGATCGTAACAAAGAAAGTAGCCGTTTTAGGTATCGGAATCAGTAATACACCGCTCATAAAATACCTTGGCAGCCTTGGAGTTGAAATCACAGCTTTTGACAAGGCGGGCGAGAATTCACTCAGGCAGTCGCTGGACGAATTGAAGGGACTCAATGTAAAATACAGCCTCGGACCTGATTATCTCAAGCAATTGAAAGGCTTCGACATAATATTTAAAACTCCGAAAATACGTTTTGATATCCCAGAGCTTTTGAGGGAGGCTGAGGCAGGCGCTGAAATCACCTCCGAAATGGAGACTTTCTGCAAGCTTTGCTCTGCAAGGATATTCGCCGTAACGGGAAGCGACGGCAAAACTACCACAACTACGCTGATATACAGGATACTAAGCCGCCAGGGATACAAATGCTGGCTGGGAGGCAATATAGGGACTCCGCTGCTCGATAAGATCGATGAGATACAGGAAACAGACATGGTCGTACTGGAACTTAGCAGTTTTCAGCTCCAAACCATGAGAAACAGGCTGCATACGGCCGTTGTGACAAATCTTTCGCCCAACCATCTCGATGTACATAAATCGATGAAGGAATATTCGGACGCCAAGAGGAACATCTTCCTCTATCAGAATGAAAACGACACGCTCGTAGTCAACTACGACAACGATACCACCCGTGAATTCGCAAAGGAAGGTGCGGGCAAGGTAATACTGTTCAGCAGGAGGTCGCAGCTCGATGAAGGCATAGTGCTGTCGGGAGGAAGCATTATATACCGCAGCGGGGGAAAGGATCTCGAAATAGTCAGGACCGATGAGATCCTTCTGCCGGGAGAGCACAATATAGAAAATTATATGGCTGCGGCTGCGGCAACGATAGATTTTGTGAAGCCTGCGGCAATAAAGGCAGTCGCAGTCGCGTTCAGAGGTGTGGAACACAGGATCGAGCATGTAAGGGATGTGAACGGAATCAGCTTCTACAATGATTCGATTGGTTCGAGCCCGACAAGGACTATCGCGAGCATACACGCCTTCAAGAGCAGAGTAATACTGATAGCGGGCGGTTATGACAAGCAAATCCCATACGACGAACTGGGAAAAACTTTGACGGAACGCGTAAAATGCCTGGTATTGGTAGGACAGACGTCAGACAAGATCGAGAAAGCGCTGCGCGACGAAACGGCAAGAACGGGCAAAGGAGCCGACATACCGGTCATTCGCTGCTCCTCGCTCGAGGAAGCTGTGAGAAAGGCCTGCGAAAAAGCCATTGAAAAGGATATAGTCCTGCTTTCCCCGGCAAGCGCAAGCTTCGACATGTTCAAAAACTTTGAGGAACGCGGCATAGCCTTCAAGACGATCGTAAACAGTCTTTAAAAATAAACGAATTGCCCCTGAAATTCAGGGGTTTTTTTATTTCCTATTATCTTTTCAATAGTATCAAAGAAAGACTTGACATTATTCTCCATAGTGATAATATATCATTGTGATATATATCACTAAGATATAGGGGGGTGCTAAATGCCAAAGGCTAATAAAACGAGATACGCTATTCTCGGAGTGCTCAGTATGAAGCCCGGGTCGGGGTACGATATTAAAAAATTCTGCGATAAGGGAATTTCTTATTTCTGGAATGAAAATTTCGGGCATATATACCCTGTACTAAAGCAGCTGGAAACGGAAAAGGTCATAATAAAAACCGTCGAACAAAGTGATGGAAAGCCGGCTAAAAACATCTATTCCATTACTGCCAAGGGAAAGGAAGAACTGACAGAATGGCTTTTGCAGCCGACGGAAAACACTCCTGCACGTCTTGAACTCCTTTTAAAGCTAACCTTTGCCAGAAACATTCCGGCAGATAAGGTAATTGAAGAAATGGTGCAGATAAAGCAAAAACATCTGAAAAGACTTGACGAGTACGAAAAAATTGAGAAGGAGTTTAATGCCGATGAAAAAACCAGGATGGACCGGGGGTATCCTTACTGGTTGGCTACCATTCGTTACGCAATTTACGATGCGAGGTTCAGGATACAATGGTGTGAAGAGACTATCCGGAATATCAGAGAGCATAAGAAATTATTAAATATTTAGTATTTGTGAGGTTTAGCATGAACAAGAAAATTATTATCATAGGGGCGGGAATTGCCGGATTGTCGGCGGGCTGTTATGGACAATTGAACGGATATGAGACCCAAATATTCGAAATGCATAATATCCCAGGCGGACTTTGTACCTCATGGGACAGAAAGGGCTACCGGATAGATGGCTGTATTCACTGGCTTATGGGCGTAAACCCTGAGAGCATGTTCCATAATACCTGGAAAGAGTTGGGAGCCTTTAAGGGCAAGGAGTTTCTATATCATGATTATATTATGCAGATAGAAAACAGCGAAGGTAAAAAGCTAATTATGTATTGTGATGTGGATAAGCTGGAGGCCCATCTGTTGGAGTTGTCGAGCCGGGACGCTGAAGTGATCAGGGAACTGACAGCTGCCGTCCGGAGGTTTAAGGATATCCGCACAGCTTCCATGGATGAAGGTCTTGTGAAATACTTCAGGATTACTATGGGTGATTTTGTTCAGCGGTTTAGCAATCCATTCCTACGAGAGGCTCTCATTGCTTTTTCATCAAAGGACTACACAGTGTTTTCACTGATTTTTCAATTGTCAATATACAATAATAAGGATGCCTGCTGGCCTGTAGGCGGATCTCTCGAGTTTGCCCGCGGAATTGAGCGCAGGTACCTGGAACTTGGAGGCAAAATATTTTACGGTTCCAGGGCAGAGGAAGTCCTTGTCCGGGATAACAGAGCCGCAGGCATAATGCTTGCCGACGGATCCGTACATACTGCTGACTTTGTAGTTTCGGCCATAGACGGGTACTCATCCATTTACAATTTACTAAAAGGGCAATATATCGATGACGAAATAAAATCCCTGTACAACAGCAAAAAGGTATCCGGTACGTCTGTTCAGGTATCTATGGGAGTGAATTGCGATCTGTCCGGTTATCCATACTGTATCAATATGATGCTTGACAACCCGGTCCAAATAGGCGGGGTTGAAAACACGCAGCTATTGATAAAGCATTATTGTTTTGACAAGACTTTATGCGCTCCCGGTAAATCTGTGGTCACATCGCTGATCCATGCTGATTATCGGTATTGGGAAGAGCTTTATAAGGACGTTGAAAATTATAAGAATGAAAAGAAAAAAGTAGCAGACTGGTTTATAAGTCTTTTTGAAAGAAAATTTCCCAAGGCAAAAGGGAAAATCGAAGTATTGGATGTAGCTACCCCGATGACATATTACCGGTACACACATGTGTGGCAGGGAGCATACTGCGGCTGGAAGTCTACAATGCAAAAGATTCCCAACGTGCTGCCGGGGCTTTCGGGCTTTTATCTGGCAGGCCAATGGACTCAGTCAACAGGCGGTCTACCATCGGCAGCTATTTCCGGTAAAAATAGTATTAAGTGCATATGCAGGGAAGACGGAAGAGAATTTGCAAGCTTTGAAAGCTGACGGACTATAATCGAAAAGCCCTTGGAATCAAGGGCTTTTCAGGTAAATTGTGGTGGAGGGAGATGGATTCGAACCATCGAAGTCAGAGACAACAGATTTACAGTCTGCCCCCTTTGGCCGCTCGGGAACCCCTCCGTAATATTCATTTTCAACAGCCGGTTTAAAAAGGCCGTTGAAAAGTGACAAAAACAAGTATAAGACATACGCTGCATTAAGTCAAGCCCATTTTATGCTATTTATACGGAAGATGCAGTCCGCTTTTGACGATTTTTGACGGAAGGAAAACCGTTTCTTTTATCGAATAATATATCCGATACTTTACACATATATCTGATAAACGTATAATAAAAATGTGAGGTGCGTTATATGAAGATAACATTTCTGGGAGCTGCAAAGACAGTTACAGGTTCTTGCTACTATATAGAAACAGGAAAGTACAATTTTCTCGTTGACTGCGGTATGTTCCAGGGCAGCAGCACGGATGACGCGCTGAATCACGAGCCTTTTCCCTTTAATCCGGGGGAGCTTGACTTTATTTTGCTGACGCATTCCCACATAGATCACAGCGGACGTATACCAAAGCTCTATACAAACGGCTTCAAAGGCAGTATATATGCGACTAAGGCAACAAAGGAGCTGTGTTCGATCATGCTGCCGGACAGCGGCCATATACAGGAATTTGAAAATGAATGGGTAAACAGGAAGAGGGAGAGGGCCGGTTTGCCTCCGATAGCACCTTTATATACGAGCCAGGATGCCATTGACTGTATGAAGCTGTTTTCCGGCGTAAACTATTTCGAAGAAGTCAGGCTGAACGACCAGATAAGAGTACGGTTCAACGATGCGGGACATATACTCGGGTCTTCAATAGTGGAGCTCTGGATAAATGATAACGGTGCTGACGTCAAGCTGGTATTCTCCGGTGACCTCGGCAATAAAAACATGCCTATCCTAAGGGATCCAAGCATTATTGAAGACACCGATTACCTGTTTATTGAATCGACTTACGGAAACAGGGTCCATGCAAATGTGGAAAACAAGATCGACCGTTTTATAGAGATAATCACATCAACTGTCGCTAAAGGCGGAAATGTAGTTATCCCGTCATTTGCCGTCGGCAGGACGCAGGAGATAATATACGACCTTTTCAAACAGCATGAAAAATACGGGGATAAGATAAACGCTCTGCTGAAGATACCTGTGTATGTCGACAGCCCACTGGCCGTATCAGCCACGCAGGTTTTCAGGAACAATCTTGATTGTTTTGATGAAGAGGCAAGGGAATATATAAAGAACGGAGACAACCCGCTGGATTTTCCGGGCCTTCAATTCACGCAAAGTTCGGAAGAATCAAAAGCGCTCAACGATAGAAAAGAAAGCATGATGATTATTTCAGCCAGCGGAATGTGTGAAGCCGGACGAATCAAGCATCATCTCAAGCATAACCTGTGGCGTAAGGAATCCTCCGTAATATTCGTAGGTTACCAGGCCGCAGGGACACTCGGAAGACGTCTCGTCGACGGAGCCAAAAAAGTCAGGATCTTCGGAGAAGAGATAACGGTCAACGCGAGGATCGAAATGATCGAAGGCTTTTCAGGCCATGCCGACAAGAACGGCCTGCTCGACTGGGTGAAGCATTTTGCAAAAAAACCGAAAAACATTTTCATAATCCATGGTGAAGAAGAAGCTATGAACGAGTTTTCCGGCATATTAAGGAACGAACTCGGGATAGACACCGTTATTCCGGATCGCGGAGAAACCTTCATGGTCACCGCAAAGGGCATATTCGAGACGGAGAAAAAGGTCGCTTCGGAAGAGAGAAAGGAAGCAAAGTACGATTACAAGCGTCTTGAGATCGTTTATATGCTCGACAAGCTCAAGGATGAACTCGAGGAGGCTTCATCCATAGTCAGGAACGACCTTAAGGCTGACAAGAACGATATCGAGCTCGAGGAACTGAAAGCCAAGCTTCAGAAATTCCAAAATTATATTGTGGAAATCATAAAATAATTATGAACGTATAGTGCCGTATGGTTTTATAGGAGTACATAAAGCCATACGGCATAATAAAATATTTCTTTTTTTTATTAATAAGATGCTGTATAATATTAATGCTTTTACAGCTTCTTGTAGAATGGTTAGAACGGTAGTACGATCGAAAAAAATTAACAAGTAAAACGGAAGGATGGTAGGTCATGTTAAAGTATGTATTTTTAGGCCTCTTTATAGCGATAATGGTCGCTATCGGTATCATCAGCAGAAGAAAAGTAAAAAATGTGCAGGATTTCTTCCTCGGCGGCAGGCAAATGGGTCCGTGGTTATCTGCATTTGCCTACGGTACGACATATTTTTCCGCCGTCATATTTATAGGATATGCCGGTAAGATCGGCTGGGGCTTCGGTATTTCTTCCACATGGATAGGTATAGGAAATGCGATAATCGGAAGCCTCCTGGCCTGGCTCGTGCTCGCAAGAAAAACTCGTAAGATGACGCACGACCTGAACGTCTCCACGATGCCCGAATTCTTTGAAAAACGTTATAACAGCAAAGCTATGAAAATCGTTACGGCTCTTATCATTTTCATTTTCCTGGTGCCTTACTCCGCATCTGTTTACCAGGGACTCGGATATCTTTTCGAAAGAACCTTCGGTGTACCGTTCCTGTATTGCATGGCTGCAATGGCGCTGCTGACCGGTATATATCTGCTGCTTGGCGGATATGTCGCAACCGCTCTGAACGATTTTGTACAGGGAATAATAATGCTTTTCGGTGTAGCGTTCATGATATTCTTTATCCTTTCAAACCCGGCAGTCGGCGGGCTTGGAGGAGGGATTAAAAAGCTTTCCGAAATACCGGATGCCGGCTCAGGTCTGGTCAGCGCATTAAGTGCAAACCCTCTTAACCTGCTGGGCCTTATAGTTCTAACGAGCCTCGGAACATGGGGACTGCCGCAGATGGTTCATAAATTCTATGCGATAAAAGATGACCAGGCGGTAAAGAGAGGTACCATCATATCGACGGTATTTGCTCTTATCATAGCCGGGGGAGCTTATTTCGTAGGCGGGTTCGGCAGACTGTTCCTGGATAATACGCTTCCTCTCGGAGCGAATGGGAAACCAAACAGCGACATGGTAATGCCTATAATGCTCGAGAAAGCGCTGCCCGACGCCCTTATAGGGATCATAGTGCTGCTGGTGCTTTCGGCTTCTATGTCGACACTGTCTTCACTGGTGCTTGTTTCAAGCTCGGCGATTTCAATGGACCTTGTGAAGGGCACATTCTTCCCGAACATGAAGAAGGAAAGCGAAATGCTTCTTATGAGAATCTTGTGCGGTGTGTTCGTAATACTCTCCTTCATGGTCGCAGTAACGCCGAATTCGATTTTGAGCCTTATGTCATTCTCGTGGGGCACCGTTGCCGGCGCATTCCTTGCACCGTTCCTCTACGGACTGTATTGGAAGGGCACTACAAAGATCGGCGCCTGGTCGGGATTCATAGCAGGATTTGCGGTATCAGTCGCCGGAGCAATAATTTATAAGATGGATGCAGGTAAAGCACCTAATATAGGTGCAATCGCGATGCTTGTATCCCTGGCGATAGTACCGGTTGTGAGCCTGCTTACGAAGAAAATGCCTGAAACACATATCGATAAAGTGTTCGGAGAAGGCAAGAGCATCGAAGGCAATATGGAAATCGAGGCCTGAAAAATTAAAGATAGCCCAATAATATGGAGATATGACTGTTAATGCATGTCTCCATATTTTAATGAAAAACGATTGTATTTTAAGACGCGTTTTACGCATTTTTTACGCATTTTACACTCGGCCGTTTGTTTACAAATCAGATCAAACAGTTTAAAATATAATAAATCACGAAATTGTATAAATATAATAAGATAAATATATAAGCAGTTAGAATCAGAGGGGATCATTATGAAAAAACTGATGTTGGGGAACGAGGCGGTAGCCAGGGGAGCGTATGAAGCCGGCGTTAGGGTGGCTACGGCATATCCCGGCACGCCAAGTACTGAAATCACCGAAAATATTGCAAAATTTGATGAGATGTACTGCGAATGGTCTCCCAATGAGAAGGTCGCTTTGGAGGTCGCTATAGGCGCATCCGTAGCAGGCGCGCGTTCCATATGCTCAATGAAGCATGTGGGCTTGAACGTAGCTGCCGACCCGTTATTCACGGTTTCATATACAGGCGTCAACGGCGGACTTGTCATTATGGTGGCCGACGACCCGGGGATGCACAGTTCTCAGAACGAACAGGACTCGCGGTTCTATGCAAGATCCTCGAAGGTTCCGATGCTTGAGCCTTCAAACAGCCAGGAATGTAAGGATTATGTCACTAAAGCTTTCGAAATCAGTGAAAAATATGATTGTCCCGTAATAGTGAGGCTATCGACCCGCGTTGCACATTCGCAGAGTATAGTCGGGATAGAGGAACGTGCGGACCTGGAACTGAAGCCATACGTAAAAAATCCCGGTAAATATGTTATGATGCCTGCAATGGCCAAGCTCAGGCATATCGAAGTAGAGAAGAGAATGGCCATGCTGAAGGATTTTGCGGAGGAAACCGAACTAAACAGGATAGAATGGGGCAGTAAGGAAATAGGCGTCATCACGTCGGGTATTTCCTACCAGTATGCAAGGGAAGCTTTCGGGGACGTATCCTATTTGAAGCTGGGAATGGTATATCCGTTGCCTGACAAGCTTATATCGGAATTTGCGGCAAGCGTCAAAAAGCTTTACGTTATAGAAGAACTGGAACCATTTTTTGAAAACCAGATCAGGAAACTCGGTATAAAAGTAATCGGAAAAGAACTTCTGCCTGTTATAGGCGAGTATTCAACTTCGCTTATCAAAGAGAAGGTATTTGGTTCATCTCCCGAAATGCCTTACGATATAGACAGCAAATCGCCGATGAGACCGCCGGTAATGTGCCCGGGCTGCCCGCACAGGGGTATGTTCCACGTTTTGAAAAAGCTCAGGCTCAATGTTACCGGAGATATAGGCTGCTATACTCTTGGCGCGCTTTCTCCGACTGAATCGATGGATACCTGCGTATGCATGGGAGCAAGCATCGGTATGGCGCACGGTATGGAAAAGGCCAGAGGCAGGGAGTTCGGAAGGAAAACAGTTGCCATACTCGGTGATTCGACCTTCATACATTCCGGAATCACGGGACTTATCGACATTGTATATAATAAAGGCTGCTCAACAGTGATCATATTGGATAATTCCATCACCGGCATGACAGGTCATCAGCAGAACCCGACGACAGGCTTTACTATAAAGGGCGAGCCGACAAAGCAGGTAAACCTTGAATTGCTTGCAAAGGCAGTAGGAATAGACAGGGTAAGGATTGCTGACCCCTTCAATCTGAAGGAGTTTGAAAGGGTAGTAGCTGAGGAAGTACAGGCGGATGAACCGTCAGTGATTATATCTCAAAGGCCGTGCGCTCTTTTGAAGAATGTACGTTATGAAGGAACGCAGAAAATCAACGAAAATTGCAGGAAATGCAGAAGCTGTATGAAAATCGGCTGTCCGGCGATCGTGGACAAAGGGGACAAAATAGAGATAAACAGCGCGCTTTGCGTAGGCTGTAAGCTATGCTCGACGGTATGCAGCTTCAATGCGATAGAAAAGGCCGGTGAACACAATGAATGATTTGAATATAATGATAGTAGGAGTAGGCGGGCAGGGTACGCTGCTTGCCAGCAGGATACTTGGAAATGTAGCAGTCATGCGGGGCTATGACGTTAAGGTATCAGAAGTACATGGAATGTCGCAGAGAGGCGGAAGCGTAGTTACCTATGTAAAAATGGGCAATAAGGTATATTCGCCGATTATTGAAAAAAACGAAGCCGATATTTTGCTTGCCTTTGAAAAGCTCGAAGCGCTGAGATGGATCGATTATCTTAAAAAAGGCGGAACTCTTGTCATGAACGATCAGGAGATCGATCCCATGCCCGTTATTACAGGGAAGGCAAAATACCCTGAGGATATAACGGGACGCCTGAAAAACGGAGGCATCGATCTTAAGTCTATCGGTGCATTGAAAATCGCGGAGGAATGCGGAAATACCAAAGCTGTTAATGTTGTTCTGATTGGCCTTCTTGCAAAATCAACGGACATTGCAAAGGAAGTATGGCTCAAGTCCATTGAGGAAGTGGTACCGGTCAAATTGCTTGAAGTTAACCTGAAGGCGTTTGAAGCAGGATATAACAGTTCACTGAAGTGAGCTTGGCATTAATATAAAAAATATAAACAGGCCTGTTGGCTTTTGCGTGGGGCGGAGTGTTCCGTAAACCCTGAAAGCTATTCTCATGGGAGGATAGATGGGCACATAAAAAAATCAAGGAGGGTTCTGGAAATGTTATATTGGAACCAGTCGCGTGAGTGCATGCCCAGAGAGGAAATGCAAAAGCTTCAGAGCACACAGCTTATCGAAACAGTAAAAAGGGTTTATCACAATGTTCCGCACTACAGGGCAAAAATGCAGGAAAAAGGTCTAGAACCCGGAGATATCAAAGGAGTCGAGGATCTTTCAAAGCTGCCCTTCACAATTAAACAGGACCTAAGGGATACTTATCCTTACGGTATGTTTGCGGCGCCATTGAGCGAGATAATTCGTATTCACGCATCCTCCGGAACTACGGGAAAACAGACAGTTGTAGGTTATACCAGGAAGGATATCGAAACCTGGGCTGAAGTAATGGCAAGATCGTTTGCGGGAGCAGGAGTGGAAAGAAATTCGATAATGCAGATAGCCTATGGTTACGGGCTCTTTACAGGCGGGCTTGGAGCACACTACGGCGCGGAACGCATCGGAGCTTCTGTTGTACCGGCGTCTACGGGAAATACGAAGAGACAGCTTCAGATAATAAGAGATTTCGGCACGACAAATATTGCATGCACTCCGTCATACGCGCTTTATATGGCTGAGGAAATGGAAGCGGCAGGAATCAATAAGAGCGAACTGAAGCTGAAGTCTGGTATATTCGGAGCTGAACCATGGTCTTCCGGCATGAGGGATGAAATTGAAAAAAGACTTGGTATAATGGCGATTGATATATATGGACTCAGCGAGGTAATCGGCCCCGGGGTTTCCTGCGAATGCCCGTGCAAATGCGGCCTTCACATTCAGGAGGACCATTTTATTCCCGAAATAATTGATCCTGTTACGGAAGAAGTGCTCCCGGTCGGGTCGAAGGGCGAGCTCGTATTTACAACCATAACCAAGGAAGGCTTGCCGCTGATACGTTACAGGACGCGAGACGTTTCTTCGCTTGAATACGGAACCTGCGACTGCGGCAGAACGCTGGTAAGGATGAGCAAGGCGTCAGGACGTACTGACGACATGTTGATAATAAGGGGAA
The DNA here is from genome assembly GCA_023411715.1 of Bacillota bacterium. Classification (GTDB taxonomy): domain Bacteria; phylum Bacillota; class Clostridia; order Acetivibrionales; family DTU013; genus JAEYOM01. Next base: position 23,049 of record JAEYOM010000066.1, on the reverse strand, counting down.
TAAATGTATTCCCGTCTCAGATAGAAAGCGTATTGCTCGAATTGGGAGAAACAGCTCCGCATTATCAAATCATTGTTGACAGGGTAGACAACCTTGACGTTATGGAAATATGGGTAGAGATGACGCAGGCATTTTTCTCCGATGAGGTAAAGCATATAGAGGACCTTGAAAGAAAGATCAGGAAAGAAATTGAGAATACTCTGAGCATCAGTGCAAAGGTCAAGCTCGTTGAACCTAAAACGATCGAAAGAAGCGAGGGTAAGGCAAAGAGGGTCATTGACAAGCGTACAATCTGACCGTTATGACCGTATATTTTTATCAAAACAGGGATATTAATGATTATCGAGTAGGATGTTTAGCGCCGAAGGCGCGAATATCCATTAAAACATCCAATAAGGAGGTATGTGTCATGTTCGTAAAGCAAATCTCGATATTTCTCGAAAACAAATCGGGAAGGTTATCGGAAGTAACAGGGACACTTGGAAAGAACAACATTGATATCAGTGCGCTGTCAATTGCAGATACTACGGATTTCGGTATTCTGAGGCTCATCGTGAATGATCCGGAAAAAGCTGAAAAGATATTGAAGGCGGATGGATTTACTGTCAGTGCGACAAGTGTGATCGCGATCGGAGTCCAGGATAAGCCGGGCGGACTTGGAAAAGCACTGAATATACTTGACAGTGAGCAGATAGGGATCGAATATATGTATGCTTTTGTCAGCAAGTCAGAAGACAAAGCACTTGTGATCCTTAAGGTCGCGGAACCCGAAAAGGCGGTCAACACCTTACAGGCCAACGGTATCAGCGTACTGACGGCAAGTCAGGTATATAAGCTGTAAGAAAAGTGTAACATAGGCCCGATATAGGCCATAGGCCCGATGCAATAATTACTTACGATTGCATGAGTTTTGTGAATTAGAGCATATTGAAGAGGTATTGGCAAAGGCAAATTCATGTTTGAGCGGAGCGAGTTTGAATTTGCCACAAAGCCGATTCTATATGCTCTTTGAACATAAACTCGCAATAAAAGTAATTATTGCATCGGGCCATATTAGTGCATGGGGCATTATTATTGCATCGGGCCTTTTCGTAATTTCAGAATTTTCCCAGCAGGTACTTCAGCGCAAAATACTTGAACTTGCCCATGCTGATCTTTATTTCACTCAGAAAGCCCGCATGAAAATCGCAAAACAGCTGCTTTTCGTTTTCTGTGGCATTTTCAGTGCTATACCTTGACTTTATGAAAATATCGGTAATAACCTTGAATCGTACGGGACTGAAGTACATCAAGCCGTCGATCCTTGACGAGTACTGTGACGGAGTTTCGGAAGGTAGGAGACCAAAGCCCTCAAATCCCAGCACATTTACATAGTACTCGTAAAAACTCAGCACACACTCATTTGCAGGAAGGCTAAATATCTTATAAAGACGCAGGCGGTTTCTGACTATATTCGTTATAAGCAGCGCAATGGTAAGAAGTAGCAGACCTGCGAAAGAAAATAAAACGATAATAACGGCCGAGGGACCTTTTACTGTAGTATCAGGACCGAAATTTACATACCCGCCGCCTTGCTGCGAATACCTTTTCATAAGCTCCTCCATGTAATCGGCATAGGAGGAACCGTAGTTATCGCTGTAGGTAACATCGTTGTTCAAATCGGCGGTTGCATAGAAATTGGACCTGAATGGCGCCGTGGGTTCAAAAGGCAGCCATCCGTAACCTTCGAAATATATCTCGACCCAGGCGTGAGCCTGCATATTGCTGACTACGTAGGTCGTCCTGTCATCCTTTACCGGTTCGGGAGGCAGCATATAGCCTTCGACATACCTTGCCGGCAGGCCGGCGCATCTTGCCAGTACAGTCATTGCCGATGCATAATAGGAACAATAGCCCTCTTTCAGATCGAAAAGGAAATAATCCACGAAATCACGGTTTCTGGGAGTCGAGCGCACATCAAGGTTATAAGGATATTTCGAGGCCAGGTATTGCTCGATCGCCTTAGCCTTATCATAATCGTTGGTTTCCGTTGCAACCAGGGAGGCCGACAGGTCTTTAACTCTCTGGGGAAGATTTTCAGGAAGCTGCAGATATTTCCTATAAATCTCGTTACTGTTTTCCTTTAGTTTTGACAAGGTCTCCAGGGTTTTCAGCGAAGTGTTTCTGCTTATTATGGGCACCGATGACGTGTCATCGGACTCGGTAAATTGCTGCGAGTCGCTGAAAAAGGACTCGATAGAAATTTCACCGTTTTCATCCGGGGTTATAGCTCCGCTGGTACTATATTTAGTGTAATGACTCAGTATTTCCTCGTAATAGCTTGGAAGCTTCATCTGCAGTATGGCTTTACTGTACAGGCCTCTTTTACTTTTCCTCATGATACCCGCAAATTCTTCAGTACCGATTTTGGGACTGTACATTTTCGTACTGTATCTGAAGCCTCTTGAATAACGCTGCTTTGAAGAATAGTCCCCCGTATTGCTCTCATAAGAGGAAAAGCTCTTGACCGAAGTTCTGAACTCCTTGATTTTTGACGGCATAAAAAGCGATTTGGTCTTAATGTTCAGAAATACTACTGAAACCGGATTTTCTTCGAAATAAGTGTTTAGGAAGTCATCCTTACCCGTCAATATTTTCATGCCATCGAGCATTTCTTCCGTATCGGTGTACATTCCGTAATAATCGGAACCTTTGGACGTTAGTGACGGTTCGCTGTTTATCCATTTTGTGCCCGTATATGTGTCCAGGGATATTCCCTTAAGGTAGACCCTCCTGGCCGACGATACCTGAAGGACATTGGTCCTGTCGAGCCTGACCCTCCCTCCGAGTATATTGTTCCTGTCGCCGAATCCCGAGGAAGCCGAAAGTGAAAAATAATCGAACGTTTCATAATCGAAATTCTTTTTGAAAAAGTTGTATACGGATATGACCTTTTTATCGAGCCATTTCCATTCTATAGGCTTGTTGCTGGCATGCATCGAATAGGCCGAGGCTATTATCAGGATACACACAGGAAGGCTCCATAAAGCGATTTGAGCGGGCCTTGCATAATCGTTGGGACCCTTTGAAAACTTGGACTGGTAGATATGTTTGAGATAGATCATCAAAACCGCCACTAAAAAGAGATAGAAAGGGGTCAGGCTGGATATTATACCGTAGGACGACTGAATGGCAAAAATAGCTGTTCCTGTGATCATCACGATAAAAAATCTGAATTTCCTTACAATGAAGAGATACGAAAACAGAGAAAAAATAATACACAGCGCAAGTATTGTAATGAACTGGAAAAAACGATCCACGGTTTCCGGACCCGGATAAAGTATAAATTCAGATAGCCAAAAGAAATACTCGTCGAAAAATTTGACAACCTTGCCGGGACCGGCTCCCGACATGATATAAAAGACTGCTGCCAGTAAAGTAAGACCCATTGCTGAGAATGATATTATCGAGGTCGTTTTGCTGTAAAACATAACACAGTATAAAACGACACACAGAACAACAAGCAACAGGATGCTCAAAACGGGATATGTCAGGCATAGTGAAGATGTGAGGGCAAATACCAGGCTGAAGGTTATCAGCAGTGCCAGCAGTACATCGGATATTTTATCGGACAATTTTGTTAACGTCATATGAACCCCCTGTATCTAACATTCCAGGATTTCCTTTATATTATCGTTTATATTTATTTTGTAACTGTTAACACCTATCTCCGGCAGGGAAGAAAGGATATTGCACGCTTCCGGGTCCGGCATGCCAGTCAGGTCTTCGGGGGAAGTATAAATGAGACTCACGTCGTAGCCTGTATTGCTTGTTTTATAGATCTGGTTGTACAGATCGTAATCAAGGTTTGAGGTGAATATCAGTATGTTGGTCTTTTTCAGGGCATTATTCGTGTATATCTCAAGAAGATCTTTAACCGGAATACTCTCGCTGAATTTGACCTTTGCCAGTTGTTCGAATATTTCATTGAACATGAGGTGGTTTTTCGCGTGTATGTCGATAAGCGTACCGCTGTAGCAAACGAGGTTTACCGGTATCCATTTGTAAAGGCAATAGTGCAGCACGGCAACGACGGTTTCTATCAGCTTGTCTTCCAGCATTATATTCTCGCCGGATGTATATGGGTTTTTATGCAGGTCGATCAACATGAGCGTATTGGTTTCCGAGGTGCTTTGAAATTTCTTTACAAGGATTTCCTGGTTTTTTGCGGTAAGCTTCCAATGTATCCTTTTCATACTGTCGCCATAGGCGTATTTCCTTACGTCGCTGACGGTAGACATATCTTCGTCCCTGGTGTTCAGCATCGAATGCGACTCGGACATATAATCGGTCTTCAGCGGGAATTTTTCAAGGTAGATTATCCTGGGATAGACTGTGACATACTTGGGTTCAAATACATTGTACCTGAACCTGAACAGCCCGAAGAAGTCTTCGAGTTCGATAGAGTTGATGCCTATCTCATAATTTCCCCTGTAATTGCACTGCAGCTCGAATGAATAATTTTTTCCGGTAAAGGGCTGCAATGAGAAATTCTTCACCTGGAACTGGTTTTCGAAAATCGTTTTGGCTCCGTAAAAGGATACTTTTATATACGGATAAATGAAGAAGTCTTCATTGTTGATGCTGAAAATAAAGTTGACCTTGTCGCCTTTGGAAACAAACTTTTTATCAAGCTCCTGCCCGTATTTGAAGCGCAGGTATATCACAAGCGTATAAGCCAGCGATATAACCGGCAGTATTATAAGCGAATACAGGAACATATACGGTATTTTTCCGCCGTTGAAATATGCGAATATCAACGAGGATGCCAAGAGGCAGGCATATAGTATCCTACTTTGTTTCATGCTGGCTCACCACCGGAACATTAATTCTTGCAACTATAGAATTCAATATTTCTTCGGGGTTGATCTTCTTGAGCTTTGCTTCCTGTTTCAAAATAAGCCTGTGAGAAAGTACGGGGATGACCATCTTTTTTATATCGTCTGGAAGTACATAATTTCTGCCGTTATAATAAGCCCATGCCTGCGATGCCCTGAACAGTGAGAGCGATCCCCTGGGGCTTGAACCGAGCATTACGTCGGGATGCTTTCTGGTCTGGCTGACTATGTCGACTATATAATTACTGAGTGTCTTGTCCATATGAACATTCTTTATCTCTTCCTGAAGCGCAATGATATCGCTGCTTTCAGCCACCGGCATAAGTTTTTCGAGCGGATTGGAAAGCTGGAATTTTGAGAGGATGTAGCTTTCTTCTGTATTCGTCGGGTAACCAATAGATATTTTCATGAAGAAACGGTCGATCTGGGCTTCAGGCAGCGGGTAGGTGCCAAGGTATTCCACGGGGTTCTGTGTCGCAAGGACCATAAACGGCTTCGGCATTTTATAAGTAATACCGTCGACCGTGACCTGGCCTTCTTCCATTACCTCCAGCAGGCTGGCCTGTGTTTTGGGAGACGTACGGTTGATTTCGTCCGCCAGGACTATCTGGCTCATTATGCCTCCCGGCCTGTATTCGAAATCGCCGGTTTTCTGGTTGTAGATCGAAAAACCGGTGATATCGGAAGGCAGCACGTCAGGAGTGAACTGTATCCTTTTGAAAGAAGCATTGAGTGATTTTGCCAGAGCGGAAACGAGGCTCGTCTTGCCAACACCCGGCACATCTTCGATCAGGACATGCCCGTTGCATATAAGGGAGACAACTGCAAGTTCGATGGCATAGCGCTTTCCGACTATTACATTTTCAACATTGTCTATAATGTTTTTTAGAGTTCTGACGGAATCATTCATAATATTCATCCCTCTTATCTTTGTTTTATAACGCATCAATTCAATAGAAAATTTTCCGGTTGCAGAAAAATTTTCTTACCTTTATGCGTTTCAACGAGGCAGGAGAAATTTATTGCCTCGCTATAACGACATATTACGCTATAGTGGATTTGGATTGAAGTAGAATTTTTTTGGTCAATTGTCGTCTTTTTTTATTCCTTTCGTGTATTTACAATAAAAACCGGCAATTGGTATAATAGGAGACAGAAAAGGAGATGGCGGATCTATGAAAGCTGAAATACTGGCGGTAGGAACAGAACTCCTGATGGGTCAGATAGCTAATACAAACGCTCAATATATATCTTCACGCCTGCCGGATGTAGGCATAGGCGTCTATTATCACGATGTCGTGGGAGACAATCCTGAAAGGCTGCAGCAATGCCTTGCGTTGGCTTTGTCGCGTTCAGACGTGGTCATCACAACAGGCGGCCTCGGCCCGACACAGGACGATCTGACAAAGGAGACCATTGCAGCTGCATTCAACAGGAAGCTCGTATTGGATCAGGAAAGCCTCGAAAAAATGCAAGCCTTTTTCAGTAAATATGCCAGGAAAATGACAGACAACAACATAAAGCAGGCGTATCTTCCGGAGGGCTGCATAATAGTTAGGAATAAAAACGGTACAGCCCCCGGCTGCATTATCGAGGAGGGCGGCAAAACGGTTGTTATGCTGCCGGGTCCGCCGTCGGAGATGAAGCCGATGTTCGATGAAACAGTGATGCCTTATTTTGAAGGTAAAGCGGAATACAGGCTTGAGTCTAGGTTCCTGAGGATTTTCGGCATAGGAGAATCCGCTGTGGAAGACAGTCTTATCGATATTGTGGACAAACAGACCAATCCGACTATAGCGCCTTATGCCAAGGACGGAGAGGTGACGCTCAGGATCACGGCCAGCTACCCTAAGCTGGGGGACCACGAAGATCTGATCACTCCGGTCGAAAATGAAATCAGGAACAGGCTCGGAGATGCCGTTTACAGTAATGATGGCAGAACTCTTGACGAAGTCGCTGCGAAGCTTCTGCTGGAAAGCGGCACGACTGTTGCATTTGCAGAGTCCTGCACAGGCGGCCTGCTTTCGTCGAGATTTACTGAAATACCCGGGATATCCGCCGTATTCGACAGGGCTGTAATAACCTACAGCAATCGCTCGAAAGTAGAAGAGTTGGGGGTTAAGCAGGCGACACTCGATCAGTATGGCGCCGTCAGCGAACAAACTGCCGCTGAAATGGCTGCCGGTGTCCGCATGGCAGCATCGACCGATCTGGGGATATCGGTCACGGGAATCGCAGGACCAGGCGGAGGTTCCAAAACCAAGCCGGTAGGCCTTGTGTATATAGCTCTTGCGTATAAAGCCGGAGTCGAAGTTAAAAAGCTCGATCTATGGGGCAACAGGAACAGGATCAGGAATGTGACCTGCCTGCATGTATTCGACATGCTCAGGAGACATATCGTGAACAAGGAGCATAAAACTTGACGGTCAGGGACAGAGCTAATTTGAAAAATCCATCTGACGGAAGAGTCTCTACGGCGGCAATGATCGTCATGTCTTCGATGATATTGAGCAGGTTTACCGGATTTGTAAGGGAGACCATGCTTTCATGGAAAGTAGGCTTAAGCTGGGTCCAGGATGCTTACGTAGCGGCATTTACGGTTCCTGACCTGATGTATATACTTCTTGTGGGCGGGACGATATCGGCAGCGCTTGTCCCTTTCATATCGGGAAAGCTTGAAATAGGTGAGGAAAGGGATGGCTGGAAAGCTGCAAGCTCCTTCATCAATTCAATTTTCATTGGCTTGCTGATTCTTTGCACCCTTGGAGTGATTTTCGCTCCTCAGATAATAAGCTTCATATTGCCGGGCTATTCCGGAGAGAACAGTCAAACAAGGGATCTTGCCATAAAGCTTGCGAGAATCCTTTTTCCTTCGGTTTCGTTCATAATGCTCGCCGGGATATGCAATGGCGTTCTCAATTCCTACAAAAAGTTTGCAGCCGCTGCTTACGGACCTTCGATTTACAACACAGGATGTGCGCTGGCAATTTATCTTTTTGCGGATACAAACGCGAGCAGCATGGTTAAAGTCGCATACGGAGTTACCGCAAGCGCCGTGCTCTATTTTCTGATACAGTTTTCATTTGTATTCGCCAAATTGAAGTTTTACAGACCTGTGATCAACTTTTTCGATAAGGGTTTCAGGAGACTTTTAAGCCAGGCAATCCCATCGCTCCTGTCATCCTCGGTTACCCAGGTAAATGTGATTATTTCCACGGCTTTTGTTAGCCTTTGCGCGGCCGAGGGCGCGCTTGCGGCATTCAGAAATGCAAATAATCTCTGGCAGCTGCCTTACGGGATATTCGCCATGGGCATAGGCACCGCCATGCTGCCGACCCTTTCAGGCAAATTTGCCGCGGGAGAGCGGAAGGAGTACAAGACTCTGCTGATGAAATCGCTGACATCGGTATTGTTCCTTGCCGTACCGTCTTCCGCAGCATTTATCGTACTGAGGGAACCTCTGGTGCGCGCCGTATTCGAATGGGGCGGTAAGTTTACTGAAAAGGATGTGCCCGGAGTAGCAACGATAATGGCGTTTTTTTCAATTTCCATGATAACGCAGTCGATTGTCGGTATCATGAACAGGTCGTTTTATGCGGGGCAGGATACGAAGACCCCGCTGGTTACCGGAATAGTTTCAATAATATTTAATGTCGGCTTCGGCAGCATTTTTTATTCCTTCACCGATCTGGGCGCATCGGGGATGGCACTTTCATATTCGATAATAAGCTCGGTAAATGCAATAATGCTGCTGTTTCTGCTGAACAGGAAGATGAAGGGCATTTATATAGGAAGATTATTTGGTTTTTTTGCAAAGGCCGTACCGGCAACTCTGCTCATGATCACTGTGCTGTTCCTGTTGGAAGCATTGCCGCTAAGGCTGGACACAAAAACGCTGCAGCTGGCGTTTCTGGCCGGTGAAATAACAGTAGGCGCGGTATTTTATGTAGTAACCATGGTCATACTGAAGGCGGAAGACGCACTATATTTGGTGAAATTGTTTAAACGACGTTTTAATATGTAAAAAAATGTAATTTGATTATTGACTCTTTTGCAGAAATGTTATATAATAAATCCAGAACAGATGTTCGCACGGCAGATCCTTCCGGAAGGGCACGCCTGCGGTAACTGTACAATTTTAAAATGTATTTTCTTTATTATAAAAGGAGGTCTGCCTGATATGCTGGAAAAGAAAAAAGCGCTGGAAATGGCTCTTGGCCAGATTGAGAAGCAGTTTGGCAAGGGAGCTGTTATGAAACTTGGCGAGAATACGCACATGAATGTCGAAACGATCCCTACAGGCGCTATCGGACTCGATATCGCACTAGGAGTCGGGGGAGTGCCGAGGGGCAGGATAGTTGAAATTTTCGGACCGGAATCTTCCGGTAAGACCACAGTCGCTTTGCATATCGTGGCAGAGGCTCAGAAGGCCGGCGGTGATGCGGCATTCATAGATGCCGAGCATGCGCTCGATCCGATATATGCCAAAAAACTCGGAGTAGATATAGATAATCTCATAGTTTCACAGCCGGACACGGGCGAGCAGGCCCTGGAAATCGCGGAAGCCCTGGTACGCAGCGGCGCTATCGACGTAATAGTAATCGACTCGGTAGCGGCGCTTGTTCCGAAAGCCGAGATAGACGGCGAAATGGGAGACGCACATGTCGGTCTGCAGGCAAGGCTTATGTCACAGGCGTTAAGAAAACTGGCAGGCGTGATCAGCAAGTCAAAAACCACGGCCATATTTATCAACCAGCTCAGGGAAAAGGTCGGCATTATGTTCGGGAACCCTGAAACTACGCCTGGTGGACGCGCCCTGAAGTTTTATGCTTCAGTGAGACTCGACGTAAGAAGGATCGAATCGATCAAGCAGGGGACCGATGTCATTGGTAACAGGACAAGGGTCAAAGTCGTAAAGAACAAGGTCGCTCCGCCTTTCAAGGAAGCAGAGTTCGATATTATTTACGGACAGGGCATTTCAAAAGAAGGAAGCATTTTGGACGTTGCAGTCAATCTTGATATAGTGAACAAGAGCGGTGCATGGTTCTCATACAATGGCCAGAGAATAGGCCAGGGCAGGGAAAATGTCAAGCAGTTCCTGAAGGAAAACCCCGACATTACTAACGAAGTCGAAAAGAAGATCCGTGAAAATTATAACCAGGCCTTTGTTAACAGTATGGATGTCCATACTACGGATGAAGAAACGGACGAAGAAGATATGGATCTCGACATGAAATAATGATTGCGCTGAGGGGGTGGTGGGGCAGTGAAGATTACATCGGCTGAAAAGAATAAAAAATATAAGGACAGGCTGTCTGTATTTGTCGATGGAAAATTTTCATTCACCATCTCCGAAGAAGATTATATTTCAATGAATCTCTATGAAGAACAGGAACTCACACAGGAGACAATCGATTATATAAAGGATACGCTTAATTACCGGGATGCCAAATCGAGAGCCGTACGCTATCTTTCAATGAAGCTGCGCACGGAAAAAGAGGTGCGTGACAAGCTCAATGAAGAAGGCTACGACGATGATTGCATCGAAAAAGCGGTAAACGAGCTTAAAGCTATCGGTTATATAAATAATCAGCTTTATGCCCAAAAATATGTCTTTGATAGAAGTAAACTCAAGCCCATATCTAAAAAGCTCATGAAAAAGGAGCTCACTTTCCGGGGGATCCCAGAGGAAATCGCCGATGAAGTCCTTGAGGACTGGAAGGTGGAAGACTCAGCTGTCGCAGAAAGCCTTCTAAAGCGTAAATTTGGCAAATATGACCTCAGTGATAAAAAAGTTCTCAAAAAAGCCATGATGTTTCTTATGCACAGGGGTTTCTCCGGTGATACTATCCGGGAAGCCCTTCGTGACTATGCTGTCGATTCTTACGATTCTTCCGACAATGACTGCCGTTATTGAACCAATAACTTGAGCTAAGGCTTATAATAGTGTATATTCTTATTGTATGTGGCTCGGGAATTATTAAAACGCCCGAATAAGGTCAATACATAAAAGTATATTGAAACTACGGGGAGTTGTATCCATTGAAGAAAAAGATAGGCATTGTATCGCTCGGCTGCCCAAAAAATCTCGTAGACAGCGAGCTCATGCTTGGCATTTTAAAAAACGACGGTTTTGAGATCGTAAACGACAAAGATCAGGCAAACGTAATTATAGTAAATACTTGCGGCTTTATTGAAAGCGCAAAACAGGAATCCATAAATACCATTTTGGAAATGGCGTCTCTTAAGAAACAAAATTGCGAACTTCTCATTGCAACCGGCTGTCTTGCACAGCGTTACCGGCAAATGATAATAGATGAGATACCCGAAGTGGATGCTGTACTGGGCACGGGAAGCTATTCAGAAATCGCCTTGGTAATAAAGGATGCATACGGCGGGAAGAAGATGTCCTTTTACGGCGAACTGGACGGTACCGCGTACCTTGACGGGGAACGCATAATATCAACCGGTAAGGGATACGCATATCTCAAAATAGCCGAAGGCTGCGACAACCGGTGTACTTATTGCGTGATCCCATCGCTTCGCGGTCCTTTCAGGAGCAGAAAAAAGGAAGTTATTATAAAGGAAGCTGAAGCGTTGGTCAAATCCGGTGTTAAAGAATTGATAGTCGTAGCGCAGGATACTACCAGATATGGAACTGATATCTACGGAAAAAGAGCGCTGACCGAGCTGCTGAAATCCCTCGGCAAAATCGACGGAATGGAAAGGATCCGCCTGTTGTATTGCTACCCTGAGGAAATCGATGATGAATTGATCGATGAAATCGCGCAGAACGATAAGATATGCAAATATCTCGACATACCGATCCAACATATAAGCGACTCTGTTCTGAAAAGAATGGCGCGTAGGGGAAGCAGTGCCGAAATTAAAGGGCTGATGGAAAAACTTCAGCAAAGAATACCTGAAATCATATTGCGAACGTCATTGATAGTAGGATTTCCCGGTGAAACTGAGGAAGATTTTGAAGAACTGGCTGATTTTATCCTAAAATATAGGTTTGACAGACTTGGCATATTTATGTATTCTAGAGAGGAAGGTACGCCTGCAGCTAAAATGAAGCAGCAGGTACCTTCGGCAGTAAAAAAGGCCCGTTATAAAAAGCTGATGCAGCTCCAAAACCGGATATCGAGCGAACTGAATTCGAAAAGACTCGGAAAGACATACAAAGTACTGGTTGAGGGAGTTGCAGACGACGGTATCTTTTATTTTGGAAGAAGCTGCGCGGAAGCGCCGGATATAGACGGACTTATTTATTTTACAAGCAGCGAACCGCTTGAAATAAACGATTTCGTCGAAGTGGAAATACTCGAAGCCGGAGAATACGATATAACAGGAGAAGTTAGTCATGAATCTGCCAAATAAGATAACATTATCAAGGATCATTGTAGTTCCCATTTTGATGATTTTTATGATACCGATCCCCGAATCCATTATAAATGCCGGTTTACTTGAGTTTATGCGTCCGCTGATGCTTTCGATAAACGACCTGATTTCGTCTTATGGAGGATATATAGCCGCGGGCATATTCATTATAGCGTCCAGTACCGATGCAGTTGACGGCTATATTGCGAGAAAGAGAAAGCTGGTTACGCGATTTGGAAAGTTCCTTGATCCGATTGCGGATAAGCTGCTTGTTACAGCTGCGCTGCTGGCACTCGTACAAAGCAGGGATGTAAATAGCTGGGCTGCAATGCTCATAATTTCACGCGAATTCATAGTGACAGGTCTCAGGCTTGTTGCTGCAGGCGAAGGAATAGTCATAGCGGCCAGCAAGCTTGGCAAATTGAAGACGGTGCTTCAGGATATCGCGATAGTAGCGACCTTATTGAACAATTTCCCGCTAAGTCTCGTATTACCGGATTTCCCGTTTGATGAATACGCTATGATCCTCGCAGTTATAATCACCATTTATTCATTATATGATTATATTAGAAAGAACCTTCACGTTATCAACGTAAATGCCTGATACTACCACAAATAATCGAGAGATATGCCTTACCACTATAAAAAAAAGGAACTTGCGGACACCGCAGGTTCTTTTTTTAAATATTTTTTATAAATTGTTGCATACTTTATAAATATATAATATACTTTTATCATTAGGATATATTATCAGGTAATAATTATTATTTTGTGAAAGACTTACAGGTGGTGTAAGCAGTATGAGTCGGTCATCGCTTCTTAAAAAAGAAAGACAGCAGATACTCTCGGACAGGATAAAACAGGATCCGTTTTTGACTGATGAAGAGTTATCGGAGCTTTTTGCCGTAAGCGTACCGACCATCAGACTGGACAGACTTGAGATGGGCATACCTGAGCTGCGTGAAAGGATCAAAAGCGTAGCTGAGAATAATTACAGCAAGGTCAAGTCACTGCAAAGCAAGGAGATTGTTGGAGAACTTATCGATATAAATTTGGGGAGGAATGCGGTATCCATACTTGAAACCAATGAATCGATGGCGTTTGAGAAAACCAAAATAGTGAGAGGCCACTTTATCTATTCACTCGCTGAATCATTGGCAATTGCAGTAATAGACGCCCAGGTTGCACTGGTCGGAGTTGCAAACATAAAGTACAAGATCCCGGTTTATTCCGGCTGTAAACTCGTGGCAAAAGCCGAAGTCAAACAGGTCAGGGGAACGAACTACATAGTCTGGGTTAAGATCTACGAAAAGCAGGTCGAGATGTTCAGAGGTAAATTCATATTGGTTTCGCTTGAAAAGAAACAGGGAAAATAGTATTTTATAATTAACAGAGATTATTGCAATTGACAAAGTAAAATTCGGGAGTGGATTTGATTGAGGATATTAGTTGATGCAATGGGCGGAGACAACGCGCCTGAAGCTATTGTTAAGGGAAGTATCGACGCTTTAAAAATGCAGGAAGGTTTCGACATAACTTTGATCGGAGACAGCGATCAGATCGATAAGATACTCAAGTCGCGCAATTTCGACAGCCCGAGGCTCGAAGTGATCCATGCAAAGGAAGTAATAACAAACGACGATACACCGACTCATGCAATCAAAAGTAAAAAGAATTCATCCATGGTAGTCGGCTTCAATATGCTGAAAGAGAAAAATGGAGATGTTTTTCTATCAGCCGGTAACACAGGAGCTCTGCTTACAGGCGCGCTTCTTATATTAGGAAGGCTGAAGGGTGTCGACCGTCCGGCAATGGGCGTAATGATACCTTCAAAGAAAGGTAAATGTCTGCTCATCGACGCAGGACTTAATTCAACGTGCAAGCCGATAAACTTTGTACAATTTGGAATATTCGGGTCTCTCTATACGAAATATTTATACAAAATGGATAACCCGAAAGTCGGTTTGGTGAATATGGGGACTGAGGCGAAGAAGGGCACCGAGGTCATTAAGCAGGCATATTCCTTAATGAAATCCTCAAGCTTGAATTTTATCGGAAATATCGAGGGTAAAGATATTCCGCTTGGAAATGTGGATGTTGCGGTTTGTGACGGCTATGTCGGAAACGTACTGCTTAAGTTCTTTGAAGGAACAGGATCATTTTTTGTTGGATTTTTAAAGGGAATGTTCAAGAGGACCATATTTTCCAAAATATCTACTCTTTTTGTAATGAAGGATATGATGGCATTCAAAAAGATGGTCGATCCTTCCGAAGATCCGGGCTCCCCAATATTAGGTGTCAACGGCTTGGTCATGAAAAGCCATGGCGACTCTAATGAAAAAACGATAAAAAACGTAATATTGAAAGCCTATACACTGGCCAACAGCTCTGTTTTCGAACAGATCAAGTCCAGCGTTGAAAACATGGAGGTAAGTGATGGCGATAAAAAAGAGCGTAAGCGTTGGAATTTTAGGAATAGGAAGTTACGCCCCAGAAAAGATTTTGACAAACTTCGATCTTGAAAAAATGGTCGAAACCTCTGACGAATGGATCACTAAGAGGACCGGAATATCCGAAAGAAGGATTTTAGCGGATAGCGAACCTATTTACACAATGGCGGTGCAGGCCGCAAAACAGGCAATTGAAGATTCAGGCATAAGCGCGGAAGATATTGATCTCGTTCTTGTTTCAACTTCAACTCCGGATTATCTTACACCAACCACTTCCTGTGTCATTCAAAAAGAAATAGGCGCGGTAAATGCAGCCGCTTTTGATCTGGCGGCTGCCTGCTCAGGCTTCATATACGGTTTGACTGTAGCGAAGCAGTTTATTGAAACCAACTATTATAAAAATATTTTGCTAGTAAGCAGCGAAGGAATGTCCAGATGCACGGACTGGACCGACAGGAGCAGCTGCGTGCTTTTCGGAGACGGCGCAGGTGCTGTAGTATTAGGCAAGGTCGAAGACGGATATGGTATCCTTTCCACCTATATAGGGGCCGACGGAAAACCCGGCGAAACAATAACCATACCTAATCTTTACAGATCTGATATCGATGATTTAAAACGTGAGAAATACAAGAATAAAAACGCACTTTGGCAGGACGGACAGGAAGTTTTCAAATTTGCGGTCAAAATAATGCCTTATGCCACGGAAAAACTATTCGAGAAAACCGATCTCAAACTTGAAGATGTAAAATATATAATACCTCACCAGGCTAACATGCGTATAATCGAAAGCGCTGCTAAAAGGCTTGGAGTAACACTCGAAAAGATCTATACGACAATAAGGAAAATCGGGAATATTTCTTCTGCATCGATTCCATTTGCATTGGCAGATGCGTACCGGAACAAATGCCTCGCAAAAGGTGACAATCTCGTGCTGGTCGGCTTCGGCGGAGGACTTACCTGGGGTTCCGCCATTGTAAGGTGGAGCAAATAATCAGAGCAATTTGCGATAGTAAATTGCTGTAACCAAATCTTCGGGCTAAAACTATTACAGGAGGTATATTATGGGTAAAACTGCATTCATTTTCCCCGGACAGGGAGCTCAATATGTAGGTATGGGCAAGCAAATCGCAGCCCAATACCATGAAGCTTCCGACATATTCGACCAGGCTTCCGAAGCTCTCGGTATCGATATGAGAAAAATGCTATTCGAAAGTGACGACGAGACTCTGAAAATAACGGAAAACACGCAGCCTGCCATTATGACTGCAAGTATAGCATGTCTGCAGCCATTGCTCGCAGCGGGAATAAAGCCGGATTATACGGCAGGCTTGAGCCTAGGAGAATATTCGGCGCATGTCGCATCCGAAACAATCGATTTTAAAACAGCCGTGGCGCTTGTCAGAAAAAGGGGCAAATACATGCAGGAGGCCGTTCCAATCGGGGATGGTACTATGGCGGCAATAATCGGCCTTTCTTCGGAGGATGTCGAAGATTGCTGTGAAAGGGCATCAATCGCAGGAATAGTTGAGCCTGCCAATTATAACTGTCCGGGACAGATAACAATCGCCGGAGAGGTAAAAGCAGTTGAAAAGGCTATGGAGCTGTGTCTGGGGAAAGGTGCAAAAAGAGCGATCCAACTTGCAGTGAGCGCGCCTTTCCACTGCAGTATGCTGAGGCCCGCTGGTGAACTGCTGGCAATGGAACTCCGGAGCGTCGATTTTTCAGAATTCAAAACACCGCTCGTGGCAAATGTTTCAGGAAACGTAGTCAAATCATCGGCTGATATTAAGGAATCGCTAATTAACCAGGTAAGCAGCCCGGTGCTGTGGGAAGCTTCGGTACGCTTCATGCTGGAACAGGGAGTGGATACGTTTGTTGAGATTGGCCCCGGAAAGGTTCTCAGCGGCTTTGTGAAGAAAATAAGCAAGGACGCCAGAACTTTGAATATAGAAGACATTGAATCACTGCAGAAAACTATAGGGGAGTTAAAAAATCAGGGATAGTAGGATGTTTAGCGCCAACGGCGCGGATTTCCTTTAAAACATCCAAGAGAGGATGTTTAGCGCCAACGGCGCGGATTTCCTTTAAAACATCCAAGAGAGGAGGGAAAGACAATAATGCAATTCGAAGGCAAAACCGCTGTAATAACAGGTTCGGCAAGAGGCCTTGGAAAAGCGATCGCTCTGAAGCTTGCTTCTTTGGGAGCAAATATCGTATTGAACGATATCCCGTCATCAGAATCGCTTGACGAAACAGCGGAGGAGTTCAAAAAGGCTGGTTATAAAGTGGTAGTAACAAGAGGCGACGTTAGAAACACGGAAGACGTAAAAGCTATGATATCTGCCGGCGTCGATACATTCGGAAGCGTCGATATACTTGTCAACAATGCGGGTATAACGAATGACAAGCCTATGGCCCTGATGTCTGAGGATGACTGGGATATAGTTCTGGATATAAATCTGAAGGGCGCGTTTCTTTGCACGAAGTTCGCTGCAAAACAGATGATGAAACAGAAATACGGACGGATCGTCAACCTTGCGTCTGTTGCAGGAAGATACGGCAACAAAGGGCAGGCGAATTATTCCGCCTCAAAAGCGGGCTTGATAGGTCTGACTAAGACGACTGCGAAGGAATTCGCGTCCAGGGGGATAACCTGCAATGCGGTAGCCCCTGGCACAATTAAAAGCAAAATGACAGATGCGCTTCCTGAGGAAGTGAGAAATAAATATCTTGAGAACATTCCACTCGGCAGGTTCGGGACACCTGAAGACGTGGCCAATGTTGTCGCATTTCTCGCATCCGACGACGCATCCTATGTGACAGCTCAGGTAATAGATATTGACGGCGGGCTTGTTATGTAATAATATCTTTATGTGGAAGTCCTGCCTGTCAATAATTCACAGTAAACAGGTATAACTTTTGCGGGGAATTATTATATATAAATTACCCCCCTTGGGAGGAGGTGAATGTATGGTTTTCGAAAAGGTTAAGAAAATTATAGTCGAGCAGTTAGGTGTTGAGGAAGAAGAAGTCAATATGGAATCTTCTTTTATTGATGATTTAGGTGCAGATTCACTTGATATCGTTGAATTGATCATGGCTCTTGAAGAGGAATTCGATATCGAGATTCCCGATAGTGAAGCTGAAAAGATAGCAACTGTTGGAGATGCCGTAGATTACATTAAAAATAACACATAAAAAAAGTCCCGTAAGAGGGACTTTTTTTATGGAAACACTGTTGTCCCGGACTTTTTTCTCAAATGTGCCGGGAAGGGCCAGGCTGACGGCTATTGACGGACATCATCTGATAATAATCATTCACATATATATCCTGATAATATTTCGTATCCTAATAGTCTTGATTCGCCAGGAGGTTTTTGATGAATAAAAGAGTTGTGATAACAGGCATGGGTGTTGTACATTCATTAGGCCTTGGCCTTGAAAATTTTTGGAATTCAATAAAAGAAGGAAAATCGGGAATTAGTCTCTTAACGAAGTTCGATACGACAAATTTTGATGCGAAGGTCGCTGCAGAGCTCAAGGATTTCGAACCGACCGAATATATCGATAAAAAAGAAGCAAAAAGAATGGATGTATTTACCCAGTACGCAATGGCGGCCGCCAAAATGGCCTTTGATATGTCCGGCCTGAACATGGAAAACGAAGATCCTTTCAGGGCAGGCGCCATCATCGGTTCGGGAATAGGCGGAATACAAACATTCGAAGAGCAGCACCACATACTTGAAACGAAGGGACCCGGCAGGGTAAGTCCGTTTTTCATAACTTCCATGATAGCAAACATGGCTGCCGGAAGGATTGCTATACAATACAACCTGCGCGGCTTTAACGAATGCGTCGTTACGGCATGCGCAACAGGCAACAATGCCATTGGTGACGCGACAAACATTATCAGGCGAGGCGCTGCAGATATCATGATAACGGGCGGCGCGGAAGCAGCCATTACTCCGATGTCGTTCGCCGGTTTTTGCGCAAATACGGCACTGACTAAAAATCCTGATCCAATGACTGCCTGCAGGCCTTTTGACATGGACCGCGACGGTTTTATAATGGGCGAAGGCGCAGGAATTCTTGTACTGGAAGAATACGAGCACGCTAAGAAGAGAGGTGCCAAAATACTCGGAGAAATAGCCGGATATGGCTGCACATGCGACGCATATCATATCACTGCTCCCGATCCTGAGGGAATCGGAGGCATAAAGGCCATGCAGTTCGCGATTCAGGATGCGGGAATAAAGCCTGAGGAAATAGAATATATCAATGCACACGGAACTTCCACTCCTTTGAACGACGTAGGCGAGACAAAAGTCATTAAGGCTGCATTTGGTGAGTATGCTTACAAGCTTGCAGTAAGTTCGACCAAGTCCATGACCGGGCATCTGCTGGGCGCAGCAGGAGCAGTCGAGGCGATCATTACCGCAATGGCTCTGAATGAGGGCTTCCTGCCGCCGACGATCAATCTGGTCAACCAGGACCCGGATTGTGATCTTGATTACGTTCCGAACAAGGGAAGAAAGGCTGATATCAGATACGCCCTTTCAAATGCCCTGGGATTTGGCGGTCATAACGCCGCATTGATACTCAAGAAGTTCGAAGATTAAGTTTTGGCCGACAATATTTTGTGAATAGTAATAATTCAAGGCGGGTGAAACTTAACCCGTCTTTGATTATTTTGAGGCTGTAATTTTTTAAGCCGGCCACTCGATGCACTTTTGCTTCATATATGTGGTAAAATAGACATGGAAGTACGAAAAAATCGGAGGGTGAAATGAGCAGTTATTATTACGGGAAGGATGACGAAAGGCTGAAAGAGCTAGAGAGTGTTATCCATTATACATTCAGCGATACTAAAAAGCTTCTGCTGGCGCTCACACACAGCTCCTATGCAAATGAAAAAAGGAGCGACGGCCTGTGCAGCAATGAAAGGCTCGAGTTCCTGGGCGACGCCGTGCTGAATATCGTTACCAGCGATTATATTTACAGGAATTTTCCCTCGCTTCCTGAGGGAGAGCTGACTAAAATCAGAGCCGCGATAGTCTGCGAAGGTTCGCTGATGAAATGCGCAAACAGGATCGGTCTCGGAAATTACCTTTCACTGGGCAAGGGTGAGGAAAATACGGGAGGCAGGACGCGCACCTCCATTTTATCCGACGCCTTTGAGGCCCTTATTGGAGCGATATATCTTGACGGAGGCCTGCAGCAGGCATCGGGGTTCATTTTCAGTACCATGAATGAACTGTTTCGCGATATCTCTACGAATGAGCTGTTTAATGACTATAAGACACAGTTCCAGGAATTCGTTCAGAAAAAGGGCGATCAGAAGATATCCTACAGGATACTGGAAGAAAAGGGGCCTGACCATGACAAGGTATTCGTAGTTCAGGTCTTTGTAGGAGACAAAGCCCTGGGTATAGGCGAGGGAAAAAGCAAGAAAGAGGCTGAGCAGATAGCTGCAAAAGCCGCGCTTGGCAATCTTAAGGCGAACAAATGAAGAGACGGCACGTAATAATTCCGATTTTTGTTCCTCATAAAGGCTGTCCTAACGATTGTATCTTCTGCAACCAGAAAAAGATCAGCGGCCAGCTGGAAGAAATGACTCCGCAAATGATACCTGAAATCATTGAGTCGCATCTTGCAACCATTGAGAGCGGTGCGTTCATTGAAACAGCTTTCTATGGCGGCAGCTTTACCGCTATCGACAGAACGCTGCAGGAAAGTCTTCTCAAAGAAGCTTACGAGTACGTAAAGTCTGGTAAAGTGTCGGAGATACGCTTGTCTACCAGACCGGACTGCATAGACGACGATATTCTGGAGATGCTGAAAAAGTACGGCGTCAGGACCATCGAACTCGGCGTTCAGAGCCTCGACGACGAAGTTTTGAAGGCTAGCAGCCGTGGGCATGATGCCGCATGCGTCTATGAGTCGGCGGGCCTTATCAAGGGAAAAGGGTTCAGGCTCGGGATACAGACGATGACAGGTCTTCCTGGCGACACAAGGGAAAAAGCACTTGGCACAGCAAGGCAGGTCGTAGCCATTTCGCCTGAGATAGTAAGGATATATCCCGTGCTTGTCATTAAGGGAACGCCTCTCGAAATGCTGTTACTTAACGGCAAGTACGATCCCATGCCTCTCGATGAGGCTGTAAAGCTTAGCGCCGAGCTTCTTGAACTGTATGAGAGCCACGATATCAATGTTATACGTATCGGCTTACAGGCGACCGAAAATATCCGCGGCGGCACCGGTTCCGATGTGGTTGCAGGGCCGGTGCATCCAGCATTCAGGCAGTTGGTCGAGTCGGAGCTGGCCAGGAGACGCATTGAAAAAATAATAGAGGAGCGCGGCCTATCAGGCAGCAGCTCATTGCTCGTCAAAACAGGGGCTTCGAATATTTCTAATGTAGTAGGGCAGAAAAGAAGCAATATTGAATACCTCAGGACGAAGTACAATATCGGCAGAATAAAAGTGATAAGCAGTGGATCATCTTCTAATGAAATAACTATTAAAAAAGTGGTGGATTAGAATTCAAATGAAACACATCTATCTATTGTTTTGTCTATTTCCTTCAGGGATATAAAGAAGAAAATGTTGGTGGAAATTTTATAGTTGACTCAGCATTCAAAATGTGAGTTGTTAGTAAAGGAGATCATCATGCTAAAACAAATAGAAAACAGAAGAAGCATACGTAAATATCTAGATAAAAAAGTTGAAAAAGAGAAGCTTATTCAAATATTAGAAAGCGCTAGACTAGCACCTTCTGGAAGCAATACGCAGCCTTGGATGTTCATTATTATTGAGTCGGAAGATACGAAAGAAAAACTTTCGATTGCTGATCATCATCAAGGATGGATGATGGCAGCTCCGTTATTCATTGTGTGTGTAGCAGATATTCGATGCCGTATACCGATGAGTACTAAAATCAGGCTGGATGAGAACAGTTCTGAACCGGAACTTAAGCAAATTATTAGAGACACGGCAATTGCAATGGAACATATACTGCTTGAAGCGGAGCATCTGGGGTTGGCGACCTGTTGGACAGCCTGGTTTGAGCAAGATGCTGTCAGACCTATCCTGAACATCCCGGATGATAAATATGTATGCGGAATCATCACCTTGGGATATGGTGATGAGGCACCGATTCAGCGACCGAGAAGGGCAATGGAGGACATTGTAAGATACGAAAAATGGTGATGAAACTTTAAATAATTAACTGTAGACATTTATATTCAAGGTATGTTGAAAATGTTTGCTTATTAATAAAATAAAAATATCTTTTTTAAATTGGAGAAAATCCTAGTAATGCCCGTTGAAATTGTGTAAATAACTCCCGTACCGGGCATCAAAACAATAATATGGGAGGAGATAAAAAAAGATAGTATAGCCATATTCACTACGCCGAGTCATCAGTTTCCGATGGGATCTATTTTGACCGCTTCAAGAAGAATCGAACTGATTCACTATGCCAACCGTAATCAGGCATATATTGTTGAAGATGATTATGATAGCGAATTTCGTTTTGACGGCAACACGATTGAGTCATTGCAATATCTTGCACCAGACAGGGTCATCTACGTTGGCACATTTTCCAAAACACTAATGCCGGCTTTACGTATCGGCTATATGGTATTGCCTGACGAATTGTGCGAGAGGATGCGCGAGGCGAAATTTGTGTCAGATATTCATTCTCCTATATTTGAGCAATTGACGCTTGCACGGTTTATTGAAAGTGGTGCCTTCGAGCTACATATTCGTAAAATGCAGAAGCTTTATTACAGAAAGCGTAATTACCTGATTAGCTGTCTTAAAAAAACTTTTGGCGAACGAGTTTTGATTTCTGGGGCTGCTGCCGGACTGCATTTTGTGGGTTCATTTGATGGTATTAGATTTGATTCCGATTTGCTTAATCAAATTCAACATGGAGGGATAGAAATTGCTTCAGTAGGTAAACACTTGGTAAATTCTACATTAAGTAAGGAATATGATAATGCACTTATTTTTGGGTATGGTAATACATCAATCGAGGAAATGGAAACCGGGATAAAAATTTTGGCTTCAATTATTGATAAATCATAGATATTATAATTTTTCTATAATCGCTTAATAAACATATTTAATTTCATATTAATTTGATTTATCATAAAACATAAGTGTATGTTTAAGGAGGATTTCTCATGAACAAATATTTAAAATCAAATATAGTAAGTAACCCAATATCGGAAAGGACTACGTCAAGGACAGCGCCTGACAAGATCACGAATCCTGATTATCTGTTTCCCGCTTTCTCAAATGGTCAGGTGCTTTTGGATAAAAAGCAGGGCCGCCTC
>JAEYOM010000052.1 GCA_023411715.1 Bacillota bacterium | reverse complement strand
TCCAATGCGGAAACCAACCAGGTCAATGTCGTATATAAACGTAAAAATGGCGGCTACGGCCTTATAGAACCCGAGTTCTGAGCTCCTGAAACCGAAGCAGTGGCGTTAACAGCGTCACTGCTTTTTTAGCAGCAGCTTGGTTTTCACGGCGGTTTCGATTTTTGTTATTTCTTTAATTTACGGCTGAGATAGATGGCATAAGGTATCAATCCGAGAAGAAAAATATACTCTTTGGCCATATAGGATGTCGTTCCGTCCAGACCAAACTGCTTCGGAATCTGGTCTGGCAGAAACGGGTATAGAATAGCACAAATAGCAAGCGGAATAACCAGGATGCATAAACTTCTGACATTTATTTTCACGATTTGTTCCTCTGTTCTTATTTTTTTTCCATAATATTACCATCCTATAATGATAATATCAATAATCTTTCAATAATCTTTCAATAATCTTCCATATTATCAATTAGCAGCTGAAGGTCTCAGACGGATACTGCCAGCTATCTGACCTTTATGGGGAATTCTGGTGCTCGCTGTATAGGCTCGGCGGGCCATAAATGCTTTTCGCCCTTTCGTGTCAGTCCAGAACGTGCCGTCGTGGGTCGGAAATTCAAATCTATTGCGACAACTGATTGATTAAAAGGTATAATTTATATTGAACAAAAGTAGAGATAATTGCCATGAAAATTTTCCGGAGGTATTATTGATGGAATATGATCTGATTGTTATAGGCGGGGGGCCGGCCGGCTATCTTGCGGCTGAAAGGGCAGGCAGGGCGGGCCTTTCTGTTTTGCTTGCCGAAAAAAAGGCGCTTGGGGGAGTATGCCTCAACGAAGGCTGCATCCCGACAAAGACCATGCTGTACTCCGCCAAACTTTACGATGGCGCAGTCCACGGTGAAAAATATGGAATTACGGTCGGAAACGCCGAACTGAATCATGAAACAGTGCTGAACAGGAAAAATAAAGTGGTCAGGACACTGGTCGCGGGTATAAAGGCACAGCTCAGGAACAGCAACGTGACTGTCACCGAGGGAGTCGCGGAGATACTGGGGAAAAGTGAAGCTCCGGGAGCAGCGGAAGCCACAGGAGCTGCGGAAGCCTTAGGAGTAGCAGGAGCCTCAGGAGCTGCGGAAGCCTTAGGAGCAGCAGGAACCTCAGAAGCTGCGGAAGCCTTAGGAGCAGCAGGGGAAACAGAGACTGTCGGAAAGACAAAAAACACTGCATGCCGTGATACCATGGAGGTTCATGACAATTCCTCCGCCTGTTTTAGCGTCAGGGTCGGTGAAAATATCTTCAAAGGCCGGCACATTCTTTTAACGACAGGCTCTGTGCCTGTTATACCGAATATCCCCGGAATTGAAGAAGGTATTGCGAATGAAACCGTATTGACCAACAGCGGAATATTATCACTGAAGGAAGTTCCCAAAGAGCTTGCAGTTATAGGCGGCGGCGCCATCGGACTGGAGCTGGCCTCTTATTTCAACAGCGCCGGGAGCAAGGTCACGGTCATAGAAATGCTGGACCATATTGCCGGTCCGACCGACAGAGAGATCGCAGGCATACTGATGAAGAATTATGCTAAAAAAGGTATCGATTTCAGGCTAAATGCCAGGGTGACCGAGATCAGACTTTATAAGTCGGTAGGCGTGCAGAACGTTGATGCCGTCCATACTGAGGTGAATAAAGTCACAGCGGATAAAGCCACGGTAGTCTGTGAAACGGCCGGACAGTCCTTCGAGACAAATGCGGACAGGATACTGCTTAGCGTAGGCAGAAGACCGGCTACGGAGGGCCTCGGTCTGGAGAATGTAGGTGTCGCGGCAGACCGCGGCAGGATCATAACGGACCGGTACGGACGCACCAATGTGCCGGGCATATATGTGGCGGGCGACGTTAACGGTATTTCCATGCTCGCGCACACTGCTTACAGGGAGGCGGAAGTCTGCGTAAATAATATGCTGGGCAGGGAAGATTCCATACGTTACGATGCGATACCCTCGGTCATTTATACGAACCCTGAAGTTGCCGGCGTCGGCGAGACAGAGGAAACGGCGGCGGAAAAGGGCATTGATTTTGATGCGGCTAAACTTCCGATGGGGTACAGCGGCAGATACGCAGCCGAAAACGAAGGCGGCGACGGTATTTGCAAGGTGCTTGTTGAAAAGAACAGCAGGAGGATAATAGGAGTCCACATGATCGGCAATTATTCCTCAGAAATCATATATGGAGCGGCTATGATGATCGAAAGGAAAATGACTCCGGAAGATGTAAAAAAACTGGTATTCCCGCATCCGACCGTGAGCGAGATCATCCGGGAAGTAATTTACAGGCTTTAATGGAATGTCAGGCCACTAGATTATTCATTGATGATAAACGCCAGTCTTTTGAAGCAGATTAGTTATTTCAACCAGTTTAATTGGGAAAGGCAGGCTTTATAAAAAGCCTGCCTTTCCCGGGAGTTTAGTATGATGAAGCCGTTTAGGCTATTGCGGGAATAGGGTTCTGAGTAAGTTTGAAGTGTATTGTGACCTTGAACAGATCCCCGTCGATTTCGACTTTGAAGTCCCCTCCGCAGACCTGAGTGAAGCTTTCGGCGATCGAGAGCCCCAGACCGCTGCCTTCCGTCGACCTCGATTTGTCGCCCCTGTTGAAGCGCTGCATTATTTCTTCTACGGTAAAGTCCATTTCATATCCTGCTGTGTTCTTGATCGTTGCGACAGCAGCACCGCTCCTGTTTTCAAGTTCGATAAATACCCTGGTGCCCTGCAGAGAATACTTCAGCGTATTGTCGATAACATTCTGGAAGACGCGGTACAGCTTTTTGCCGTCAGCCGTTATATTGAAGGAATCTTCAGGCAATTTGGTTTTCAGGACAATCCCGGATCTCTCGATATCGCTGCTCATATCCGCAATAGTCTGTTCTATCAGCTTTTTAAGGTCTATTTTTTCAAATTCGACAGGCATGTTTCCGCTTGTGCTTTT
>JAEYOM010000117.1 GCA_023411715.1 Bacillota bacterium | reverse complement strand
TCGTTGATTTTCTCATCATTGCACTTGCGATATTCATATTCATCAGGCAGATCAATAGGTTTAAAAAGAAACCTGAGCCTGAGCCTGTGCCTGTTACGACCAAGGAATGTCCGTATTGCAAGACGTCAATCCACCTGGAAGCTACAAAATGCCCGAATTGTACCGCCGACCTGAGATAGTCCGGCATACCTCGGCTGCTGTTCATTTGATCTCATGATTACTGTCTTATGTGTTATAAAAACGGACCCTTGGGTATAATAATACCGGAAGGAGGCATGGTCATGGGTTTTTATGAACGGATCGCGCCGTATTATGACGATATATTTCCCGCAGGGGAGGATCAGCTGGAGTTTATAAGGCGCAACGCGGGTAAGCCTCCCAAAAGGCTGCTCGATATAGCCTGCGGCTCCGGTACATATTCTATCAGGCTGGCGCAGGATGGTTATGAGGTGTGGGCGTGCGATATCGACCGTAAAATGGTCGATCTGGCCGAAAGAAAGGCCGCAGGGTCAAAGGCTCCGGTAAATGTTTTATTATCCGATATGCTGCATCTCGATCAAAATATAAGTATAAAATTCGATTGCGTATTCTGCATAGGCAATTCCATCGTTCACCTGGGCAGTATCGACATGGTTAGGAAAGCAGTGAAACAGATGAGAGACCTGCTTAACCCTGATGGAAGTCTCATATTACAGATAATTAACTTCGACCGCGTGCTTGAAAATGGGATTACGAGTCTTCCGACCATCACAGATCCCGGAAGGAAGCTCGAGTTCAAGAGGAATTACAGTCTCGACAAAAGCATGGGACTTATCCATTTTGATACAAGCCTTACGGTTGAAGAAAACGACCGGCTAACAAAACTGGATAACAGGGTGGACCTGTTTCCGCTAAAAGCCCAAGACCTCCGTGAAGCATTGGATAATGCGGGTTTCCATACTATAAGCTTTTACGGCGGGTTCAGCGGAGAGCCGTATGTACGGGGAGAGTCCTTCCTGCTGGCAGCTTTGGCGAAAGCTTAACGAGGGCTTTGCCTAAAGCTTGCCTCAAAGCTTATCCCAAAGCCCAGTATATAGATCGTATATGTAGTCACGCGGTCCAACTGTCTCTTATCTGATCAGCCGCACGCTTTCATCAAAAGTAGATGTGAAGAGTGTGTCGGAGTCGGAACTATATACATCCAGCCCGCCATTAAAAATAAGTCTTTTGGCTATTACCCTGCCGTTGACAGTATGCGCGCCGTTATTGAATATAACTGTGCCGTTCGGTGCATAAAATGTCCCGTTTACAATGGCGCTGGTATTGTTTATCGTAATGTCGCCGTTCTGGGAGTATATGCAGATCGATGATTCCTTGGCTGCGTCGTAGACTACGGAATTGTTGAATATGATATTGCTTGTAGCCATGATAGTTCCAATGCCGGAAAATTTATCGCAGTTAAAATTGATATGGCCGTTCACATAAATAGCCGTATCAAGGAAAATGTCATTGTTGAAATTCTGGCTGGTACTGTAGTAGGTTCCTGCACTCTGCGCCAGCTGCCTTATTTCCTCAGCAAAATCGGGCATTTCTACAGGATCACTGTCTGGAAGCTGCTCCCCGATCGAAACCTTATCGCTATTTAGCGTGATCCTTTTTACAGCTTCAACAGACCCGGTTATTTCGAGCAAATCATGGTTGCCGTTATACCGGAAGCCGTTATTGGAGTGTACGCTTCCTACTATATGCGTATTCTGACCGTTTGAATTGATACATAGTTCATCGTTTTTGCTGCCTGAGAAAACCGCGTAGTCGAAGGCTCCTCTGAGATATTTCCCGCCCTTTTCGGCAGTAGCGGAAGTTTTGACGTTGGTGCTGTTTATACCGAGTATTCTGGCAAATGTATAATCCATATTTTCAATAGCCTCAACAGAGATCTGCCTGTTGCTGCTGGCAAATCGGACACTTATATCTGCGGTTCCAAAACCGTTCAGCTCTATATATTTTTTGGCGGTATCGGCTGAGACGGCCGTATCGGGCAGATCCTGTGCAGCGGCAAGGACTGCGGAATCAACGGCGTTTTGTAATCTGTTCTTTTCCAGGCTGACCCTGCCTATATCCACTACCAGAGCACAGAAGCCAAGGATCGTGGACATCATGATGGCTGTCAATACTGCGGTACTGCCTTTCCTGCTCTTAAAGCGCAAATTCATACATGACACCTCCCTACACTACAATTCTATGGATTTTTTTTCTTAAAGAAAAGGTACACAGGTCACTTTGAAAGTAGGGATTTAGCACTATTTTTAGTTCGTGTATTCAGGTATAATTACTATACGAAAGCGATTGGGATTTTCGCTGTTGCACCGGATGAGGAGGACACCGTCAATGATCGAGATAATCAAAGTTAAAAATGACAGGGAATTTGAACTTGTTCATGATATCAGGCGTGAGGTATTCATAAAGGAACAGGGTGTTCCTGAGGAACTTGAAATAGATGATCTGGATAAGAATGCTATACACGTTCTGGCATTACTGGATGGTGAACCGGCAGGCTGCGGCAGGCTGCTGCTGTACGGAGAGGAAGCCAAAATCGGCAGGGTCGCTGTGAAAAAAGTCATGCGCAGAGCCGGGATCGGAAACGGTATCTGCAAGCTCCTTATGACCCTTGCAGTCGAAAGGGGAGTGCAAAAGCTCCATATAAACGCTCAATTATCGGCTGTGGAGTTTTACACTCAGCTCGGCTTTGAAAGGGTCGGGAAAACTTTTATGGAAGCGGGCATCGAACACGTCAGGATGGAAAGGACGCTCTAGTCGTCAAGTATGCTGCCATCCGTCCCTATGGTAACTATATTCCAGGGTATCATTTTACCGCTGTTTACGAGCGCGTTTCTGACTGCGTTCGCAATGCCGCCGCAGCATGGTACCTCCATGCGGAGTACGGTTACGCTTTTTATATTGTGATTTGCAATAATCACAGCCAGTTTTTCCGAGTAATCGACTTCATCCAGCTTGGGGCAACCGATCAGAGTTATCTCGTTTCTCATGAAATCCTGATGGATATTTGCATAGGCATACGCAGTACAATCAGCAGCTATCAGCAAGTGCGCGTTTTCAAAATAAGGCGCTCCTGCCGGTACGAGCTTGATCTGGCAAGGCCATTGGCCAAGCTGGGATTTGGTGCTTGCATATGCGACGCCTCTGCCTGAATTGTTATCCGGTCCCGCTATCGGGCTTTCAGCCGTGCTCCTACTGATGATGCGGGCGTGTGAGCCCGGGCAGCCGGAGTGCATCGGAGCTTCCTGCTGCACTGCATTCCGGATGAGTGCGTCAAGTGTTTCCTGATCTACGGCAGCCTCCTCCTGTAAATGCTTAAGGACAGCCTGCTCGTCATATTCCGACGCCTCGCGGTCTTCGATCGTTATCGCCCCTGTAGGGCATTCCGGCAGGCAGTTTCCGAGACCGTCGCAATAGCTGTCCGATATCAGCTTCGCTTTACCGTCCACCAATCGTAGGGCTCCCTCATGGCATGCGTTTATGCAGAGCCCGCACCCTGTGCATTTTTCTTCGTCTATGGTTATTATTTTCCTCAGCATTTTTATTCCCCCTTCAGATTACTAATAGAGCTTAAACACTATCTCTCATTCTTGATTTAAGCTTATTGTAGTATAAGGCTACGTACTTTTCGGTAACCAGAGTTACAAAGTTAATAAAATCAAAGGCTCTGTCACATCATAAAAGTTCGTTTAAACTGCCAAGGAAAGCTCGTAAACGTGGAGGTTCGGCACATAAACGAGGGTTATCCACGGAGCAGGTCTGCGTTCATGTTGTCCTACAATACCTATAAATGTTTAGATTGAAGTAATTTGATATGGTAAAATTATGGAATTTGATGTATTATTTGTATTGCAAGAAATTCATATTTGGCATATTTGTTCAAAATTGAGAAGTAGTAAATTTATATAATCTTCGTATTATGGAAATGAAAAAATTTTGGAGGTTTTCATGATGAGCTATCGTAAGCTAGTGTTGTTTATCGCTTCAAGTTTAGATGGGTATATTGCTACAGATGAGCACAACTTGAATTGGCTATTTGCAGTCGAAGGTGAAGGAGATAACGGTTACTCAAAATTTTATGATACAGTAGATAGTGTTTTAATCGGGAGAGTCACTTACGATTGGATTATCGAGCATGAAAAAGGCGATTTTCCATACAAAGGTAAGGAATGCTATGTTTTTTCAAGAACTAAGAAGAATGATAACAGATATGTAAACTTCATCTATAATGATGTTGTTCAATTTACAAAAGAATTAAAAAATAAAAATGGTAAGAATATTTGGCTCGTTGGTGGTGGAGATTTGCTTAACACTTTTATAAAAGAGAAACTCGTAGATGAACTTATCATTTCAGTTGCCCCAATTTTACTTGGAAAAGGTATTCCGCTGTTTAAAAACAATGATTTTCAAACACTTTTATCATTAAAAGATATAAATCGATTCAATCAATTTGTGGAGCTTCATTACGAAGTCGTAAGATAATAAGCATAATCTACAGTAAACTTAATAAACAATATTTCACAAAAGCGAGCTAAATATAACAATTGAGCAGAGCATAATTAGCTCTGCTCAAAAAATAATAAATTTCAACCATAAGTTGTGACAGAGCTAAATCAATACGGCAGGTGTATGTATCATAAACTGCGCACGCAATGATTTGATACACTAGCCTGCCGTATCGACTTATGCTTTACATCAAGACATGATATTTTTTAGTCTACACTATAACATCCGTCCCGCTTTTGCCGATATCGCCCTGCGTCTCCGCGGGTTTGATGCATTCAAGTGCAGGGCCTTCGATGATATCGCCCTTATAAGTGAACCTTGATCCATGGCATGGACAATCCCATGAAAGCTCGGCGGAATTCCATTTCAGTTCGCAGCCGATATGTGTGCAGGTGGTGCTTACAAAATGCAGCTCACCGTCCATATCCCTGTACATGCCGACTTTGTGGCCGCCCACTTCCGAAATGAAGGCGTCGCCCTTTTTGATGTCTTTTGTACCTTCGGGAATATTTAGCTTGCCCTGGATATAATTTTTGGCGACATCGGCGTTTTCCATTATGAAGTTCTTCGCAGAAGCGGCCGGGGTGAACCTTGACGGGCTGAATACATCCTCCCAGGGGCTTTCGTCTTTCAGGATCAGATCCGATATGATCATTGCCGAGGCTGTTCCGTTGCTCATGCCCCATTTCTGAAAACCCGTAGCGACATAGATCCTGTTTTTTCCCGATGTCATATGCCCGATCATCGGTATTTCGTCCATTGCCGTATAATCCTGTGCCGACCACCGGTAAGGTATATCGGCTACATTGTAGTTTGATTGCGCGAAATCACTGCAGATATTATAAAATTGCTTCGTATCTCCCCCGTGTCCGGTTTTATGTGATTCGCCGCCAATCAGCAGCAGGTCTCCTTCCTTGCAGAAATGAGCCCGCAGCGTACGGTTGGGACTTTCCGCATTTATATACATGCCCTCCGGGAGTTTATCGGTGATATGCGCCCCCAGCAGATAGGAACGTTCCGGATAGACCCTTGTAAAATACAGTCCCGGCTTATCGTAAAAAGGATAGCGAGTCGCCTGTACTATACTTTTTGCACGAATCTTTTTGCCGCTGTCGGTAATTGCGGTATGGACCTCATCTCCCTCTTCTATGTCGACGACCCAGGTGTTCTCGTATATGCGGCAATCCTCACCTTCGATGATCGAAGCAAGCGCCAGCAGGTATTTCCGGGGATGGAAGCAGGCCTGGTTCGAAAACCTTTCGAGGCATTTTACCTTGAACGGCAGTTCATGGTCTTCGGTATATTCTGCGGGAAGCCCGAGCTTCGATGCCGTTTTTACTTCGTCTTCTATTTTCTGCACATAGTTCTCGTCCTCCGTAAATACGTAGGCTGGCGCTCTCCTGAAGTCGCATTCGATATTGTTTTCCCTGGTTATCTTCTCTACGAGGTCAATGGCCGCCTGATTGGCATCCGCATACTGGCGCGCTTTCTCCTCGCCGACGGCGTTGACCATTTTATAATATTTGAGAGTATGTTGGGAAGTTATTTTGGCAGTCGTATGTCCCGTACCGCCTTTGACTATTTTATTGGAGTCGATTATCGCCACCCTTGCCCCTGCTTTTTTGAGCAAGTATGCCGTAGTAATCCCGGTAATACCTCCTCCAATGATGGCAACGTCCACGTCCATATCGTTTTCAACCTTGGGGTAATCGGTATCCTGTGTCGATGCGACCCACAACGAGACCGATACGTCAGTGAGTTTGATTTTATCATTAGTTTCCATATCATTCCTCCGATATCTTCTTACGTCATTAGCATTATAAAATGCGCATGCTAATATGATTTGTCAAAAATATCGTTTCATACAAAAAAAGCCGCCTTATCGGCCAAGTCCGATAAAGCGGCTGCGTGCGTGAACTGTCAGCCCATTCCGTTCATATCGCCTGAATCGGTCATGTTATTGAAATCGTTGCTGTCGATTTCCCTTTTGATGGAATTGATCGCTCCGAATACATAGACGAACGCTATGATGTAAAACAGCAGCCATTTATACGGGAACTGCGGTATAACCAGATCCAGTACGGTACACACGATAAGCGGCAGCGTCATGGAATAAGCGCTTATCTTGAATATGCTTCGATAAGTGAGCCTTGTATTTCTTGCAGAATTAATGGAAAGCCCGAACAGGCTTACTATCAGTGCGGTTATAAATTTCGCGCAGACGAAGAATATTCCTACGAATACGATTGCCACTTTGACGATCGGCTTTAATATCGGCAATGTTTCCTGCACGATCTGACGATTGATGACTATTCCCTGGAACTGGCTCAGATCAGTTACGCTCTTATTTACATAACTTTTTGAAATTATTTTG
The DNA here is from genome assembly GCA_023411715.1 of Bacillota bacterium. Lineage (GTDB taxonomy): Bacteria > Bacillota > Clostridia > Acetivibrionales > DTU013 > JAEYOM01. Next base: position 11,076 of record JAEYOM010000117.1, on the reverse strand, counting down.
TCGCTTGTTACCAGTATGGCTGTATCATAACTGTCAAGTATCTTTTCATCTGCGTTGGGTGACGTATCGATAATAATCGGGTTCGCACCGTCGTCTATAATGATCGGCATTTTGCCGCTTACGTCGAGTTTGCCGTCGGCAAGCTGAAAATCAGGAATTTTACCGGATATGCCTGTTATGATCCCATCGATGATCTTGTTGCTTTCGATGCCCGCCTGTACTGAAATGATCGCAGCGATGAATATCGAAACGATAAGCAGGAATATCACTGCCTTGCTTGTGCTCTGCCTGAGGAAATACCTGTACTTGTCGAAGCTTGTTATACTATAATATAAACGACTGAAAAAACCCATATTTGATTCGTCCATAAAGTCCTCCCGATAAATTTTTCCTTAACTATTATACTATTTTGATACGCACGTATCAATCGAAGTGTCTGCCCCGCAATGAAGCTTTATAATAACACTTTATAATAACCGCCTTATAATAACCGATCGAAATCAGTTATATCGGAACCTTATATAATGATATACTATATAGGAGTTTATTGCTAGATTAAAGGAAATAATGGGAGGAACAAATGTCAAAGCTTCATTTGATAGCCACTTCAGCCTTCGGGATAGAAGCGGTGGTCGGAAGGGAACTGAATTGGCTGGGTTACGGTGACCAGCAGATCGAAAACGGCAAAGTGACTTTTGCAGGCGATGAGGAGGCCATATGCAGGTCGAATCTCTGGCTGCGCTGTGCAGACCGTGTATTGCTCAAAATGGGTGAATTCAGGGCGCTTACCTTTGATGAGCTTTTCGAGGGGACAAAGGCGCTGCCCTGGGACGAATGGCTGCCTGAAAATGCAGAATTCCCTGTCGAAGGCAAATCAGTGGATTCTAAACTTACGAGCGTGCCGGATTGCCAGGCTATCGTCAAAAAGGCTATAGTGGAGAAGCTGAAGCTAAAATATAAAAGGCAGTGGTTTGAGGAAACCGGACCGCTCTACAAAATAGAAGTAAGCCTGCTCAAGGATACAGCGACACTCACGATAGACACGACGGGCCCCGGACTGCACAAGCGAGGCTACAGGAAGCTTGTGACCGGCGCGCCCCTCAAGGAAACTCTAGCTGCGGCAATGCTTATGATAAGCAGGTGGAAGCCGGACCGAGCGCTCATCGATCCATTCTGCGGCTCCGGGACTATACCTGTCGAAGCTGCCTTGATAGCGCGCAATATGGCGCCTGGGGCAAAGCGCAGCTTTACCGCCGAAGCCTGGAGTCAGACTCAGGCCGGTCTGTGGGCCAAAGCCAGGGAAGAAGCGGCCGATAAGGTAAACAGGTCGACAGAATTGAGGATACACGGCTCGGACATAGACGAAGACGTCATGAGCCTTGCCCGCTATCATGCAGAGCAGGCCGGAGTGTCGGAAGATATACATTTTCAGCGCCTTCCGGTTTCCGATATAAGTTCAAGATACAAATACGGGTTCATTATCTGCAACCCGCCGTATGGGGAAAGGCTTGGGGAAATGCCCGAGGTCGAGCGTCTGTACAGGGAGCTCGGAACGGTTTTCAAGCGTTTCGATACATGGTCCTTTTACGTCATCACATCACACCAGCGATTCGAGCAGCTGGTAGGACGAAGAGCGGATAAGAAGCGCAAGCTGTACAACGGCAGGATAATGTGCAACTATTATCAATTTTTCGGACCTCCGCCCAGGACGCATGGGCGAGCAGATGACGCGGTCATCGACCAGCCCAGGACGCATACGGCTGACGAGCCTTCGAAATCTAATGGGACGTAACTATTCAGACCGGCAGTGCCGTTTGTGGAAGTTGTGTTTTCTGCTTCGAAGCCGTGCTGCACAGGGGAGTAGTAGAGTGGAGCGAACTGCAATACCCGTAAGACAGGACTTCTTAGTATGAACTTGAGGATGGTTAAAAAGGGGCACTACAGTCCGTGCTTAAAACACAACTGGAATGAACAGCGCTGATGGTCTGAACAGACACAACAGAACATGAGGGAAGTGACGCGGCACATACAAAAAGTTTGACGAATATAATACTGTATATTAATATATTTATATTGAAATATGGCAGTATTTTGAAGAATGGCAGGAAGGATAGTTCGTATGCTGTTAAAGGTCAGAAAATCGAAAACACATGGTAGTGTCGTCATACCGGGCTCTAAGTCCCATACCATCAGGGCACTGTTCATTGCGAGTCTCGCGGGCGGCCGTTCGGTAATAAAAGACCCGTTGGTGTCAAAAGATGCCTATTCTGCAGTGTCAGTATGCCGCGCGTTTGGCGCTGAATTTGAAAATACCGGCAGCCGCTATATCGTTGAAGGTTTTGACGGCGTCCCGTCGGTGCCTGAAAATATTGTGGATGTGGGCAATTCCGGCACGACGCTGCGATTTGCGATGATGACCGCCGGTTTGACTGACGGGTGTACCGTCTTCACCGGCGACTATCAAATCAGGAGAAGGCCTCTGGGCTCGCTGATAAATGCGATGAACGAGCTGGGAGCCGATGTTTTTTCAACACGCGGAAACGATATGGCCCCGGTCGTTGTAAGAGGCAGGCTCAAGGGAGGAAAGGCGGGACTGGACGCTGTAACTTCGCAATATTTGTCCTCCGTTTTGATAAATGCGCCGCTCATCGGAAATGACACCGAAATTACTATAACCAGGCTCAACGAGGTGCCCTATGCTGAAATGACCTTGTGGTGGCTGAACAATCAGGGCATAAGGTATGAAAACGACAATTTCAGGAAGATACTGATAAAGGGTGGACAAAAGTATAAACCGTTCGATATGCGGATACCCGGTGACTTTTCTTCGGCTACTTTTTTTATGGTTCTGGCAGCTGTATCCGGAGGAGAATTTTTGCTTAAAAACCTTGATATGACGGATCCGCAGGGAGATAAAAAAGTACTGGACTACCTTCAGGAAATGGGTGCGTCCATCAGGCATACTGAAGAAGGCATTATAATAAAAGGCGGCAAGCTTAAGGGCATTGAAATAGATCTCAATTCAACGCCTGACGCATTGCCGGCAATGGCAGTTACAGGCTGCTTCGCGGAAGGGGAGACAAGACTCGTCAATGTTCCCCAGGCCAGAATGAAGGAAACTGACAGGATATCCGTTATGTGCACAGAACTTAAGAAAATGGGAGCGGACATAGAAGAACTCGAGGACGGACTTGTGATAAGGCATAGCAAGCTAAAGGGCTGCAGGGTAAGCGGGCACGACGACCACAGGATAGTTATGGCTTTGGCGGTAGCCGGACTCAATATCAGGGGAGAGACGACTATTGAAACTGCCGAAGCCGTAAATGTGACATTCCCGCAATTTCCGGAATTCATCAGAGATTGCGGCGGAGACATAGAGCTGATCACGGAAGGTTCCGACAAGAACACGGAAAAAAGGGGACACGAGCCGGAAGAGTAGCATATCGTCTGCTTGATTATAGACAGGATGCAGTATTATTGTATTTGTAACATAATAACCCCGGAAACACCGGAGCATGGAGGATAATATGTTAGGAAACACATTCGGAAGAATGTTTCGCATAACCACCTGCGGCGAATCATATTCCGGCGGCTTCAGGAAGAGTGCCGAAATACCGGAAGAGCTGTACGGCGGTCAGATGGTCATTATAGACGGCGTCCCGCCGGGAGTGAAAATAACGGCGGAAGCCATAGAAACGGAATTGGACAAGCGCAGGCCCGGGTTGTCTAAACTCAGCACGCCGAGGAAGGAAAAAGACCGGGTATTTATTTACTCAGGGGTAATGGAAAATGATCTTTCTACCGGCGCGCCCGTCGGCATGATAATTCCGAGCAGCGATATCAATGATGTACATATACGGCAGCATAAGCAGAACAGGGAACTTGTAAGGCCCGGGCAGGCTTCCTATACTTACTATTCAAAGTACGGGCGCTACTACGACTGGGCAGGCGCGGGAAGGGCTTCGGCGAGGGAAACGGTCGCAAGGGTTGCGGGAGGCGCTGTTGCAAAGCTCATACTCGATAAAATGAACATCGATGTCCTCGCATATACGATGGAATCCCATGGAATAAAGGCTTCGCCGGTCACTTATGAAACTGCGAAGGCCAATTATAGAAAAAATGATATAAATTGTCCTGATTTGCAGAAGGCCCGGGAAATGATAGATGATCTTTTAAAAGTAAAGGCCTCGGGCGACTCCTGCGGAGGAGTGGTAGAAGTGGTTGCGGCAGGAGTGCCTGCAGGGCTCGGAGAACCCGTTTTCGACAAACTGAGCGCGACTATTGCTCATGCATTGATGTCCATAGGCGGAGTAAAGGGGATCGAATTCGGAGACGGCTTCGAACATGCCAGGATGACAGGCTCACAGTCAAATGACACGCCATACATCGACGAGGTATCCGGAAAGGTTCGTTTCCGTACAAACCGGGCGGGCGGTCTGCTCGGCGGTATTTCGAACGGCGAGGAGATCAGGCTGAGAGTTGCTGTCAAACCTACCCCGACTATTTTAAAGGAACAGGAAACAGCGGATATAAAAAAGAAAAAAAATACGAGCCACGTATTTGCATCCAGAAGCGATCCGACCATTTTGACCAGGATATATCCTGTCTGTGAAGCGATGATGAGGATTGCGCTGCTTGACGCGATTCTTATTGCTGAAGGCTATAACGGAATAAAAGCGATCATTGATCCGGAGTGGGAAAACCTATGAATGGGAAACTGGATATGCATAACAGGAAGAGCATAGTTCTGATCGGTATGCCCGGCGCCGGTAAAAGTACGGTAGGCCCTATCCTTTCCGAGATGACAGGGCTTGCTTTCGTCGATACGGACGAGCTCGTGAAAAATCAGGATGGTCGTGCTTTGAAGGATATAGTCGCAATGGACGGCTATGAAAAATTTCTTGAATTGCAGAGGAAAATCATAATCGCCTGTGGAATAAGACAAAATGTAGTTGCTACCGGCGGAGGGGTTGTAAAGGATGACGAACTGATGCGGTATTTAAAGGACACCGGTAAGGTCGTCTACCTTGGACAGAGTTTCGATACGCTCGAACAACGGCTCGTACCCGGAAGAAAACTCGTAAGGTCTCAGGGGCAGACCTTCAGGCAGCTTTTTGAAGAACGTGAACCATTGTACATAAATTACGCGGACATTATAATACATTGCGGGGACAAAAAACCGGACGATATAGCCGGAGAGATATGCTCGCAGCTTTAGAGGGGAACATAAGCTAATGTCGGAACTGATATCTGTATTGATTGCTGATGACAACGTAGAGTTTTGCAGCATGCTTCATGAGTATCTGGAACAAACCGGGGACATGACAGTCAGGGGAATAGCAAGAGACGGTATCGAAACGCTCGGACTGATAGATGAAATTGAACCCGACGTTATCGTTCTGGATGTTATAATGCCGAATCTTGACGGGATAGGCGTGCTTGAAAGACTATCGCTGAGGCCGCCGGACAGAAGGCCGATCGTTATAGCGCTCAGCGCGATTGGAAAGGATGTTATTGTTCAGAAAGCGCTTGAGCTCGGTGCGGATTACTACATGATAAAACCTTTCGAAGTAGAGATTCTTGCTTCAAGGATAAGACAGCTGTACACTGAAAGAGATGCCATGTACGGACAGGCAGCCGGCATCCTCAGAACCGGTACGGGCCTTATGCGGGGCAATGAAGAGAGTATGGAACAGGTCGTTTCCACTATGATAAAAAGGATGGGTATCACACCCAATGTAGCCGGTTACAGATATCTCAGGGAAGCCGTTATGATGTGCATAAACCAGCCGATAGCGATCAAATCGGCAGCTAAGAGCATTTATCCTGTACTGGCGGAAAAGCACAATACAACAAGCAGAAATATCGACAGGGCGATACGCTGTGCAATAGATAGTGCGAATAAAAAGTCGAAATGCGATAATAATCCTGAACAGGCTTTGATTATTACGATCGGCAGGAAAAAGCCAAGTAATACTCAAATCATTGAATTTCTAACTGAAAAGGCTCTCCGGACGAAATTCGAGAACAAATTTAAGGTATAAATCAGAAAAATCGCAAGTGCATCGAGCCCTTGCGATTTCTGAACGAGACTTCGCAAAGCTTATTGCGCCAGCATATAAGCTACATTAACATATTTTGCAGAATGCAAAATATTTCATTAATGTAACGTTTTCGCTATGCGAAAACATGTATATGCTGCGCTGCAATTTCGCTATGTTCCATAAGTAAAAGAAGCTGCCGTTTGGCAGCTTCTTTTATGTACTTGGATCAATTATTTCTTCTTATTGACTGTATCCTTTAAAACCTTACCAGCTTTGAATACCGGTGCTTTGGAAGCAGGAATAGTGATTTCTTTCTTAGTCTGCGGGTTTCTGCCTTTCCTTGCAGCCCTCTTCCTAACTTCGAAGGTACCAAAACCAACCAGAACTACTTTGTCTCCACCCTTGAGAGCTTCTTCGACAGAACCTATGAATGCGTTCAGAGCAGCTTCGCTGTTCTTCTTGTTGAGACCTGATTTTGAGGCGATAGAATTGATTAAATCAGTTTTATTCATTAAAACAACCTCCTAAATTTGGAATTCGACATTATTTTATAATGAAAGTAGCGTAAAGTCAAGCCTTTCAGATTAATTTAGTCTATTGGAACTACATAAATTATGACATTTTGACTATGTTATACTTTTTATGACAAAATTCTTATTTCTATATCATTTTTCAACAACGGTTTCAACTTCCTGACAAACAGATCCCCTTTGTTTTCGGAAGGTGATTTTCCAAGAATAATGCAGCCGATGTTATTCTCTTCAGCATACTGCGCGATCGTTAACGGAATATCGTCGGATTTTAGCACGGAAAGGTTCGCACCTACGCTTTTTGAAATACCGAACAGGTATTCCAGCGCCTCGGACTCCCTGGCGCTGTCAAGAAAATGAAGCTCGCTTTTGACTACATTTATTACGTAAAGGTTGCCATTGTATTCTTCGACCAGCTCGTGCGCAACATTTATAAGACGCTCGCAGGTTTTCTGCTGTGTCACGCAAACAAGTATGTTCTTGGTATTTCTGGTATTTTTGGTATTCACAGTAATCCTATTTTCCAAAGTTCTTTTCATTTGATTTCAGCCCCCATAAACATTATACCAAGAGCTCTTGAAAAAGTCTTATTGCCGATTGTTAATTTTGTGTGAACTTGCTTTTTACCATGCTATCGTATATCATGAGTACGGGTATAGAAGCATTCAACCTCCAGGAGGCGGAAATGAAGGAAATCGCGGTATCAAAAATAATCGAGGCTGTAGAACAGCTTTGCATGACTGCCAATTATGATCTGAACAGCGATATAATGCGCGCTCTCGAGGAAGGAGCCAGGAATGAGGAATCGGAAACCGGGCGTTTGATACTTTCACAGCTCGTTGAAAACGCAAAAATCGCGGCCCGGGAGCGGATGGCTATTTGTCAGGATACCGGCATGGCTGTTGTTTTTATAGAAATAGGGCAGGAGGTCCATATTTCCGGAGGCAGCCTGACAGAGGCTATTAACGAAGGTGTACGCAGAGGTTATGAAAAGGGCTTCCTCAGAAAATCGGTGGTGTCGGACCCTCTTGAACGAAAGAATACCGGAGATAACACCCCTGCGGTGATACATTACGAAGTAACGGAAGGCGAATGCCTTAAGATCACTCTCGCGCCCAAGGGCTTCGGCAGTGAAAATATGAGCGGAGTCAGGATGCTGAAGCCGTCCGACGGGATTGACGGGGTCAGGACCTTTATAGAGGAAATGGTTGAAAAGGCAGGGCCTAATCCATGTCCTCCCATAGTAGTAGGCGTTGGGATAGGCGGTACCATGGAAAAGGCTGCTTTATTGGCAAAGAAGGCATTGCTGCGGCCGATCGACAGGCGCAACCCAAAGGAAAGCATCCGAAAGCTCGAGGAGGAAATGCTTGAAAAGGTGAACCGCCTGGGGATAGGGCCTGCAGGTCTGGGAGGCAGGCTTACGGCAATGGCTGTAAATATAGAAGTGTTCCCGACCCATATAGCCGGGCTGCCTGTAGCTCTAAATATGAGCTGTCATGTGACCAGGCACGCGGAAGTGGTTTTATAATGGGAAGGGAGGTCAATTCTTTGAGTGATATCATCAAAATAAATACCCCTTTGACAAAAGAGGCCGCTGGGTGGTTGAAAGCGGGCGACGCAATTGAAATAAGCGGCGTGATCTATGCTGCGAGAGACGCGGCACATAAGAAACTGATAGAACTCCTAAATGCAGGCAAGCAGCTTCCATTCGATATAAGAGAGCAGATAATATACTATGTTGGACCATGCCCCGCGGGACCAGACCGCGTTATAGGCTCTGCGGGACCTACGACGAGCGGCAGGATGGATGCTTATGCTCCCGAACTGATAAAGCTGGGGCTGACCGGAATGATCGGCAAGGGCTTAAGAAACAGCCAGGTGACCGAAGCGATGGTCAGATATGGCGCGGTCTATTTCGGCGCGACGGGCGGGGCAGGCGCGTTGCTGTCAAAGTGCATTATTGCCGAAGAAATAACAGCTTTCCCCGAGCTTGGAACTGAAGCGCTGAGAAAGCTTACGGTAAGTAATTTCCCCGCAACCGTGGTCATTGACAGCCTGGGAAACGACTTATACCGGGTAGGCCGGGAAAGATACAAAAAAGTAGCAGAATAGCGTAATAAAAAGCTGTAATAAAAAACCGTAATAAAAATCGTAATAAAAAACCGTAATAAAAAACCGTAATAAAAACCCTTGATAATGAGATTAAAAGCAGGGTATTATTTAAATGAATAATAGTGTATAATAGTCTAGAATTTTATGGCATTAGAAAGGGGAGGTATTTATCATGGCAGCAAGAGTAACTAAGGATATGATCATTTCAGATATTTTGAATCTGGACAGGGGCACTATACCGATACTATTGAGCATAGGCATGCATTGCCTCGGATGTCCGTCGTCATCGGGCGAGAGCCTTGAAGATGCATGCGCCATCCATGGGATCGATGCCGATCAGATAGTCAAGGAACTGAACGATTATCTCGCATCGAAGGAAGCAAAATAAATTCAACGGGGGATTTGTAAATGGCGGTTAGAGTTGTCGTAGGCACCCAATGGGGTGACGAGGGCAAGGGTAAGTATATTGATATGCTTGCTAAGGGCTCAGATCTGGTAGTGCGCTTTTCCGGCGGCAACAACGCCGGTCATACGATAGTGGCGGATGGAGTCAAATATGCCATGCATCTGATACCTTCAGGCATACTTCATAAAGGTAAGACCTGTATAATCGGCAATGGCGTCGTAGTCGACCCTGCAGTCCTGCTGAAGGAAATGGAAGAACTCTCGCAGAAAGGCGTAAGTACGGACAAGCTTCTCATCAGCGACAGGGCGCACGTTATTATGCCATACCATAAGCTTTTGGACGAACTGCAGGAAAGCCAGCGCGGTTCGGCCAACCTCGGTACGACCAAGAGGGGTATCGGGCCTGCATATACGGATAAAACGGAAAGATGCGGTATCCGCATGTGCGATTTGATAGATGAAGAAGAATTTGCCCAAAAGGTTAGGGAAAACCTTAAAATAAAAAATCAGATCATTGAAAAGGTATACGGCGGAAAAGGACTGGATGCCGATGAGATAATCGCGGAGTACAGCCAATATGCAAAACAGCTGAAAAAGCAAGTGACGGACGTCAACGCGCTCGTCGGCGAGGCGGTGGAGCAGGGTAAAAATATCCTGTTTGAAGGCGCACAGGCTACTTTCCTCGATCTTGATTTCGGGACATATCCTTACGTCACTTCCTCAAACCCTGTTGCGGGCGGCGTATGTACAGGAGCCGGCATCGGACCGAAGTATATCGACGAGGTATACGGCGTTTTAAAGGCATACACCTCAAGAGTGGGCACAGGACCGTTCCCTACGGAACAGAACAACGAAACCGGCGATGCTATCAGGGAGCTTGGCTGGGAATACGGGACTACAACCGGAAGGCCCAGGCGCTGCGGCTGGCTGGACGCGGTAATGATACGCTACGCGGCTCGTGTAAACGGCCTTACGGGCCTTGCAATAAACCACGTCGATACGATAGGCAAGCTGGATAGGATAAAGCTCTGCGTCGCATACAGGAAGAACGGCGAGCTGATAAATCATTTTCCTGCGAGCCTGAAGGAGCTTGCCATGTGCGAGCCTGTCTACGAGGAATTTGACAGCTGGAAGGAAGATATATCCTCTGGAAGGAAGTATGACGACCTGCCTGCGAATGCAAAGAAATATCTCAAGCGCATCGAAGAACTTGCAGGTGTGAGGATCGCACTTATCGGCGTCGGCAAGGACCGCGAGCAGACGATAATAGTGGAGTGAGTCAGGGGACGGTTTGATGACTCATTAGAAGCGTTCAGTAAAAAAACCGATAAAAATTGATCGGCAGGTTGACAAAAACGCAGAACATACTGTATGATATATACTTGTGTGGCTGAGGACACACGGTATATATCATATGATGCGGGCCATTAGCTCAGTTGGCAGAGCACTTGACTTTTAATCAAGGTGTCCGGAGTTCGAATCTCCGATGGCTCACCAAAGATTATCAGCCGCAGGCTGTATAATCGACCTTTTGGAAGCTTCACGCAGTGAGGCTTTTATTTTTTGCGGTAGCAAAAGAGCCGACCTTTTGAAAGCTTCGCGCAGCGAGGCTTTTTTTTATCAGCCGTAAGCGATATAATCTACCTCTGAAAAGCTTCACGCAGTGAGGCTTTTCCTTTTTACGAAGTAAAAGAGCCGACATTGTGAAAGCTTCGCGCAGCGAGGCTTTTTTTATCAACTGCAAGCGATATAATCTACCTCTGAAAAGCTTCATGCAATGAGGCTTTTCCTTTTTACGAAGTAAAAGAGCCGACATTGTGAAAGCTTCGCGCAGCGAGGCTTTTTTTATCAACTGCAAGCGATATAATCTACATCTGGATAGCTTCACGCAGTGAGGCTTTTACTTTTTTTTACGAAGTAAAAGAGCCGACATTGTGAAAGCTTCGCCCAGCGAGGCTTTATTTTTTTTACGAATATTACGATTG
>JAEYOM010000078.1 GCA_023411715.1 Bacillota bacterium | reverse complement strand
GTACATACTCTTATTACCTTTATTGTTATATTTTATTTATATTATATAACATTTTCCTCTAAATTGCAATAAAAAATGACCCAAAACGCAGATTTTACAATGGTTTCAGGTCACTTTATGTCGTTTCCATATTTTCTATTTTGCTAATTTATGGATTCATGATTTCACCGTGAGCAAATAGATAGTTAAGTTTGAAGAAAATTGTTGAGGGGACGCCGTCCATGGCGTCCTCCGAGCAAGCGAGGCTTCATCCTTCACATACCAATATTCTCACGCAAGGTTGTGCAAGGTCTGAGTTCCTGATTTGGTACCTGACATAAAAGTCCTTGCAGTACACCACATTCCTTCACCGGGTGCGAGCACCGCCAAGGAGATAAGCTCTGCGGGTCCGGTTCAGGAACGTTGTGACTGCAGACCGTTATATGAAAGGCGGCTCATTAACGTCGCCCAGGCTCCGCCGTCGGGCGAAAATTGTACGCTCTGCGGAATGTAAAAAACCAATGAGAGGAGAAAATATGAGTAGTATTACATACAGGAAGGGCATTGATGAAGATTTAAATGTATTAACAGGACTTGCAATTTTATTGTATGATGAACACACCTTTGAAGAAATATTTGAAGAATGTAGAGAGTTGCTTATTGATGAGAATGAAACAATGTTTTTATCTTTTGATGGTGACAAAGCAATAGGATTCTCGCATTGTTCATTAAGGAATGATTATGTCGAAGGTACTCATGGAGGAACAATCGGATATTTGGAAGGGATTTATGTATTACCGGAATATCGGAAAAAAGGGATAGCCAAAACTTTAGTAGATCATTGTGAAAAATGGATAAAGGAAAAAGGCTGTAAGGAGTTTGCAAGTGATTGCCAGCTGGATAATGATGAAAGTTATGCGTTCCATTTAAGAATAGGGTTCAAGGAAGTAAATAGAATGATATGTTTTGCAAAAGAAGTAAAAATGTAATCCGGCCTTGACTCCGCCGAGCGGCCGGAGAATGAGCCGCCCTTCACATAACAAAGCAGTCGGTGCAAGGGTGCCGGGGGAAAGTCATCCGACCTTATACCATTGGCAGCAGGAGCGCGAGCAGGCACCACACCGATTCACTGGGGCTGGTCCTTCCGCTTCGCTACACTTCTCACCGATGCAACCGGGGTGGCAAGCACCGCAAGGGAGATGGGCTTCGGGGGTCAAGTTCATCGGCGTCGCGACTGCGAGATGTTCTACGAAATCCATCCATCTACGTCGCTCGGGCCTCCAGCCGACGGGCGAAATAGTAGCTCTTCGTATTTATTTTTATACAGAGTTAAAGGAAAATGGAAATGAAAAAAATATATATCGTGGGAATTGTGGCAAGTGGAAAAACTACTTTTGCAAAAAAACTTTCAGTGGATCTAGATATTCCATGGTTTGAACTGGATTGTATCGTCCATCATAAAACAGAAAATGAAAGATATAAACGTACACCTGAACAACAAGTCGAGGTAATAAATGACATTAATAAAAGTGAGAAATGGATAATTGAGGGTACATATCGAAAATCATGTCATTGTCTATTAGATATGGCGGATACAATCATATTTCTTGATCCTCCGCTTTGGAAAAGAAAATTGAGAATCTTTACAAGGTTTATAAAGCAACAACTCGGATATGAAAAGTGTCATTATAAATCGGATTTTAAAATGTTGAAGTTGATGTATAAATGGACAAATGAATTTGAGAAAAATCGAAAAGAATTTATTGATATGTTGAATCGTTATAGTGGCAAGTTGTTAATAGCATCAGATAAAACGGAGCTTGATCTAACAAAAATATGATGGAATAAATAAGTATTCCGGCCTTGGCTCCACCGTACGGCCGGAGGATGAGCAAAACTTCACATAACAAAGCAGTCGGCGCAAGGTTACCAGGTGAAAGTCATCCGGCCTTTTACCATTGACAGGCAGAAGCACGAGCAGGCACCACACCAATTCGCTGGGGGCTGGTCGCAGGCAAAGCCTGCTGCTCGCCCATGCAACCTGGGTGCGAGCACCGCCAGGGAGAAAGGCTTGCGGGTCCGGTTCAGGAATGCCGCGACTGCTAGGCTGTTATATGAAATATGGCCTGTCAGACGTCGCCCGGGCTCCGCCGTCGGTGAAAAAGGACGCTCTATAATAATAAACTCCTAAAAGATTACTTTATCTTTTTCCATTTATATAAGAGCTATATTATGAAATATGAAGGATAAGACCGAGTGGAGGGATGAGATGAAATTAGAAATTATTTTAGCATATGAAAATTTAGATGATTATATTTTGGAGTTTGAAAAACAGAAAGAGAATTATGAAGAGATTTGGAATAAATATGCCATCCAACCTTATTGGGAAAAAATTAGTCAATGGGCACCATTTGATTTGTCTGAAAGAAAACCAAAACCAATAAAGGATATAGTAAAACTGAAACAGCAAATTCAATTATTGAAAGAAATAAATATTAATGCGATTGAAAGCGAATTTATGAAAGTGGTAGGTGAGTTGCCTGGTTATGATGATGATACAATAGTAGTAGCGATTTACCCACTTGATGATGAAAACGCTATTGTTAAAAAAAGGCAAAATGGTGTGGTTGGAACTTGTGTATTTGGCAACATTTTAATATATGTCAATCCTTTTGCTGAGGATTATCTCAAGTGGATTCCATATGTATTTGCCCATGAATATCATCATAGCATATGGGGGAGTTACTGGTATGTGGTTCGTCAGGGAGGATGTACTGGAAGTTTGATAGAAACAATGTTATCTGATGGACAAGCGGATGCATTTGCAAAAAGCCTTTACCCATCATTGAGTCCTGCATGGATTCACCAAATACCCAAAGAAATTGAAAGAGAATTGTGGGATAAGCATTATTACAGGCTACTATATGATACAAATTATGATTTTAGCAGGTATATGTTTGGTGATGATGAAGCAGGATTACCTTGGTGTGCGGGATACTTTTTTGGAGATAAAATCATTAGTTGTTACAGAGAACGATATAAAGAAATTAGTTTTAAAAATATGATTGAAATGAGTGCGGAAGAGATTTTTGCTAAAAGCGGCTACTACTTATAGCAGTAGGTAGGCTATTATTAATGTGTTCCGGCCTTGACTCCGTTGTACGGCCGGAGGACAGGCCATACTTCATATAACAAAGCAGTCGGCGCAAGGGTGCCAGAGGAAAGACATCCTGCCTTATACCATTGACAGGCAGTAGCGCGAGCAGGCACCACACCGATTCGCTGGGGCTGGTCCTTCCGCTTCGCTACACTGCTCGCCCATGCAAAATGGGTGACGAGCACCGCCAGAGAGAAGGGCTTCGGGGATCCAGCTCCTATCAGCTATTAAAGATGTTTGTGATTTTCTTGATAATAATGGTAATGATATATTTAAGGGGTTTAAAGAAAACAAAGACTTAGTTATTTTTAATGATAGCTATGAATTTTTGATTAGTGATAATAAAGAAGCCATAGGGTGGAATTTTATTGGCGACGACAGGATCATTAATAAAAAAATATATAGTAGGAAAGTGAATAATCCGCAGGCATTTGCGGTGTCTGTAAATGGTAAATGGATAGGTAGCATGAGTACAAAAAATACTTTCAATAAATCCATCGTCAATACAATTCCAATATTTTTCCCGCCACAAATAATGATTATGGATGATGAGCAGTATAAAGCAACTATTATTCATGAGATTACGCATGCATATGAAGCAAAAAATAATCTTTCAAAGTTTGAGCAAATTCAAAAACTTCATGATGTATGTGCCAACTATTATAATAACCAGACTTTTGAAAAATTGATTATAAAAGAAGCATATAATTTAGAGCAGGCAGCTAAAGCAAGTAAGAGGGAAGATGTATTGGCATATTCTAAAAAATTTTTAGAAATAAGAGAAAAGCGAAGAGCTAAATGCAAAATGAGTGCTGCAGAAATCAAAAATGAAATGGATTTTGAGTGGTTGGAGGGACTTGCAAGATATGCTGAATATAAGGCTTCCACTAACTCAAATAGCTTGGTAGTAAAAAATCTACTTAATATTGACCAAAAAGTTAAAGAATATAATCCTGATGACCCATTCGTTCGACTTTTGGCCTGTTGGTTAGGCAGACTTTCCCTGACAGCGGTTAATAGCCGTTCAACCTTGCTTTCAGCCCATTGCAGCGAATGAGTTCCTGAAGTCCTTCAAGGGCAGGGGAGAGTCGGATGTAGAATCCGAGGAGACCCCTGCCCTTTTTGGATAAGGGTTCGGACAAGGATCCGGAATAAAATACAAACCTATATTAAAGTTGATATTGACAAAGAAAATTTCTAATGGTAATATAGAGAAAAAATGTAAGTAAATAGGAAACAATTCCGTTTCATTTTAATCTAATTAAAAAGTAATACAAAATAGCAGGGATTACTTTGCCTAATTTAGCATCCCGCCCAAGCGACTCCAGCTTGAGCGGCGCCGGCTCTGGCTTACTGGCTCGTCACACCATATGAATGATCTTAAGAAGTAAATAACAATTTTAATAAATCTTTAAAATGTATTCAAAATATAAATTTTGGAGGTAGACATTTATGAATGAAAAGTTGTTAAGAAATCCGGATGTTGTTATGAGGGAGGAGGACGACGAAGCTTTGTTATATTGTGCCGAAGATGATGATTCGGGCGTAGGCAATGTATCATTCTTGAACAAGACTGGGAAGATTATTTGGCAGCTTTGCGACGGTAGTTGTTCCGGTGATGAAATCGTCGAATTATTCTTAAGCAAATTTTCCGATACTCCAAAAGAGGAACTTAAAAAGGATATTGAAACTTTCATTGATAGTCTCCTTAAAAAGAGGTGGCTTATCAATGCATAATACCAGCGCCCAAAAGGAGAGGATTTTATCATCGCCTTTAGGAATCGTTATTGCAGTCACAAGCCGATGTAATCTTTCATGCCCGTATTGCGGCCAGAATGCGGATGCAAAGGCTGTTGACGCTTTGAGTCTACCTATATTAAGAAGAATATTTAAAGAGTGTGAAGATGCAAATGTAATTAAAGTTGATATAACCGGCGGGGAACCATTTATTCGACCGGATATATTTGATATTTTATCTTCAATCGGACCCAAACAGAGAGTTATGCTTAAAACAAATGCAATGCTGCTGGACGAGAAAGCCGCAAAAAAACTTTCGGAGTATAAAAATATTGTTGGTGTAGGTGTGAGCGTCGATGGAGGCTCTGCAGATATTCATGAGCTTACCAGAGGGAAAGGTTCCTTTGAAAAGGTTTTGAAAGGCATTTCCTATCTTGTGGAAAACAATATAAAGGTTGGCTTTATGGTAACTGTTAACAGGAACAATGCCAAAAAGCTTGAAGATATCGTTTTGTTGTGCAGAGAAACCGGAGCAAGCAATGTTTCTCTCAATCGCCCATATT
>JAEYOM010000076.1 GCA_023411715.1 Bacillota bacterium | reverse complement strand
CTCCTTTGTTGTTTAATGTGGTTGGCAAACCTACACTATTCTAACATTGGAGGTTTTCTTTATCTACTTGAAGCTAAAGCTCATTGTCTCCCCTGGCATAGCCAGGGGTTTATTTGTCGATGACAATGAAAAATCGCAGGCGCTCTATGCGCCTGCGATTTTTGAACAAGTGTTAACCCAAAATTAAAGTCTGAATTTCGAAATCGCTCTCTGCAGTTCTTCGGATGCTGTTTTGAGTTCATCGGCAAAACGTGAGAGTTCCTCGATACTTGAAAGCTGTTCTTCCGTCGATGCTGTAACTTCTTCAGAGGATGCGGCTGTTTCCTGTGATACGGCCGATATATTCTGTATCGAATTGATCGCATGGGTTTTATTTTCTTCCATCTCCGTAACCCTCGATATTATCTGTCCGACCTGCTCGGAGAGCTTTTCCATGGAAGCATTTATACCTTTGAATATACTCGTAGTGTTGAGGACCGCTTCATTCTGGGAAGACAGAATGGACTCCGTCATCGACGCCTTTTCCACCGTTTTAGCCGTCTGGTCCTGTGTAGTCTTTATTATGTTTGCAATTTCATGTGCCGAATTCATCGATTGCTCGGCCAGTTTCCTCACTTCATCAGCAACCACGGCAAACCCCTTTCCGGCTTCGCCCGCTCTTGCGGCCTCGATTGTTGCGTTGATGGCAAGCAGGTTGGTCTGGTCCGCGATACTGCTTATGACCTTGACTATCTTTCCGATGGACTTGGATCGTATGTCGAGTTCCTTGATATCACTGACTATTTCCCTGGAAATGGAAGCAGTCCTGCTGGCTTTTATATCAAGGTCTTCGACCGAGGTTATACCGTTCTGGGTCATATTCATTGTGTCATGGGTAAGAAGGTCGATTGACTTGACATTATTCGTCACATAATTGATATTTTCAGCCAGGATACTGATTTTCTCAACGCACTGCTCGGCATCGGCGGCCTGAGCGGAAGCGCCCTGGGAGATATCCTGTATGGCGTGCGAGATCTCCCGCGAGACAGCCGACACCTGGTTTGAAGTAGAAGATACGGTGCCTGCGGAATTGGTCACCTTTTCGGATACGTTTATAGTTTCTTCTATCAATCCGCGCATATTTTGAATCATCGAATTGATGCCGCGCGTCAGTATTCCCAGTTCGTCCTTTCTGCGGGACTGCAAAGTAACGCTGAGATCACCGGAGGCAGCCTTGCCTGACGCGTTAATTATTCTGTTTATGGTTCTGCTCATACTGTTCGCCATTAGAAAACCGATAAGGAGAGCTATAAGCACAGCCAGTACAATCATGATGACCGTTGTGAGGATTATTTTATTGGCTGCGGCTGTCAGCTCACTCTGCGGGAGCATACCGATAAGGGTGTAACCTGTGTCGCTGATCTTATAATACGTCATCAGATATGCGGTCCCATTATAATTGATATCGTCCGATCCTGTAAGCTCCTTACTTTTCTGTATTTTCTTATAGAATTCCTGATTTGCTATATCGGAATTTTCCACGGTTTGACCGTTAGTTATGACTCTTCCGTCAGGTCCCACGAAATGTATCAGCTGCTTACTGCCATCACTGCCGAGTTTGATGCTTGCCATCAGATCAGATACCATATCAGGTTTGACATCGATTACGAGCAGACCGACAGTTTTCATCGTATCGATATCTTTGACCAGCTTTATCTGGGATAGTGAATAATCCGCAGAGGCGGCATTGTTGAGGGTATCCATTTCCTTATGGTATCCGAACCACAAGGTACCGGAAGAGCTTTCATTGAGTTTGTTCACGAAAGACATATCTTTTAAATCGTTAAAAACTATATTTGTAAAAATTGATGCAGATCCTTCCTTTCCGGAAATCAGCATTATACTCTTTATATCGGGGTTGAAACTCGAATTGGACTGAAATTTGTTGTTGACTCTTTTGAATAGTTCGGCCTTATCAAAGACTTGATCATCCGTGAAATCCTTCGTAAGATAATCCTGAATGTCAGGGTCTGCAAACAGCCTCCCGGCAATATCGTCAACGGATCTGAACACTACGTCGAGATATTTTCCGCTTGTTTCCATAGCTGTGATGGAAGACTGTTTTGCTATATCCTTTGTAGTATTTTTGGTATTGCTGAATGAAATATATCCCTGCGAAACTAATAGAACGATCGGGACCAAAAACGACAGAATAAGTTTGGCCCTGATACTTTTCAATGAGGTAAACAACGAAATCACCGGCTTTAAAGCATTTGCCGCTTTTGTTACTGCAGGCTTGATTAAATTCAGGAATACTCTTATAGATCTCATAATGTACCCTCTTTCATATTCTGTTAGTATATAGTAATTAATTAGACAAATTATCACAAAATCCTTCTTTATTTATCAATAATTACTAAAAAATTAGATATGCCCGGGTGACATTTATGCAAATTGTACTATAGCACGTCCGCATCAAAAAACTATAGAAGGCAATGAGAAATTATGGTATAGTAATAATTGGACCGGGGGTGTAATTTTGAGAGGGAAAAAAACACAAAAGAAAAAGTATACAGTCAGGAAAAAGCAGCAGAACAATTATGTAAATGAAATACGGGGGATACTGGTATTGGCCTTGGGCGTTCTGGCGATGCTCAGCTTTTACATAAAAGGTTCGATCGGACTATTCGGTACTTTTATCCGGGAGGCCTCGCTTGGTTTGATAGGCCTGCCCGCTTTTCTCATTCCGCCGGTGATTATACTTTATGCGGCGATCCTGATTTTTGCTCATGACAAGTTGGATCTCAAGGGTAAACCCGTTTATATATTATTTCTGTTCCTGCTTACCGCTACCATGATACAGACCGGTTATTACAAGCCTGAGAACTACAATGGGCTTACGCCCATAAAGGCTCTCGGACTTTTTTACAGCAACGGGCTGGCATTGATGGGAGGAGGCGTACTGGGGGGACTGATAAGCCTGCCTTTTCTTTTGACGTTTCGCGTTTTGGGAACTATCATTATTATAACGGCATTGTCGCTGGTTGATGTAATACTTCTGACAAATTCGTCAATATCTGGGTTCTTGAAAAACATCCGGAGCCTTTTCGCAGAAAAAGGAAGCGCCAAGGCTACCCCTTCAAAGAAGGCTGATAAGGAAGAGCTGTATGACGATGACGATACGCAGCCTGAGATCGTACAGGACGGAAACGGTATGTCGCTCCGCTTTGATAAGAAGCCCAAAGTCATCGATTTTAGAATAGAAAAGACTTCGCGGGAACTTAAAGAAAAATCCGGTAAAAAGAAATCGACCGGAGGTATTGAACCCACTGCGTTTGAAATGGCTGCCGCGGCGGCTGAAGCTGAGGCTGAGGAACCTCTGAGCCTTGTCATAAATGATCTGAAAAAGAGCAAGCCCAAGGTGAGGCAGGAAAAACCGCTACTGTTCACTGATGAATGTGTTGATTCGGTTAACGATACCGGACTGAAGGGCTCAGCGGAAAAGGCTGTGGACGAAAGCGGCTCGGGTCTTTCCGAGATAGTGATAAAAGGGGCTGTATCGCCCAAAAGTCCGATGATGAAATATGCATATCCGCCCTACGAGCTTCTGGTCGAAGACATGGATTCAGGAAGTTCGAAAAATTATCGCAACCAGGTACTTGAAGGCGCAAAGAAGCTTGAGGAGACTTTGAACAGCTTCGGCGTTTCGGCAAAGGTAATAAATGTCACCAGGGGACCGTCGGTCACCAGATACGAGCTGCAGCCGAGCGCGGGAGTCAAGGTGAGCAGGATAGTCAATCTGTCCGACGATATCGCGCTGAATCTTGCTGCGCCCGGCATCAGGCTTGAAGCGCCTATACCGGGAAAAGCGGCGATCGGTATCGAAGTTCCGAACAAAGAAGTGAATATGGTACGCATCAGGGACGTCATAGAATCGCAGGAATTCGCACAGCACCCGTCAAAACTGGCATTTGCAGTGGGAAAGGACGTCTCGGGCGAAACGATCATAATAGATATTGCAAAAATGCCGCATTTGTTGATCGCAGGAGCTACCGGTTCCGGCAAGAGCGTCTGTATCAACAGCCTGATCGTAAGCCTTCTTTATAAGGCAACTCCTGAGGAAGTAAAACTTCTTATGATCGATCCGAAGGTGGTGGAATTGGGTATTTACAACGGTATTCCGCACCTGCTGATACCGGTCGTAACCGAACCTAAAAAGGCTGCCGGAGCCCTGAACTGGGCCGTACAGGAAATGGTCAACCGGTACAAGCTCTTTGCCGACAAGGCTGTAAGAGATATCAAGGGATATAACGAGCTTATGGCGAAGACAGGCGAGCAGCCCATGATGCCTCAGGTCGTAATAATAATAGACGAATTGGCGGACCTGATGATGGTCGCCCCAAATGATGTAGAAGATGCGATCTGCAGGCTTGCGCAGATGGCAAGAGCGGCAGGCATGCATCTCGTGATTGCGACGCAGAGGCCATCGGTAGACGTCATTACAGGCGTTATAAAAGCTAATATACCATCGAGGATATCCTTTGCGGTATCCTCACAGATAGACTCGCGAACGATCCTCGATATGGCGGGCGCCGAAAAGCTTCTGGGAAGAGGCGACATGCTGCTGAATCCGGTCGGAAAAGCCAAGCCTGTCAGAGTTCAGGGCGCCAACATAACAGATTCTGAGGTCGAAAAGGTCGTCGACTATGTCAAATCCCAGGGGAGCGCTTCCTATGACGAAGACATAATCGAAGGTATTAACAGCGAAGATAGCTCTGTCAGCAATGACAGCGGCGATAACGATGAATTGCTGCCGAGGGCGATAGACCTTGTCGTCGAAGCCGGACAGGCATCGGTATCGCTGATACAGCGAAAGTTCAAGGTCGGTTACGCCAGGGCTGCAAGGATCGTCGACCAGATGGAAGCGCGTGGGATCGTAGGCGGATTCGAAGGCAGCAAACCAAGGCAGATACTGATATCCAGGCAGCAGTGGCAGGAGATGCAGATGAACGATAAGGGAGATTGATATTGACGGGAGGTAATCGAAGTGACCTTTGTCAATGGCTTTATCATCATTTTAATGCTGGTTTTGCTCCTGTATTCCGCTTACAGGATGGTCAAAAAAAGAAGCCTGCTCATGCTTATACCCGTTTGCTTGCAGATATTTCCCATCCCGTTGGCGATCCTGAGCTTTATTAACAATGTCGAAGCGGAGCCTTATGTTGAGGCAGTCTATATAATATTCGGCATACTTCTTCCGGCTTTTTTTATAATTTACGATTACAGGGCAATGACCAACAGGATAAAAACGACAGGCGCCTTCGGAGGCCTTGTGGAAAAGGCGCCTTCACCAGCCGGCGCTGTTTCTTCGCTTCTGTCGGGAGGTATAAATCCGCTTGCCGGCGATATACAGATACCAGATATCATAAAGGATCTTCAAAAATTACCGGAAGACCTGCAGAAAAACTTCAGGAAATGCATCAGCCATGCAAACGCTCTCAAAGCGGATAACGACCCGGAGAACGCTTATTATATCTACGACACCCTATCAAAAGCTGTAAACACCTCCTATACGCTGTATTACAATCTGGCAGGCACATGTTACGGCCTAGGGAGATACGATGAAGCTCTGGAAGCATACAGAAAGGCTCAGGAATTGGTTGGAGCCGATGAACCAGGCAGAAGCGACATTTTTTACAACATGGGCAACGTTTATTACATGCTGGAAAAATACGAAAATGCCGTAAAAAGCTATGAAAGGTCGACAGCGGCAGGCTGTAGCAGCAATACTGTCATGGAAAACCTTGCATTTGCACATATCAGAAACGGAGATTCCGAAAAAGGCATTGAAACGCTAAAAAAGATCGCATCAGCGGAAGATGATTACCGGGCCGCATTTATTCTGGGGAAACTTCTGCATGAGGCAGGCAAGCCGGAAGAAGCCGAAAAAGCGCTCAGGGACGCTGTAAGGCTCAATGCTGACAGTGTGGAGGCGCGTGACGAGCTTGGCAGGGTCCTGGTAAGGCAGAAAAAGCCGGAGGATGCGCTGCAGGTTTTTGAAGAAATCATCCGGATAGATCCCGAACATTTTCAGGCATGGAGCAGCAAGGCCGGTGTGTGCGGTAAACTGAAACGCTGGAAGGAAGCCGTTGCTGCTTATAAGGAAGCAGTCAGGATAAAGCCGGACAGCTATCAGTGCCATTATAACCTGGCGATAGCGTTGGAGGAAGCAGGCAGTCATGATACGGCTATAGAGGCTTACAAGACTGCGATCAGGATAAATCCGGACTTTACGGACGCTTATAATAATCTTGGCATTGTAATGTCTTCGCTTGGAAGGCGTGATGAGGCGCTTGAAGTCTATTCGGAAGCGATACGGCGCAAACCGGAAGAATTCAGCCTGTATTTCAATATGGGGATGTGTTTCTTCGAAGACGGCAAATATACCCAGGCGGCTGCCGCGTACAGAAATGCGCTGGAGGTGAAGCCGGACGAACTCGAGATATATTATTATCTGGGCGCTGCACTGACGGAGCAAAGAAATTATAACGATGCGATCGAAGCATATAAATCTGCGCTGGAGATAAAGCCCTCGGACAGTGAGCTCTACTATCACCTGGCCGCAATATACGCAATACTGGGGAGATATGAGATTGCGGGCGAAAACCTCAGGCAGGCGGTCAGCCTCAATGAAAGCGTTCTTGAGGATATCAGGGAGAATCATGCATTTGACGGTATGCGCGGCAGGGATGAATTAAAGAAATTAGTTAATGGATAGGTTTAAACCGGATATTATTGTGCTACAATTATTTGAACGGAATCATTCAACGGGAGAGAGTAATGGCATTTTTACCTGTAAGCAGGAAGGACATGGAGGAAAGAGGCTGGGACAGTCTTGACTTTTTATATATCAGCGGGGATGCTTATGTGGATCACCCCAGCTTTGGTCATGCGATCCTGACGCGTCTTCTCGAAAGCGAAGACTATCGTGTGGGGATAATAGCACAGCCAGACTGGCATAGTGTTGATGACTTCATGAGGTTAGGACGTCCTGAACTGGCGGTACTAGTCTCTTCCGGTGTTATCGATTCCATGGTCAATCATTATACTTCAAGTAAAAAGCCAAGAAGTGAAGATAATTACTCTCCAGGCGGCAAGACAGGCTTTCGGCCGGACAGAGCGGATATCATATATGTCAACAGGGTCCGGGAAGCATTCAAGGGAGTCCCTGTGATCATCGGAGGTATAGAAGCGAGCCTGAGGAGGTTTGCCCATTATGATTACTGGGACAACAAGGTAAGGCGGTCGATACTGGTCGACAGCAAGGCGGACATGCTCATATACGGCATGGGAGAAAGCCCCCTGCTGGAGATTGCAAAGCTGTTGGCTAAAGGCGCACCGATAAGCAAATTGCGGAATATAAGAGGTACGGCGTATATGGCGGCGGAATCGGAACTCCCGGATGCCGGATACCTCACGATCCCGTCTTTTGAAGCTGTCTCTTCGGACAAAAGGACCTATGCCGAAGCTTTTATGCTGCAGTACAACGAGCAGGATGCCATTAACGGGAGAACGCTGGTGCAGCAGCACGGCGACAGGCTTGTGGTACAGAACCCGCCCGCTTTTCCGATGACGGAGAAAGAACTCGACAGAGTATACTCGCTGCCTTATGAGAGGACATACCACCCAATGTATGCCGAAGCCGGCGGAATTCCTGCTATAAAGGAAGTCGAGTACAGCATAACAAGCCATCGCGGCTGTTACGGCGGCTGCTCCTTCTGCGCGCTGAATTTTCATCAGGGCAGGGTAATACAGAAACGCAGCCAGTCCTCTATTCTGAACGAGGCCGGAAAACTCGTGAAGCAGCCGGGATTCAAAGGCTATATACATGATGTCGGCGGACCTACGGCAAACTTCAGGGATACGGCATGCGAAAGGCAAAAAGAATACGGGACCTGTAAAAACAGGCAGTGCCTCTATCCGCAGCCCTGTAAAAACCTTAGGGTGGATCACAGGGAATATCTGGAGCTTTTAAGAAAGCTTCGCGGTCTGAAAGGGGTAAAAAAAGTATTTGTACGTTCCGGCATAAGATATGACTATCTGTTACTCGACAAAAACGATGAATTTTTCAGGGAATTATGCGAACATCACATCAGCGGACAACTGAAGGTAGCGCCTGAGCATATATCCGACAGGGTGCTCGAGAAAATGGGCAAACCCGGAAGAAAGGTATACGATGCCTTTGTCAGCAAGTATAACGAAATAAATCAGGAAATCGGCAAGAAACAATACCTGATACCTTACCTTATGTCCAGCCATCCGGGGAGCGATCTCAAAGCGGCGGTAGAACTTGCACTCTATATGAAGAAAACAGGCTGCACTCCCGAACAGGTCCAGGATTTTTACCCTACGCCCGGTTCTCTGTCGACTTGTATGTTTTATACTTCACTGGATCCGAGGACTATGAAAAAGATATACGTACCGGCGTCACCGAAGGAAAAAGCCATGCAGAGGGCTTTACTGCAGTTCAGGAAAAAGGAGAACCAGCGCCTCGTCAGGGAAGCGCTGCGTCTGGCAGGCAGGGGAGATCTTATCGGTCACGGGAAAGATTGCCTTGTGCCGCCGGACAATAAAGAAAAGATGTCTTTGGATCGAAAGAATTCGGTGCAGGCGGGAAACAGGAAAAAGAAGTCTGCAGATCGAAAGAGCCCGGTACCATCGGAAGACAAAAAAAGTATATCTCCTGCACATAAGAACCAGCTAAAAGCCAGAACAGATAATAATGACATAAAAGGAAAGCCAATTACTGCGAAGGGAAGGAATGGAAGGAAGGATGCAGGAACTGTTGCCCGCAAAAGCAGGGGCAGAGCCTAAATCAAACATTGGCTGCGGGTTTTGTTTTTCTTGACATAAAAATTAAAAAAGTTTACAATTAATTTGTATTTCGTTTAAAAACGGATGGCTCAGGCCATCCGTACATTATGAATAGCCGGTTTTGAACCGGGGCTGGTCGTTGACCAAATGTCAACTGCTTGCCCTGCGACCGGGGCTGGTCGTTGGCTTACGCCAACTGTCCGCCCATGCGACCGGGGCTGGTCGTTGACCAAATGTCAACTGCTCGCCCATGCGACCGGCATGACCATTGAAAACTGAATATGAGGAGGTGTGTGTAAATTTGGAATGGGTTATTGGAATTTTGGCTGGCCTTGTAATTGGAGCAGTGATTGCTTCGTTTATATCGTTCCGTATGGGATATAACCGCAGGAAAAGTGATGCAGAAGCTGAAATCGGCAGTGCAGAGCAGGAATCGAAACGAATAGTGAACGATGCTTTGAAAACAGCCGAGAGTAAAAAGAGGGAAGCTCTTCTGGAAGCAAAGGAAGAGGTCCACAGAAGCAGAATGGAACTGGACAGGGAGATCAAAGAACGAAGAAACGAAATTCAAAGACAGGAAAGGCGCCTCGTCCAGAAAGAAGAAACGCTGGACAAAAAGGTAGAAGCTCTGGAACAGAAAGATGAAGCTCTGAACAAGAAAACAAAAGAAGTGCAGGCAACACAGGAAAAGCTTGCAGAGCTTCAGAAAAAGCAGCTCGAAGAGCTCGAAAGGATTTCGGGACTGTCTATCGAGGATGCCAAACAGTATCTCATCAGGGATGTAGAGGATGAGGTAAAACATGAATTAGCGATTCTGGTTAAGGATTTGGAAGCAAGAGCGAAAGAAGAGGCAGACAGGAAAGCCAGAGATATCGTTGCAACCGCAATCCAGAAATGTGCCGCAGACCATGTATCGGAGACTACAGTATCGGTAGTGCCATTGCCCAATGATGAAATGAAGGGGCGTATCATCGGACGTGAAGGCAGAAATATCAGGACTCTCGAGACACTTACAGGAATCGACCTGATAATAGATGATACTCCTGAAGCTGTAATACTTTCGGGATTCGATCCCATTAGAAGGGAAGTAGCGAGGATCACGCTTGAAAAACTGATCCTTGACGGCAGAATTCATCCTGCAAGAATTGAAGAAATGGTTGAAAAGGCAAAGAAGGAAGTTGAAAATACAATCCGCCAGGAAGGCGACCGTGCGACCTTCGAAACCGGAGTACACGGACTGCATCCTGAAATAGTCAAGCTTCTCGGTAAGCTTAGATTCAGGACAAGTTACGGTCAGAACGTACTGAATCATTCAATTGAAGTGTCCAACCTTGCGGGTGCAATGGCGGCAGAACTTGGTGCAGATGTAGTACTTGCCAAGAGAGCGGGTCTTCTGCATGACATAGGGAAAGCCGTCGATCATGAAGTCGAAGGTTCTCATGTAACTATCGGAGCAGATATTGCGAAGAAGTACAGAGAAGGCAATGATGTTATCAATGCGATAATGTCGCATCATGGCGATGTCGAACCGACATCACTGGTTGCCGTACTGGTCCAGGCTGCAGATTCTATTTCAGCTGCAAGGCCGGGCGCCAGAAGGGAAACCCTTGAATCTTACATCAAGAGGATCGAAAAGCTTGAGGAGATCGCAAATTCCTTCCCGGGCGTAGAAAAATGCTATGCTATACAGGCGGGCAGGGAAATCAGGATCATTGTCAAGCCGGATGACGTATCTGATGACGAGATGGTATTGAAAGCCAGGGAAATCGTCAAAAAGATCGAAAGCGAGCTTGAATATCCCGGTCAGATCAAGGTAAACGTTATCCGTGAGACAAGGGCAATTGAATATGCTAAGTAAACAAAGCCGTTGGCTGGACATAAAAAGCGTGTGAAAACACGCTTTTTATGTTATATTAGAGACATATCACGCTATGGAGGAACCGTTTTGAAAGTATTGTTCATTGGAGATATAGTAGGAAGTCCGGGCAGAAAAGCCGTAAAGGAATATTTGAATGAAATACGAAAGGAACTGCCTTTCGATTATTGTATAGCTAACGCTGAAAATGCGGCCGGAGGCTCGGGGATCACCTGTGTGCTGGCCCAGGAACTATATGCGGGCGGAATCGACGGTCTGACCATGGGAAACCATACGTGGTCAAAAAGGGAAATAACCAATTTCATAGATTCGGACAATAAGATCGTACGTCCGGCAAATTACGCAGAAGGGCTACCGGGCAAAGGTTCGGCTATAATAGGCGGCAAACTTGGGATAATAAATTTACTGGGCCGTGTTTATATGGATCCTGTCGATTGCCCATTCATGGCGCTTGACAGGGAACTGGAATATATAAAAAGCAAGGTTAAAGCGGTGATCGTGGATATACATGCTGAAGCGACGTCCGAAAAATGCGCGCTGGCATGGTATGCTGACGGAAGGGTCAGCGCCGTGCTCGGAACACATACGCATGTCCAGACGGCAGACGAACGCATACTTCCATGCGGGACTGCCTTTATATCGGATGTGGGTATGACCGGACCTTATGAAGGTATAATCGGAGTGGAAAGGGATATCGTAGTCGAGAAATTCGTAAAGGGGATGCCTGTGCGCTTCGAGGTAGCTAAAGGATCAGTCCAGTTTAATGCGGTATATCTTGAAATTGACGAAAAGACCGGCAGATCGGCATGCATCAGAAGGGTAAACAGGAACCAGGTATTGTAAACATACCGATAATTTGGGTATATTGCCCATAAACACCCCCTTTTTTTATGCAAATTATCAAAATTTCTAAAATTTAACTAAATAAAAAGGATTTTGAATAATTATGTAGAATTACTTTTAATCATATAATATTGTTTGCAATGGGGGTAAAAATCATGGATGTTTTAAAGGTCTCAGCAAAATCCAACCCAAATTCCATAGCAGGAGCACTGGCAGGAGTCATAAGAGAACGGGGTTCAGCAGAAATGCAGGCGATAGGCGCGGGAGCATTGAACCAGGCTGTGAAGGCCGTAGCCATAGCGCGTGGTTTTGTAGCGCCGTCAGGGATCGAACTGATATGTATTCCTGCCTTTACTGATATCGTTATCGACGGGGAGGAAAGAACTGCCATAAAACTGATCGTCGAACCAAGGAAATAGCATCCAGTAATGAGACAAGGCTGCTGATAAGCCATATCAGCGGCCTTTTATATTAAATGAACATAGCGAGACTGTGATTTTGACTTTTGAGTATATTGAGTATAGGAACCGGTTATGGTAATATGAATAATGAACGAAGGCCAGCAACGGAGGGCATTTTATTGAAAACATCCCGCAGTATCGGCAGAGGTACGGTACTCGTCTCTGACGGCGAGTTGAAATATATTAAGTTCGATTGTCTTAAGAAATATGAAGATTCCCTGATCCACTGTATGAGCACACGTGACGGCGGGGTAAGTTCAGGCGAGTGCAGTACGCTGAACCTAGGTTTTAAGAGGAAGGATACGAGAGAAAACATACTCGCCAATTACGGGATATTGTGCGATTCGCTTGGGATAGACACCGGCAGTCTTGTTCTGACAAACCAGGTGCATGATACCAAGGTCGCTTTTGTTGATGAAAAAGATAAAGGCAAGGGTTTTTCGAGGGAAAGCGATATAATCGGAATAGACGGGCTTGCGACTGTTACGCCCGGGATCACACTCGTTACTTCTCATGCTGACTGCGTGCCGGTCTTTTTATATGAACCAGTCGTCAAGGCGGCTGCGTTGATACATTCGGGATGGAGAGGCACTCTTGACAATATCGTTTCGAATGGCGTAAAAAGGCTCAGGGAAGTTCCGGGATTTTGTGCGGAAAGACTTGTCGCCGTCATGGGCCCTTCTATCGGGAGCTGCTGTTTTGAAGTCGATGAAGATGTATTCAGCCTGTTTGCAAATAATTTCGAAAATGAGGCTTTTTACAGGAAGACCGGTGAAAAGAAGTGGAATATAGATCTGCAGGGAATCATACAGGAAGAACTGCTAAAGGAAGGCCTTGTACTTGAAAATATACACAATTGCGGTATATGCACGAAATGCAGAAAGGACCTGTTTTTTTCCTACAGGGGCGATGAAGGCAGGACGGGCAGCCTGGCGGCGTTCATGCAAATAAGGGCTTGAAGGTGTAACGTATGAAAAGATCTATAAACATTATTATATTACTTTTGATCTGCACATTGCTGTCGGCCTGCCAGACCGGCATTGATTCGGGGCAGCTGCAGCAGTACGGCGGCAGCGGCGGCGCCGGCACCGGGCAATACGAGGATTATGATATCCTTGACAGGGGACCCGTATCGGGAGGGACGCTGAACGTATTTACTACGGAGCCGGATACGCTTAATCCGATACTCACAAAAAATACATATACGGCGGATTTTCTGGGTTTCATTTACGAAGGGATGACCCGCCTCGACAAAAGCCAGAGGGCAGTCCCCGTATTGTCGGACAGCTGGACGGTATCTCCCGACGGGCTCATCTGGAATTTCCACATAAGGGACGGCGTCAGATGGCAGGACGGAAAAGCTTTCACCGCTGATGACGTTGAATTCACCATTCAGACTATCCGGAACAACAGCATAGATTCAATTTATAAGCCTCTGTTTCAGAATATGGTAACTTGTGTTGCCGTCGATTCGTCCAATATCAAGATAGCCCTGGGAAAACCGAATTCTTTCCTGCCGGAAATGATGTCGTTTCCGATATTGCCGAAGCACCAGTTCAGCAAGAAGGATGTATTGAGCTCGTCAAAGCAATTCAGCCCTATAGGTACAGGGCCATACAACTATGTTTCATATACTCATGGAAAGAATGTCATAATGAAGGCCAATAAGGACTGGTGGCAGCTTTCGGCATCTGACGAATCCACGGCCGGCGGTCCGGCGGAAAGTACCGCAGGCGCAGGAACAGGCACAGGCACAGGTACAGGCATGAATGCCGGTACTGTACCCGCAATAACTCCGGTAGATATTGGCGACCATGGTTTGGAAGTACCGCTTGATACAGGAGAAAATACCGTTTCCGGTACTGTACCCGATAACTCCGCCGTGACCCCGGATAAGAAAATGTATATTGAGACGATACAGGCGAATATTTTCAAGAGCCCAGACGACGCCATGGGAGCATTCCAGCTTGGAGAAATAGATATTTCAGGGATTCCGACCAGCGACCTGGCAAAATATAAGGGAAGAACTGATTTGGTAATAAAAAAATATACATCCCGCAATTATGAATTTCTTGCGTTTAATATGAGGAATCCTGTTTTTTCGGATCCTTTCGCCAGGAAAGCCATCGATCTTGCGATAGACCGGGACGAACTTATAAACGACGTACTTCCGGGAGAATCTGAAGCAGCAAAGCTTCCTGTGCTACAGGAAAGCTGGATATCGGAAACGGAAGATATAGCAGCCGTTTCGTCCGTACCTTATCCGACGGCCGGTTATACGACCCAGGCGGCAATAATCAACAGCACGACGTTCTCGGCGATAACTGCGGCAACGCCGTCGGAGGCGCTTTTGGAAGGAGGCTGGAAACAGGGAAGTGATGGGTATTACAAATATATTAGCGGTGCAAGGAGATACCTTAAAGTAAGCCTGCTTGTCAATACAAACAACAGTATAAGGGTACGCGCGGCTCAGAAGATATGCGCACAGCTTCAGAGGGCAGGTATCCCATCAGATGTGAAGCAGGTCGCCTGGAACGATTTAATGAACAGCGTTACGGGGAATAAATACGATATGGCGTTTATAGGCTGCAGAGTCCCGCAGATACCCGACCTGTCATACCTATATTCGGCAGGTTACCTGCCCGCTGCGTTATCCGGAGCAAGCGGGAATGCGTTCAATGTTTCGGGTTACAATAATCCGGCTGTAGATGCCAACGTAGCATCCTTGTTCCGCGAGACGGATGAAAGCAAGAGAAAGACGATCTACAAAGCTCTGCAGAATCAGATCGATAACGACACGCCATATATCGGACTGTATTTTCTGCGCGATGCAATGGTTTACGGAAAAAGGCTGAGAGGCCCGCTTGAACCTGATACATGGAATCATTTCAGCGGTTTTACGCAGTGGTATAAACCCGAGATAGCATATTAGATCATGTTATACCGGTATTGAAAAGGTAAAGTCGATCGGGCGAAAAAATGGTTTGGAGGATAAATATGATCTGGGTACTGATTTCTGTTTTAGTCATAATAATAGACCGTATCTCGAAGTACGTGGTCGTAAGCAATATCGAAACGGGAGAAATGATCCCTGTGGTGGATAAGTTTTTCTACCTTACTCTCCATAAGAATCCCGGAGCTGCATGGGGCATACTTCAGAATGGCAGATTGTTTTTTCTGATACTTATTCCGGTTATAGCCGCTTTTATAATTTATATAATGATAAAAAACAAACACGCACTTATGAGGTTTTCTCTCGCGCTGATACTTGGCGGCGCTATTGGCAACTATATAGACAGGCTATTCGAGGGGAAGGTAACGGATTTTCTTCTGTTCTATATAGGGAAGTACGAATTCCCCATATTCAACGCCGCGGATATAGCAGTTACCTTCGGTACGATACTGCTGGCGGTATATGTGATTTTCATATACAAGGAATCGCCGGTAAATAAATAGGATGAAATAGAAAATGAACAATGAAATTTTTGTAATAACGGGAGAGGAATCCGAAAAACGTCTGGATGTATGGCTTACGGCAAAACTCGGAAGGTTTTCGAGGAACCATGTGGAGAAGCTGATAACGGACGGGAATGTCCTTATCAACGGTAAACCTGTTAAGACAGGGTACAGGCTCAAACCGGGGGATCAAGCAAGCGTTTCGATACCGGAACCGAAGGTCCTCGAGGTCAAAGCTGAAGATATACCTCTCGATATCCTTTACGAAGATGAAGATATAATCGTAATAAACAAGCCCAGGGGCATGGTCGTCCATCCGGCTGCTGGCAACTACGAAGGAACGCTCGTCAATGCGCTTCTTAAGCATTGCAGCGGCTCGCTATCCGATATAAACGGAGTAATCAGGCCGGGTATCGTACACAGGATAGACAAGGACACGTCAGGTGTGCTCGTAGTTGCAAAGAACAATAGCTCGCACGGAGTATTGTCCGTTAAACTCAAGGAGCATGATATAAAAAGGATATACACTGCTGTAGCTGAGGGCGTTATAATCGAAGACACCGGAAAAATAGATGCGCCGATAGGAAGGCACCCAACCGAACGTAAAAAGATGGCCGTAAACCTTAAAAATGGCAGAAGAGCAGTAACGCACTTCAGGGTGTTGGAGCGTTTAAAATCGGCAACGCTGCTTGAAGTGCAGCTTGAGACCGGCAGGACGCACCAGATAAGAGTACACATGTCATATATCGGCCATCCTCTCATCGGCGACACGGTATATGGCAGAAAGAAGCAGAAATACGGCATCGATGGTCAGGCTCTGCATGCCAGGGTACTCGGTTTCGTTCATCCTGGAACCGGAAAATATGTGGAATTTGAGGCAGATCCGCCGCTCGAATTCACTGAGCTTGTTGAAAAGCTCAGAAATGAAGCCTTTGAATAAATTCATGCCCTCTCATTATTCATATCTATGTTGAAAATCAGATTATCTATTTTTTGCATTTCTTGATTCATGTCCATGCATTGAAAATATTCTATAAATTCAAGGGAAAATCAAATTATATGTCGAATTAAGTCATAAAAATAGCCAAGAAATAAGTAGAAAAATATAAGCGCAATGAGCGTTATATTTTTGTTCACGTCAAATTACTGTTGAGGGGAGGAAAATTGTGATTAACATATATTGTTCAGGCTAATTATAATTATCGACTTAATTCAATACTCAATTTATGCGCAGTTCAATAATTAGTTTACAACCTTATTAAATTACAGAGGCAGGAGAGAGGATATGTTACATATTAGAAGTATTAAACTAAAATTGACCTTGTTTTTTGGGATATTGCTTGTTGCTATATGCGCTGGGTTTGCACTTGTGATTTCTTACGAATCAACAACTATGTTGAAGTCCAATATTAATGAAACGTTGCCCCAAATGGCCGATGAAGCCGCAGTGGTTATACGCAGCAAGCTCGACATCCAGCTTAATTCATTGGAAGCATTGGCCGGCAGTAATTCAATCAGGGAAGACGGACTAAGTCTGGATGACAAGTTGAAGCTCCTGAGCAGCGAAGTCGATAGGAGCGGCCATATCAGGATCGGTATCGCTGATACAAGCGGAAATATTAAGTATAGCGACGGAGAAAGCTTGAATATTTCCGACAGGGATTATTATATAAAAGCATTAAAAGGTGATAACACGGTTTCAGATCCTTTCGTAAGCAAAGTCAATGATAGCGTTGTCATGTGCTTTGCAGTTCCCATAAAGGATGGCAATACGGTAAAGGGAGTGCTTGTAGCAACGCGCGACGGAAATGAACTGAGCACATATACGAGTGAGATTAAATTTGGCAAAAGCGGCAGCGCGTATATGGTAAATGATAAATGCACTACGATAGCGCATACGAATCGGGATCTAGTAAAAAACATGGATAACGACCTCGAAAGTGTTAAAAAGGATCCCAGCCTTGAGCCGCTGGTCAGGCTAGAAAAAGAAATGATGGCAGGCAAGAAGGGAATAGGCGAATATACATATAATGGAGTTACCAAATATATGGCATACACGCCGATACAGGGAACAACCTGGTCGTTGGCCATTACGGCGCCGAAGTCAGAGGTGATGGAGAGAGTCGAGTCTCTGGAATTGATAATTCTCTTAGTATCAATAGTTTTCATATTATCGGGAGTATTTGTCACTTTCTTTTTGGCATTAGGGATATCAAAACCGGTAAAGACAGCCTCGGACTATCTAAAAATAGTTTCAACCGGCGATTTTTCCAGAGAAGTACCTAAAAATATTCTAAAGTCGAATGACGAAATAGGCGTTCTCGCAAATTCAATACTGACCATGCAGCAATCAATCAAAAAAATCGTTAAGCATGTTATTGACGGTTCACGTGACGTTGGCGGAATGCTTGATAACATAAATAACGGTATGGAAAAGCTAAACAAAAGTATTGAAAGTATAACGGCGACTACGGAGGAATTATCGGCCGGTACGGAGGAAACGGCTTCGTCCACAGAAGAAATGAACGCCACATCGGAGGAAATAGCTGAGGCAGTAAGTTCAATAGCTTCAAAAGCACAGGAAGGCGCGTTAAAAGCCAAAAATGTAAGCAAAATAGCTGAAGATATGAAGAATAATGCGACGGCCTCAAAAGGAAGTGCCAATGAGATATACGGAAGGACTAAAAACGGCCTGCAGGTGGCAATAGAGCAAGCAAAGGCAGTCGACCAGATAAATGAGCTGTCGGAAGCAATACTTGAAATTACCAATCAAACCAATCTTCTTGCTTTGAATGCGGCTATTGAGGCTGCGAGGGCAGGCGAGGCAGGAAAGGGCTTTGCAGTTGTTGCCGAAGAGATCAGAAAGCTGGCGGAGGATTCGAAAAATACGGTTGCTAGAATACAAAGCGTAACTAAAATAATTTTCGAAGCCGTACAGAACCTGACGTCCAGTTCGGGTGAAATACTGGAATTCATCGACAGGCAGGTTTTAAAGGACTACGATTACCTGGTCGATACCAGTGAACAATACAACAACGATTCTTCGGCTATAAGCGATATGGTGACGGATTTTAGCGCAACCTCGGAAGAACTTCTGGCTTCTATCGAGAATATGACAAAAGCGATTACTGAAATAGCCAGCTCTGCGAACGAGGAAGCGCAGGGAGCCTCGAGCATAGCGCAGGAGTCGTCTGACATAGCGCAGCTGTCAAATGAAGTAATCAAGCTGTCGGGATCTGCAAAAGATAAATCCGAATCGTTGATTAAAGCCGCTTCTGTGTTTAAGGTATAAAAGAGGCAGGAACAAAACCTGATTGACCATAATACAAAAAACACCTTAAGAACGTAATAGATATTAAGGTGTTTTTTGTATTATCCTATAGACAAGCAATTTGTGTTATGGTAATATAAATTAAATTAAAAATAACCTTTTAATTAGTCCCGAGAGGCTGGAAGGGTAACATTCATTAGCGTATATTACAGGTTTCATACCTATGATGATTATGCTTCCTGCCTTAGGGCAGGAAGCTTTTCTGATTTTATGGAGCAGTAGTTAAATTGCTCGCGGCAAAATGATGTAGATTATATGCCGGAGCAATAATCCTGGATATAATACCGAAGGGAGGTCCCGGGTATGATCGACAAGGCTGAAATAATGGATGAAAGCGGGATCATGAGAGCCGTCACGAGGATCGCACATGAGATAATCGAGAAGAACAAGGGTGTCGACAATGTATATCTTATCGGGATTCAGAGAAGGGGCGTGCCGCTTGCCAAGCTGATCGCTTCGAAAATACTCGAGGTGGAGGGAACGGAAGTACCGGTCGGAATACTGGATATCACCTTCTATCGCGATGATCTTAGCATGCTTTCGGAGCATCCGGTCGTCAACGGAACCGAGATCAACTTTCCTGTAACGGATAAGGTGATCGTACTTGTGGACGATGTCATCTACACGGGCCGTACCGTACGTTCGGCGATAGACGCCATAATGGACATTGGAAGGCCGCGGATGATACAGCTTGCGATCCTCATAGACAGGGGACACAGGGAGCTTCCCATCAGAGCGGATTATGTAGGCAAAAATGTCCCGACATCCAAATCGGAGGTCGTAAATGTCAAACTTTTTGATATAGACAAAGTGAATGTTGTTACTTTAAGTGACATGGAAGTTGGCATGAAGTATTGAGTAGGGACTTGTCCTTACTCTTTTTTTATAGGAAGAGTTAAATTTTAAGCAGGATTGGAAGGCGGTATGTTTATGAATCTTAAATCGAAAGATATGCTTGGGCTCAAAGATGTTTCCGCTGAGGAAATAGAATATATTCTGGATACAGCCAAAGCCATGAAATATGTAGTTCTGTCAAACAGTAAAAAGACCCCTCACCTACAGGGCAAATCGATAATCACGCTGTTTTACGAAAACAGCACGAGGACGCGACTTTCCTTCGAGCTTGCATCCAAATACATGAGCGCGAGCGCGGCCAACATTTCGGCATCAGCAAGCAGCGTTTCGAAGGGCGAGACGCTGATCGACACCGGCAGGACGATCGACAGGATGGGGACCGACGTAATAATTATCAGGCATCCGCAGTCCGGTGCGCCCCATCTCCTTGCCCGGAATGTAAAAGCCAGCGTCATCAATGCAGGGGATGGGATGAACGAACACCCGACGCAGGCACTCCTGGATATGTTCACGATGAGAGAGAAAAAAGGCACCTTGAAGGGCCTTAAAGTCGCCATATTGGGAGATATCTACCACAGCCGGGTCGCCAGGAGCAATATATGGGGACTTACGAAAATGGGCGCGGAGGTTTCGCTGGCGGGACCTGCGACATTGATGCCTCCGGATATCGAACTTACAGGCGCCAAGGTTTTCAATACCATACATGAAGCGCTTATCGATGCAGACGTAGTAGTGGCTTTGAGGCTGCAACTTGAAAGACAGAAAAAGGCGCTGTTTCCGACAGTCAGAGAATACTCCAGATTCTTCGGGCTTGATGACAATCGCCTGCAGCTCGCCAAAAAGGACGCGCTGATCATGCACCCCGGCCCGATAAACCGCGGAGTCGAGCTTACGAGCGCGGTTGCGGGCGATGAGAACTCTGCGATAGAAGAGCAGGTAACGAACGGCGTAGCGATCAGAATGGCGCTGCTGTATCTTTTGACCAGGAGGAATAGTAATGAAGCTGCTAATTAGAAACGGACACATAGTTGATGTAAAAACAGGGACAGACGGGGTATACGATCTGCTTGCCGTAGACGGCAAAATAGCGGAAATAGCGAAGGGCCTGGATGAAGAAGGCTGCGAGGTCATAGACGCAAAAGGGAAACATGTGCTCCCGGGACTTGTCGATGCGCACTGCCACCTGAGGGACCCGGGCTTTGAGTATAAGGAAGACATAGAGAGCGGCACAAGAAGCGCAGCGATGGGAGGCTTCACCTCAGTAGCCTGCATGCCCAACACGAATCCTGTGGCGGACAACGAAGCCGTTATAAAATATATCATCAACAAGGCGAAACAGGAAGGTTACGTGAACGTATACCCGATAGGCGCCATATCGAAAGGTCAGAAGGGCGAAGAACTCGCGGAGATAGGCGAGCTGAAATTCGCAGGAGCCGTAGCGATTTCGGATGACGGAAAGCCGGTCAGGAGTTCGTCGCTGATGAAAAAAGCGCTTCAGTATGCTTCGATGTTTGACATAACAGTGATCTCTCACTGCGAGGATCTGGACCTGGCTGAGGAAGGCGTCATGAATGAGGGCTACATTTCGACTATAATGGGCCTCAAGGGAATACCTTCGGCTGCGGAGGAAACGATGGTAGCACGGGAGCTGATCCTGTCTGAATATACAGGCGTCCCGATCCATATCGCGCATGTAAGCACGGCATTGTCGGTGGAACTGATAAGGAACGCCAAAAAACGCGGCGTAAAGGTCACATGCGAGACCTGCCCGCATTATTTCTCACTGACGGAGAATGCCTGCGAAGGCTACAATACAAATGCCAAGGTCAATCCGCCGCTTAGATCGGCAGAAGACGTAAAGGCGATCATTGCGGGCATAGCCGACGATACGATAGATATAATCGCAACGGATCACGCACCGCATCATAGTGATGAAAAGGCAGTCGAATTCAGCCTTGCGGCAAATGGGCTGGTAGGCTTTGAAACGGCGCTGCCGCTTGCGCTGACGAACCTTGTCAAACCGGGGATAATCAGTATTTCAAAGCTGGTGGAGAAAATGAGCCTCAATCCGTCGAAGATACTCAGTATTAGCAAGGGCACGCTTGAGGTCGGCAGCTCTGCAGACATCACGATCGCAGATCTTGAAGACGAGTTTACGGTAGATGTTTTAAAATTCCAGTCGAAGTCAAAAAATTCTCCGTTCGACGGTACGAAGCTGTGCGGCTCCGTCTGGGGAACCATTGTGAACGGCAGGGTAATAGTAAGCGACAGAATTATGCTGTAAGGCAGGGAGACTGTACTGCTCGGAAAGAGGCAGAACGGGAAAAAGCAGGACAGGAAGAGCAGTATAGGAAGATGCAGGACGGGAAGATGCAGGACGGAAAGTAGCAGGACGGAAAGTAGCAGGACGGAAAGTAGCAGCGCGGGAAGAGGCATGGCGGGAAAAAGCAGGACGGGAAGAGGCAGGAAGAATAAGATACCGTCCAGCTTGTAATAAAGGTAAATAGATAATGGAGGACGGAAATGGCGGAAAAAATGTTTATCGACAAGCTCATAGAGGGCATAAGGAAGTGCGGCAATCCCACAGTGGTTGGTCTCGACCCTAAACTCGAGTATGTGCCGGCAGTTATCAGGGAAAAGGCATTCAAAGAATATGGAATCGGTTTTTCTGGCGCTGCTGCGGCAATCACAAGCTTCAATAAAAAATTGATAGATGCTGTCTGCGGTATCGTACCTGCCGTAAAACCACAGCTTGCGTATTATGAAATGTATGGCCTTGAAGGAATCAGGGCGTTTCATGAAACCTGCTCGTATGCGAGATTGAAAGGGCTGCTCGTTATCGCGGACGGGAAGAGAAACGACATAGGTACGACTGCAGAAGCTTACTCTGCAGCGTTCCTTGGCAGGACGAAGATAGCGGACGGCGAATATACCGCTTTCGACGCCGATGCTCTGACTGTGAATCCTTATCTGGGTGTTGACGGAATAAAGCCTTTCACAGACAACTGTTCAAAATACGGCAAAGGGATATTCGTACTTGTAAAAACCTCGAATAAATCATCAGGGCAGTTTCAGGACCTTGTGCTTGAGGATGGCAGGCGAGTATACGAAAAAGTGGCAGGACTCGTCGACGAATGGGGAAGCGGAATCATCGGGGAGTCGGGCTACAGCAGCGTCGGTGCGGTAGTGGGTGCTACCTGGCCGGAACAGGCCAGGGTACTGAGGGAAGTAATGAAGAGAGCGTATATACTGGTTCCCGGATACGGAGCACAGGGCGGTATGGCGAAAGATGTGGTGAATTCCTTCAACAGCGACGGCCTCGGGGCGATAGTAAACGCATCGCGCAGCATCATGTGCGCGTGGAAATCGGAAAAATGGTCGGATAAATACGGAGAAGAAGCATTTGACATGGCTGCAAGAGCGGAAGCGATAAGGATGAGGGACGAGATATGCGAAGCGCTTGAAAAGAACGTGTAAAATGATGGCGGCAATTAAAACCCGGATCAGGAAAGCATGAAAGATAGCGGAAAAGCAGCAGAAAAGCAGCAGTTTATATAGACAGGGGTGATCACAATGAAGGCATATTTGGCGCTTGAAGATGGTACGATCCTCGAAGGCAGCAGCTTCGGAGCTTCTGGTGAAGTGATCGGTGAATTTGTTTTCAATACGGGAATGACAGGCTATCAGGAGGTTTTGACCGATCCGTCCTACTACGGACAGATTGTTACAATGACATACCCTCTTATAGGCAATTATGGAGTTAACCTTGAGGATATCGAATCCGCAAGGCCGCAGGTCAAGGGCTTCGTAGTCAGGGAGATGTGCAAGACGCCGAACAACTGGAGATCGCTCGAAACGCTGAGCGAATACCTCGGCAGGAACGGGATAATAGGAATAGAAGGTATTGATACGAGGGCTCTGACCAGGATACTTCGCGATAAAGGCACTATGAAGGGCATAATCTCGACCGATTCCGGTTTCAGCCTGAAAAGCAGGCTCGAACAGATCAGGGAGTACAGTGTGGAGCACCCGGTTGAACAAGTAACCGTAAAGAATATGATACATCACGATGGCACCGGCCCGAGAGTGGCGCTGATAGACTACGGTATCAAGCTCAACATAGTCCGGTCGCTGCTAAGAAGAAACTGCGAAGTGTTCCAGTTCCCCGCCCCGGTGACCTCAGAGGAGCTCCTGGCCGTAGAACCCGACGGGATAATGCTGTCGAACGGCCCGGGAGACCCCAAGGACTGCGGACAACAGATAAAAACATTGAGGGAACTTATTGGTAAAAAGCCGATCTTCGGGATATGTCTGGGGCATCAGTTGACTGCGCTTGCCATGGGCGGCGATACTGAAAAGCTGAAATATGGTCACAGGGGCTGCAACCACCCGGTAAAGGATATTGAAAGAGACCTTACCTATATAACGTCGCAGAACCACGGATATACGATAATTGAGGACAGACTCGACAAAACATGCATGAAGGTCAGCCACAGGAATATGAACGACGGTACGGTCGAAGGCGTAAGATACCTAAACGTACCCATGTTTACGGTACAGTTCCATCCTGAGGCTTCACCGGGGCCGGCTGATACGGCCTATCTGTTCGACCGGTTTATCGGAATGATGGAGGATTGGAAAGGGGTTAAGCATGCCAAGACGTAATGATGTCAGTAAAGTAATGGTCATTGGTTCCGGACCGATCATAATAGGTCAGGCGGCAGAATTCGACTATGCCGGCACTCAGGCTTGCCAGGCGCTTCGTGAGGAAGGCGTGGAAGTCGTGCTTGTCAACAGCAATCCTGCGACGATAATGACAGACACGAATATAGCGGATAAAGTTTATATAGAACCGCTGAACGCGGAAACAGTGAAGAAGATCATAATCAGGGAAAAGCCGGACAGCCTTCTGCCGACTCTCGGAGGCCAGACAGGTCTGAACCTGGCAATGGAACTGGCGGAATCAGGCTTTCTCGAAGAGCAGGGTGTGAAGCTGCTGGGAACGGCAACCGAGGCAATAAAGATGGCCGAAGACAGGCAGGCTTTCAAGGATACGTTGGAAAGCATAGGAGAGCCCTGTATAGTGAGCAAGGTTGTTAAAGCAGTGGAGGA
Organism: Bacillota bacterium; assembly: GCA_023411715.1. Lineage (GTDB taxonomy): Bacteria > Bacillota > Clostridia > Acetivibrionales > DTU013 > JAEYOM01. Next base: position 53,945 of record JAEYOM010000076.1, on the reverse strand, counting down.
TGCATTGGCTTTCGCGGAGGAAATAGGATATCCGGTCATCGTCAGGCCGGCATATACTCTCGGCGGTACCGGAGGCGGAATCGCAGCGGACAGGGACCAGCTGACCGAAATAGCTACGAACGGGCTGCGGCTCAGCAGGGTCGGCCAGGCGCTCATTGAAAAATGCATAGCGGGCTGGAAGGAAATAGAGTATGAAGTGATGCGCGATGGGAAAGGCAATGTCATCACTGTCTGCAATATGGAAAACATAGATCCTGTCGGTGTTCATACGGGTGACAGCATCGTCGTTGCGCCCTCTCAGACTTTATCGGACAAGGAATACCAGATGCTCAGAACCGCGTCGCTAAAGATCATATCGGCGCTCGGGATACAGGGGGGCTGCAACGTTCAGTTCGCACTGCATCCTACGAGCTATGAATATGCGGTCATCGAAGTGAATCCGAGAGTAAGCCGTTCGTCGGCGCTGGCATCGAAGGCAACGGGTTATCCGATAGCGAAGGTTGCGACCAAGATAGCGATAGGCTACGGACTAGATGAGATCAGGAACGCCGTAACTGGTAAGACATACGCATGCTTTGAGCCGACGCTCGATTACGTTGTGGTGAAGATCCCGAAATGGCCCTTCGACAAGTTTGTAAAGGCCGAAAGGACCCTCGGCACGCAGATGAAGGCGACAGGGGAAGTAATGTCCATCAGCAGTTCCTTTGAGGCTGCGCTAATGAAGGCGATACGTTCGCTGGAGCTCAATATAAACACACTTGAACAGGATATTTACAAGTCGCTGGATACCGGGGCAATCAGAAAAAAGCTTCGAGATATAAACGACGAGCGCCTGTTTGTAATAGCCGAGGCATTACGAAGAGGCATTGAAATCGAAGAAATAAACGGAATAACAAAAATAGACGACTTTTTCCTCTCAAAAATAAAGGAACTTGTCATGATGGAGGAGAAGCTCAAAGGCTTTACTAGAGAGACGCTGACTCCGGAATTGCTCAGAAAAACCAAGAAAATGGGTTTCCCCGACATCGTCATCGCAAAGTATACAGGCAGCGACAGAAAATCGATAAAGCAGCTGAGAAAGGAGTACGGCATAAATGCGGCCTACAAGATGGTCGATACCTGCGCAGCCGAATTCGAAGCCGTTTCACCATATTATTACTCCACTTACGACCAGTTCAGCGAGGTCAGGAAGAGTGACAGAAAGAAAGTATTAGTTATAGGCTCCGGCCCTATCAGGATAGGCCAGGGCATAGAATTCGACTACTGTTCGGTACACTCGGTCTGGGCTCTGAAAGAGCAGGGCTACGAAACCATCATTGCAAACAATAACCCGGAAACGGTCAGCACAGACTTTGACACATCCGACAGACTTTACTTCGAACCGCTGACAATAGAGGATGTTGAAAATATTATCGAGACTGAGAATCCTGAAGGCGTTATTGTTCAGTTCGGAGGTCAGACGGCGATAAAGCTCGTAAATGCGCTGAGCGATTATGGTATAAGGATCTTCGGAACACAGGCGAAGGATGTAGACGCAGCCGAGGACAGGGAAAAGTTCGACAGGATACTCGAAGAAGTAGGTATACCGCGTCCAAAGGGAAGGACGGTCTACACGCTCGAGCAGGCGCTGAACACTGCAAAAGAGCTGATATATCCCGTGCTTGTCCGGCCGTCGTACGTGCTTGGCGGTCAGGGCATGGAAATAGCCTACAGCGACAAGGATATAACCGAATTCATGGAGATCATCAACCGGGTCAAACAGGAGCACCCGATACTCGTAGACAAATATCTTATGGGCAAGGAAATAGAAGTCGACGCCATATGCGACGGCGACGACATCCTGATACCGGGTATAATGGAGCATCTTGAGAGGGCCGGAGTTCACTCGGGCGACAGCATATCGGTCTATCCGGCCAATACGCTCAAAAAAGCCGTGATCGACAAAATAGTCGACTGCTCCTTCAAACTGGCAAAGGCTCTGAATGTAATAGGACTGATAAACATACAGTATGTGCTTTATAACGAAGAACTGTACGTGATAGAAGTAAACCCGAGGTCCAGCCGTACGGTGCCGTATATCAGCAAGGTCACCGGGATACCGATGGTGGATATAGCGACCAAGCTTATGACGGGCAAAAAACTGGGCGATTTCAAATACGGAACCGGCCTTTACAGGAATTCGGACTATGTTGCAATCAAAGTGCCGGTATTTTCCTTCGAGAAGTTGCACGACGTGGATACGAGCCTTGGACCTGAAATGAAGTCTACCGGTGAAGTGCTTGGTATAAGCAGAGACTTCCACGAAGCGCTGTATAAAGGTATCATCGCATCCGGAATGAAGCTCCCCGAAAGGGGCGGCGGCATACTAATGACGGTAAGGGATTCCGATAAGACCGAACTGCTCGGTATCGCTGAACGTTTCGAAAAGCTCGGATACGTATTGTACGCTACAGGAAAGACGGCAAATATGCTCAACATGCATGGCATAGCCACAAACGCAGTCAAAAAGCTGGACGAGGGTTCGCCGAACATACTCGATCTGATTTCCTCCGGAGACATAAAACTTGTGATAAACACGCCTACAAAAGGCCGCCAGCCCCAGCGGGACGGCTTCAAGATAAGGCGCAGGACTGTTGAAATGTCGATACCATGCCTGACTTCGCTCGATACGGCCAAAGCTGTAATAAGCTGCATAGAGATGGAGAGAAGAAGCAAAGGTTTCGATGTTGTCGATTTAAGCGCTCTTGGCTGAGGGAGGACGTTTAGCGCCAGTGGCGCGAATTTCCTTTAAAACGTCCAACGGGAGGGTAAAATGCCTAAACAATTGATTAACAGAGTACTTCAGACAGAGCTGCTTGCAGAGGATATATACAGGATGAAGGTCGAGTCGGAGTATATATCCTCGCTGGCGCAGCCTGGACAGTTTGTGAACATCAAGTGCTGCGAAGGCAATGAAGCGCTGTTGAGGCGGCCAATCAGCATTTGTTCCACAGACAGAAAGAATGGCACTTATGATCTTGTTTTTCAGAAAAAGGGCCGCGGTACCGAATTGCTGACAAAGAAAAAGCCCGGAGACAAGCTCGATGTTTTAGGACCTCTGGGAAACAGCTTCGACCTTGATATCAGGTACGGCAGGATAGCAGTTGTCGGAGGGGGTATAGGCGTATTCCCGCTGCTGTTCATACTGAAAGAGAGCGGGGCGGTAGTCAGAAGAGCGTATCTGGGCTTCAGATCGGCCGAGCTCGTCGTTCTGGAAAAAGAGTTCAGGGAAAGCTCCGTGTCGCTAGAGATAGCAACAGACGACGGAAGCTGCGGCACACGCGGGTTCGTGACCGACCTGCTAAAAATCGACCTGTTATCCGAGCATTATGATATGATCTATGTATGCGGCCCTATGCCTATGCTGAAAAAAACGGTGCAGATCGCAGAAGAGAATGGAGCGGCCTGCCAGGTATCTATGGAACAAAGGATGGGCTGCGGCTTCGGGACCTGCCTGGTATGCGCTTGCAAGACCCGTGCAGCAGAAAGCGGCGGAGAGAAGGGCAAGGAAAGCGGCTGGCAGTACAGCCATGTGTGCAAGGACGGCCCGGTATTCAACGGCAGGGACGTTGTTTTTGAGTAAAATGAATCGATCATTCGGGTGAGTCCTCGCGTGTTGTGCTGAACTGGCGGGTACACGCCCGGTACGGAGGTATGAAGTGAAAGCTCTGGATATGGCAGTAGAAATAGGCGGATTGAAACTAAAAAACCCTGTGATCGCAGCTTCGGGAACGTTCGGCTTCGGCAGGGAGCACTCCGCCTTCATAGATCTGAACAGGCTGGGTGGCATAAGTGTCAAGGGGCTTACGCTCGAACCGCGCCAGGGCAACAAACCGCCGAGAGTGGTTGAGACGCCGGCGGGCATGCTTAACAGTGTAGGTTTGCAGAATCCCGGCGTAAGGGCCTTCATAGAAAATGAGATACCTTTTTTGCGGCAGTATTCCGCAGCTGTAATTGCCAATATTGCAGGAAATACGATAGATGAATACTGCGAGATGGCGAGGATACTGTCCGGGTCCGATATCGACGCAATAGAACTGAATGTTTCGTGCCCCAACGTAAAAGCCGGCTGTGTGGCATTCGGCAATTCTTCTTCAGGGATCGGTGAGATCACTTCGCAGGTAAGAAAAAACTGTTCAAAGCCACTGATCGTAAAGCTAACCCCAAATGCAGGGAACATAGCCGAAATAGCCGTCGCGGCGGAAGATGCGGGCGCGGACGCACTTTCTCTCATAAATACGCTGCTCGGAATGGCAATAGATATTGAAACTAGACGTCCGATTCTTGCAAATAATACCGGCGGGCTATCAGGTCCGGCGGTGAAGCCTGTTGCAGTCAGAATGGTCTACGAGGTCTCCCGTGCGGTAAAAATACCGGTCATTGGCATGGGTGGCATATCGAACGGAAACGACGCCGTGGAATTCCTGCTGGCAGGCGCTTCGGCGGTGATGGTCGGTACAGCCGCACTTATTTATCCCGACGCCTGTATAAAAGTATGCGAGGGTATAGAAAAATATATGCAAAGACACAGTTTGCATTGTGTCGGTGATATTACCGGAAAGCTAGTTCTTAACGATTGAAAAAAATTTTGCGTTTGAAGGTGTTGCAATGAGGACCAGATTGATTTTTGTGAGACACGCGGAGGCTGAAGGAAATAAGATCAGGCGGTTTCACGGTTGGACGGATTCGGAAATAACCCCGAAGGGCCATATGCAGGCGAAACGCGTTGCAGAAAGACTCAAGGATGTCGATATAGACGTTATATATTCGAGCAGTCTGAAACGTACAATGCAGACTGCATCCTATATTTCAGATATAAAAGGGCTTCCTGTTACGACCTCGGACAATCTCAGGGAAATAAACGGAGGAGATTGGGAAGACCGGACGTGGACGGAGCTGGAAGAGCGCTGGCCTGAAGAATACGATACCTGGGAAAATCGTCCGTTTGCTCATAAAATGCCGAACGGCGAGTCGATGGAGGAATTCCAGAAAAGGCTGCTGGATGAAGTGATGCAGATTATTCGTTCGAATGAAGGGAAGAATATCTGTATCGTGACACATGGCACTGCCATAAGGGCGATGTTGTGTCGGTTCAGGAATTGTTCACTGGAAGAGATGTGCAATATAGCCTGGTGCGACAATACTGCGATCACGGTGATAGACTATGAGGACGGTAATTTCCGCACCGTGACCGAGGGCGATTCGACCCACCTTGGAGACGACCTCGGAACGGTCGTAAATCAGGATTGGTGGGAGGATTATATGAAGAAAGTCAAAGCCAGGGAAGATGAAAAGCCGAAACAGAACGATCCTAAAATTAATCGGTCCTAAGGACCAACCGAGCCTGATGGCCGAAACTGACCGAGCCTGATGGCCGAAACCGACCGAGCCTGATGGCCGGACTGAATAAATTGAGCTATGGAGGAAACGAAACATGTCAGATGAGAAACTGGTAAACTGGTTGTTCAAAACGAATGCGGTCAGGGTCTGCCCGGAGGACAAGCCCTTCTGGTATACCTCCGGTACGATAGGCCCATATTACATAAACACTCATTTCCTTTACGGCAGTGAGAAAACGGCTCTTGAGCTGCTTGAAGAGATCGACGCGTTAAAATCGGATAAACTGGACTGCCCGGAAAAGCTGCTTCAGCTTATAGGAAAAAACTATGCCTCCGATGAGATATATAAAGGCCTCATTGACACTATGCTCGAATTTATCAAAAACAATATCGATCTTGAATGCATCGACTTTATTTCGGGAGGAGAACGCCGCGACTGGTTCTTTTCACTGATTATTGCCCAAAAACTCGGGAAACCGCATATCACTATTTTCAAGGACTTGAGCTCGGTAATAACCGACAAGGGTGAAACCTGTGAAGCTGAGACGATCAACGGAGCAAATGTACTGCATATAGCAGACCTGATCACGGAAGCTTCGAGTTACGAGAGGGCCTGGATACCTGCGATAAAGAATATATGCGGACAGCTGGCCTCAAGTGTGGTGGTGGTAGACAGGCTCCAGGGCGGAGGGGAGCTCCTTGAAAAAAATAATATCTGCTCATTTGCAATGGTGTCGATAGACAGGAAATTCTTCGATAAAGCGCTTGAAATGGGGCTGATAACCAATGGCCAGCATGACATGTTGCTCAAATATACCGCAAATCCTCGTGAATCGATGAAAGCATTCCTCAACGATCATCCTGGCTTCCTCGAAAATGCGCTGAAATCAGACGTAAAGACAAGGGAACGCGCACAGCTGTGCATAGATAAAAAGATATACGCCTGAAATCCGAGAATATATTTACAAATTGAGACTTAGCTATAAATTTTTCGTATCATATCAATGAACGTACATCAACTGTATGTTCATTTTATTTTGAAAAGATATGAGGTAATGTAAGCAATGTCAAAAAAACTTATTGTTATTCTGGCGGCCATACTGATTTTTTGTACTGCCGCGGGCATATTTCTTTTCAACCTGTTTAACAGGACAACTGCCACACCTGTTGTCAGTGAGGGAGATAATGTAAAGAAATGGACGGCTGATCTGAGGTTTGTCGAGCAAAAGCTGCCTGCTTTACATAAAAATCTGTTTTTTTATTTATCAAAGGAAGAGTTTGATAATGAAATGGAACAACTGATAAGCCGTGTCGGGGAACTGAGCGATCTTGAGATAAAGGCTGAGCTCGCGAGAATAGTAAATTCGGTAAGAGACAGCCATACCTGCGTAAATATAAGAGGAGAATCGTTCTATCCATTCAGCTTTTTCGAATTTGAAGACGGCATCTATCTGATAAATACAACAGAAGAATATAAGGAGCTGTGGGGCAAAAAACTCATTGCAGTAAACGGTTACAATATCGAAACGCTGCGCGATAAGCTGAAACCATACATATCCCAGGATAATCAGGCAATATCGAAAAGTCAGTTCTGCAGCATGCTCGATTCGTTCGACGTATTAAAGATTTCAGGGGTCACAGAAAGTGATGAGGTGATGTTTTCATTTGAAAGCCGGGATATTTTCGTTCGCCCTGTAAATATGAAGAACACGAGCGATATAAAAATGCTTTCGGATAACAAAGAGTTCAGGGCTTTATACCCGCTTCCGCAGCAAAAGGATGATATCTACTGGTATCAATACGATGAAAAGACCGGCATAGTTTATGTAAAATATAACTCATGTTCAAATATGAAGGATTACCCTTTCAATGAATTTACCAGGGATGTATTCAATACTGTAGACAGTAAAAAAGCCAAAGCCATGGTCATAGACCTGCGCGACAACGGAGGCGGAAATTCAATGGTTTTCGATCCGTTCATCAGTGAGATAAAAAAGCGCAGTTCCATAAACAGCAAGGACGGCCTTTATGTAATAGTCGGCAGAAGGACGTTTTCATCCGCTATATTGAATGCTATGGATCTCAAGCAGAAAACGAATGCTGTAATGATCGGCGAACCGACCGGAGGCAGACCAAACCATTTTGGAGAGGTTAAGATACTGCATTTATCGAATTTAGGCCTGGATATCCAATATTCGAGCAATTACTTCAAAACTACCGACGAAGATACCGATTCGCTTTATCCTGATGTCGAAACGCCTTTGAAAGCAACTTCATATTTTAAAGAGCAGGATGATTGCCTGAATTATATTTATAACACTATGAAATAACGCTGCTAGCGAGAAACTAAATTCCATTTAGGATGAAGCCCAAAGTGACAAAATGAGTAGCAAGTTATCCTAGCTTTGGCGTGAAAAAGGAGAGTATTTTGGTGTGAAGCACTTTAAGGGGGAAAATGAGTGAAAAAAAATATAGAGTTTATTGTTCTATGGGCAGTATTGCTGTTTATCGGATTAACATTGTTCAACTTTATACATGAATGTGGTCATGGTTTTGGAGCACAACTAGATGGAACCCATATCAGTACTGGATTCAATCAAGTCGGTGACATAGGTAAAAAGCCTAGTGACCCAAACTTTCGTTCTGAAACATTAGAGACAGGTATATTAAACTCTTCCGGTTTGTTGGGTCCTTTTACAAATTGGATATTGGCAATTTTACTTACTGTTTTGTTATATAAAAGAAGTAAAACAAATGTATTAACACTTATTATTGGAGCTGCAGCTGTAAGTAATGCTTTAAATCGCCTAGCGGGAGTTATTCCGTTTTTTACCGGAGCTCTTCGTAATAAAGTTCGTATGGCAGATGAAGTAGAATGGGGCTTGAAGGCTATTAAGCAATTAAATTTTCCAATGTCAATGGATAAATTCAGGCCAATAACAGATAGTCAACCGGCACTTATACTTTCAAATCCCAGAATATATTTTTGGCCTACTGTCTCAGTTGCCATTTCATTAATCTGTTTTTACTTTGCATATCGAAAACTATTTAAGGAATTTAAAGAACAACTACATTCAAAGTTACTTTGTTGGATATTTGGTCTTATGCCTATACTCATGGGTGCAGGCATGTTTATTACAGCTGCAAAGCTTGATAATCTAATTAGGATTAATTGGTAATTTTTAAATAGGATCACTTTAGCTGATGGAGATTATTCTAAACGTAATAAAAATAATATTTACAAACGGATCGTGCAAGAATATAATACAGTAAAATAAGCAATATGCAATGATAAGGGAAAGTAAGTTCGTGATTTACCGGTACAGAGATCCCTGAAGCTGAGAACGGGAACGGCGGAACGAACCGAACAGGCCTTTGAGCACTGCATCGAACGGTATCAACGATGATACGACCGTATGATCGGACCATACCAACGTAGGCTGCAGCGGTCGCACCCGTTATTGTGCCGCAGTATAACCGCATATCATGCGGCGTACTGGCAGAGGCCGCTGCTGTGAAGCAACGGCAAACAGGGGTGGTATCACGAAGCATAGCTCTCGTCCCCAGGACAGGTTCCTGGAGGCGAGGGCTTTTTTAGTCGGATCAAGAAGCAGACCGTTCAGGTACAAAAGATATATTATTAATGCGGAGGTGCAATATGAGCGAAGGGTTTGAAAGAAAGGATATGAAAGGTTATAAAGATGGGACTGTGGCAGGTAATCTATCCGCTACGACAGGAAGGCCTGTATTCCCGAAACGCGCAATCATTACGGGCGGTATGCCGTACGGTAACAAGGAACTGCACCTTGGGCACATAGGAGGCGTCTTTGTCCACGCCGACACTTATGCCCGCTTTTTACGGGACCGTATTGGAAAAGAAAATGTAATATTTATTTCGGGCACGGACTGCTATGGCTCGCCGATTCTGGAGCATTACCGTAAACTTGTGAAAGACGGCGATTTTGAGGGCACGATACGGGATTTTGTTGAATTAAATCATAAACGGCAGAAGGAGGTACTGGACGCTTACAATATAAGCGCCAACCTTTTTGCAGCCTCGGGGATAGGCCGTGCTGCAGAGATCCACAGGGAAGTTTCCGAAGATTTTATAAAACGCCTGTACGAAAACGGCCATCTTCAAAAAATAACCACGTCGCAGTTCTATGACAAAAAATTTGAAGTTTTTCTGAACGGACGCCAGGTCGTCGGCCAATGTCCGATTGCCGGCTGCTCGTCCGAAAGGGGTTATGCCGATGAGTGCTCATTAGGCCACCAGTATATGCCCTCGGAGCTGATAAACCCCAAAAGTACGCTTTCCGGAGAAAAGCCCGAGATGAGGGATGTTACGAACTGGTACTTCAAGCTGGATAAATTTCATGATCTGATCCGGGAATGGTCGGAAACGGCGGAAAAAAAGCCGGGTACAAGGGAATTTGTCATTAAGAGCGTAAGAGAGTTCCTTGAGCCTCCCGTCGTTTTTATAAAACGTGATCAATCCGAACTTTTCAAAGCTGTTTCAGACAAACTGCCGCACTATGCCATTATCGACGAGGAAAGAAAACCATCGTTCTCACTGGTGTTCGACACCCTCGAAGACAGGGAAAAAGCCTGTTCACTTTTAAGCGCCGGTTCTGTCAGATATCGCACGGGAAAAACGCTCGTACCGTTCAGACTTACCGGTAATATCGAATGGGGCGTTCCTGCGCCGGAAATAGAAAATATGGGGGATCTCACGATATGGGTATGGCCGGAATCCCTATGGGCTCCGATATCCTTCACCATGGCCTACCTCGAGCAGCAGGGCTGCGGCGGGGATTCATGGAAAGACTGGTGGTGCAGCAGTGAGGCGGGCGTATACCAGTTTATCGGGGAAGATAACGTTTACTTCTATGGGCCGGCCGAAATGGCGATGTTCATGGGACAGCAGGGAACTGAGCCTTCTTCGCATCCCGGTGATGGTCAGCTTCAGCTTCCCGAGCTAATAGTCAACAATCATCTGTTGTTCCTTGACAAGAAGGCCAGCAGCAGCGGCGCAGTAAAACCTCCAATGGCGGCCAAGCTCCTCGAGCATTATACCGCAGAACAGTTGAGGGCGCATTTTCTAGGGTTGGGGCTGGGCATCAAGAGCGTGAGCTTCCAGCCGAAGCCATTCAATCCCAAAGCAGCTGAAAAGGACAGCGATCCTGTGCTCAAGGAGGGAAACCTGCTGTCGAACGTGTTCAATCGCGCCGTGCGCTCCTGTTTCTATACTGCACAGAAATATTTCGACGGAAGGATACCGGTCGGAGATGTAAGCTTCGAGATTGCAGAGGAAGCGAAGAAGGTCGTACTCGAGTATGAAAGGTTGATGTCGGAATTCCGGTTCCACCAGGTGATGAGCCTCATGGACAACTACATCAGGAATATGAACAAGTACTGGTCGGGACGCTCCAGACAGGCTGATGAAGCTGATGATAAGGATCTTAGGGCTCAGCTTCTGATCGATATGTTTCATATGGTCAGGACGGCAGCAGTGCTTATGCATCCTATCGCTCCCGAAGGTACTGAAATGATCCGTGAATACCTTGGTTTCGGTGAGGAATTCTGGCATTGGGACCGCGTTTTCGATAAGGTCTATGGCTTTATGAAGGAGCCTGCCGAACACAGGCTGAAATTCCTTGAACCCAGGGTCGACTTCTTCAGGAAGCATCCAAGCCAGATACGACAGAGTGAGGCACATACGGATGTGGCAGAATGAGCTGCATACGGATATGACACAAAAAGATGAAGCGGCCGGCTTAGACGGGGTAGCTGCCGCCCGTTAGGCAGGGCAGTTGCCGGCTGGGTCAAACTAGACAACTGCCGGCTGGGCCAGACAGAGCAGTTGCCATCCGGCTTAGACAGGGTAGTTACCGACCGGCTCAGACAGGACTACTATCGGCTGGGCTAGACAGTGTAGGTTTGACTTGGCTGTTTTACTGGAATATAATTTCAAATAAATCGTGAGGTTGTGTTGTGGTTTGTACAATATTGTGAGAATCTGGATGTAAACTGCTGATATGAATATAATCGTCAAGTAATCGAAAATATATATGTCGGTACACTGAGATTCAAAAATATAACGTGTAAGGATGGAACGGCTTGAGAAAACACGGAGTTTTTCTGTTAATAATATCGATCCTGTTAATATTTACAGGCTGTAATTCCAATACCGACAGCGGCGCCATGCCGGGAACGGCTTCCGGCCAGAGCAGTACCGATGCTGCAGGAAACGGTGGAACCAGCGGTACGGCAGCTGAAGGTAGTAGAGAGCCGACGGAAGGACAGTTGCCTGAACAGATCACGACTGTGCAGGATGGCGGCCAGACTCCGGACACAGCTCAGCAAACAGAACAGACTGGGCAGAACGGCCAATCCGGGCAAAACGGTCAGACTGGGTCGGACGATTCCATCGGGGACATGGTTGAAAAGACCCTTAACAGCATGAGCACGGCCGAAAAAATCGGACAGATGTTCATATTAGGTTTTGACGGAACTGAACCCGGCGCGGATATAAAGGATATGATAAAAACCCGGTATATCGGCGGAGTTATATTGTTCCAGCGCAATGTGAAGTATCCCGGACAGCTTCTCACGCTCAATAATTCCATAAGGGAAATTAATGGGGCCAGTAGGGTGCCTTTAATAATATCGGTAGATGAGGAAGGCGGCAGAGTAAGCCGGATGCCTGACCAGCTCAAAGATATGCCGGCAGCGCTGTCCGTAGGCAATACTAAAAACAGCAGATATGCATATGATATCGGCGGGATGCTTGCCGGGGAGATAGCGGCTTTTGGCTTCAACACCGATTTTGCCCCTGTGCTCGACATATGGAGTAATCCTAAGAATACGGTCATAGGCGACCGTGCATTCGGTACCACTCCGGAGAGCGTGAGCAGGATGGGCATTCCGGTTATGAACGGCATCAGGGACAGGGGGATCATACCGGTGGTAAAGCATTTTCCCGGACACGGCGATACTGTGACCGATTCCCATGTCGGCCTGCCAAAAATAGATTATGATATGGACAGACTTGACAGCTTCGAGCTTGTTCCGTTCCGTAACGCCATAAAAGACGGAGCGGACGCGGTTATGGTTGCGCATATCCTTATGAGCGCACTGGATACGAAATACCCGGCATCTCTTTCAAAGGCTGTGATAACTGATCTGTTAAGAGGCAAAATGGGTTTCGACGGCGTCGTCATAACTGATGACATGACAATGGGAGCTATCGCAAAGAACTATAGCATAGGCAATGCCTCCGTGAGGTCCGTACTGGCGGGCAGCGATATAATACTTGTTTGTCACGGCACAGACAGCCAAAGGCTGGCTATGAATTCGGTCGAGGCTGCCGTAAAAAACGGAACGATTCCGATTGGACGAATTGATAAGAGCGTCGGCAGGATCCTCAGGCTGAAATATAAGTACAAGCTTTCGGACAAAACTTTAGAGTCGGTAAATGTCGAAGAGCTGAATAAAAAAATTGAAGCGGTTTTGACCGAATGATATAATATCCTCATAGTTGGGGATTTTTCCGGAGGATAAGCTGAAATTGGATACAAGGGAAAAAACATTTATTTCCGAAGATGAGATGACCCGACAGGAGGCGTTTATGCATTCCGTGCGGGAAACGAATCCTGAGGGCTTAAAAAAATATTCGATCAATACGTACGGCTGCCAGATGAATGAGAATGATTCCGAAAAGCTCGCAGGGATGCTTGAAGCAATGGGCTACAGGAAAACCGACAAGCTTGAGGATTCCGACCTGATACTTTTCAACACCTGCTGCGTCAGGGAAAATGCCGAATTGAAGGTGTACGGCCACCTGGGTTCGCTTAAAAAGCTGAAGGAGCGCAAACCTGGTATGATCATTGCCCTGTGCGGCTGTATGATGCAACAGGAGGCCGTTGTTGACCATATCCTTAAAAAATACAGACATGTGGATCTGATATTCGGGACACACAATCTGCACAGATTCCCGGAATTACTGAATAAAGCGCTGAATTCCGATAAAGCCGTCACCGATGTCAGCAGCTCGGAGGGTTATATAGCAGAAGGCGTACCGATACGCCGTGAGAACGGTGTGAAGGCCTGGCTCACAATAATGTACGGCTGCAATAACTTCTGTTCCTACTGCATAGTTCCTTATGTAAGGGGAAGGGAGAGGAGCAGGAGAGAGCCGGATATACTTGATGAAGCGAGAATGCTGGGGCATCAGGGTTACAAGGAGATAACGCTGCTTGGACAGAATGTCAATTCCTACGGGAAGGACCTGAAGGACGGCAGCAGCTTTGCAGGTCTGCTGCGGAGCCTGGAGAGCGTTGAAGGAGTCGAAAGGATCCGGTTCATGACGTCCCATCCGAAGGATCTTTCGGATGAGCTTATCCTTGCGATGAAGGACTGCAAAAAGGTTTGCGAACACCTGCATCTTCCGGTGCAGGCTGGGAGTGACGCCATCCTGAAGGAAATGAACCGCAGATATACGCGTGATCATTACTTCGGGTTGGTCGACAGGATCAGGGCGCAGATACCGGATATTTCGCTGACTACAGATATTATAGTGGGTTACCCGGGCGAGACCGATGCCGACTTTGAACAGACTCTCGACCTGATCGAAAGGGTAAGGTTCGACTATGTCTACACTTTCCTGTATTCGAGGCGGACCGGAACTCCGGCGGCGAAGAAGGAGGAGCAGGTCGGCGAAGAAGTAATGAAAAGGAGGTTCGACGCGCTGCTTGAGCTGCAAAACAGCATAGGGAGAGAGATCAACGACCGTATGGCCGGCAGGGTCGAAGAAATACTTGTTGAAGGTACGAGCAAGAACAATATAAATATGCTCACCGGAAGAACCAGGACCAACAAAATAGTCAATTTCAAAGGCGGGACTGACCTTATCGGAAGATTGGCAAACGTGAGGATAGACAAGGTCGGGACCTGGTCTATGGAAGGCAGCCTGGGTAGATGATTTAATACCTGAGTGTCTGAATACCTGAAGCCTGAATGCCGGTAAAAGATGACATGATCGATAGTGTAAGACATAGATAAAGGAAAATATTGGAGGTTTAAATAAATGAGCGTTTTAGAGAAAGCAAGAGAGTTGGGAGAACTTCTGGCGGAGTCCGAACAGCTTAAGAGATTGAACAGCGCACAGGCCGCTTTGGAGAACGATGAACGAGGAATGGGCCTGATGGAGGATTACAGGCTTCTGCAGATAGAATTAATCAAAGCCACGAGAGAAAACGAAAATGAAGTCAAGCTCAGCGACATAAAGGATCTGCTAATGACTAAACAAAACGAGATAGACGATTACAAGCCGACTTCCGAATATATCAGCGCCAAGAACGATTTTGACGCACTTATGAAGAACGTAAACGACGTTATTACATTCGCGATAACAGGCGAGGCATGCTCGCCTTCGAAATGTGCCTCCTGCGGCGGAGGCTGCGGCGGGGCCCATGAATAGGTAAAGCCGGAACAGAGATAAGCCATCAATTTAAGTGAGGTCGCAAAAATGCCCGTTACACCTATGATGCAGCAATATCTGGATATGAAGGAGCAGTATAAGGATTGTATTCTTATGTTCAGACTCGGTGACTTTTTTGAGATGTTTTTCGAAGATGCCGAGGTTGCATCGAGAGAGCTTGATATTGCACTGACAGGAAGGGATTGCGGCCTTGAGGAACGCGCACCCATGTGCGGAGTACCTTTCCATGCCGTGGACGGGTATGTTTCAAGGCTGATATCAAAGGGCTACAAGGTCGCCATCTGCGAACAGATGGAAGATCCGGCGCTTGCAAAGGGTATCGTAAAGAGGGAAGTAATACGTGTCGTAACGCCGGGTACGGTTATCGATTCCGCAATGCTCGATGAAAAGAAAAACAATTACCTCGTTTCCATATATTCAAAAGGTTATATGTACGGGTTTGCGGTGGTCGATGTGTCAACGGGCGAATTTTCGACTACCAGGATAACCTGGGGAAATACTTTTAATAAGCTTCTCGATGAGATAGCCAAATACGGGCCCGCCGAAATTATAGCGAACAAAGCCTTCTGTGATTCGGAGGCGCTTGCCGGGCAGCTTCGCAAGCGTTTCAGCGCATATATTTCACCTCTTGAAGACCAGTACTTTGACGAAAGCAATTCGTCGGAAATACTGTACCGCAGGCTTGGAGACGACGCCCTGCCGCAGGATTCACAGGAACTCTGCCTGAATGCCTGCGGAGCTCTTATGGCTTACCTGGAGCAGACCGAGAAGGCCGGTCTCGAGCATATTCAGAAGATAACGCCCTATAAAATAGAAGAATTCATGGTGCTGGATATAGCTACAAGACGGAATCTCGAGCTGACTGAAACCATGAGGGAAAAGAACAGGAAGGGCACGCTTTTGTGGGTGCTTGACAGGACGATGACCTCGATGGGCGCCAGGGCGCTGCGCAGGTGGATAGAACAGCCGCTTGTGAAAACGGGCGACATTGATGAGCGGCTTGAGGCCGTCGATGAATTCAAGGACAGGTTCATGGTCCGCATGGAGCTTCGCGAACTCTTCAAGAGGGTCCACGATATTGAGAGGCTGATAGGCAAGGTAGTCCTGGGGAGTGCAAACTGCAGGGATCTGATATCACTCAAAAATTCACTGCAGCAGATACCTTACATAAAAGAGATACTAAACTCCTGTTCATCGGCTCTTGCGCTGATGAACGACAATAATATAGACGCTCTGGACGACATAGCCGGACTCATAGAACGTTCGGTAGTTGATGAACCTCCTATTTCTGTAAGGGACGGCGGCATAATAAAACCGGGTTATGATGAGGAAGTGGACAAGCTCAGGCGTGCCACTACGGACGGCAAGCAGTGGATAGCTTCGCTGGAAGCCGCAGAAAGGGAAAAGACCGGGATCAGGAACCTAAAAATCGGTTACACGAAGGTATTCGGATACTACCTTGAAGTTACAAAATCATATTACAATCTGGTGCCGCAGGAGTATATAAGAAAGCAGACTCTGGCCAACTGCGAGAGGTTCGTGACGCAGGAACTCAAAGAGATGGAGGAAACAATACTTGGAGCCGAAGGCAAGGTCGTCGAGCTTGAATATGTCTTGTTTACGGAAATAAGGGAAAAGATCGCTTCGCAGGTCGGCAGGATAAAATCCGCCGCAGCCGGTATTGCAGAACTCGATGTGCTTTGTTCACTGGCAGAGGTTGCAGACAGGGAAAATTACTGCAGGCCTGTTGTAAACGGCGAAGGTTTGATCCATATCACGGGGGGACGTCACCCTGTTGTTGAAAAGATGCTGGAACAAGGGGAGTTCGTGCCGAACGATACGCTGCTAGACATGGACGGAAACAGGATATCCATTATAACCGGACCCAATATGGCCGGTAAATCCACGTATATGAGGCAGGTTGCGCTGATAGTGCTGATGGCGCAGCTTGGCAGCTTCGTACCGGCGGTCTCGGCGGTCATAGGCGTAACGGACAGGATATTCACTAGAGTAGGCGCTTCCGACGATCTGGCAGCGGGCCAGAGCACATTCATGGTGGAAATGTCGGAGGTCGCAGGCATCCTGGAGAATGCCACGCAAAGAAGCCTTCTCGTGCTCGATGAGATCGGCAGAGGGACAAGTACGTATGACGGCCTCAGTATTGCATGGTCGGTCATAGAATATATATCCGATCGGGAGAAGGTCGGCAGCAGGACGCTGTTTGCAACGCATTATCATGAATTGACCGAACTCGAAGGCAAGATAACAGGCATCAAGAATTATTGCATTGCTGTAAAGGAAAAGGGCGATGATATCATTTTCCTCAGGAAAATAATACGCGGAGGCGCCGATGGCAGCTACGGTATACAGGTCGCCAAGCTTGCCGGAGTTCCGCAGGTCGTGACCGATAGGGCCAAGGAACTGCTGAAGGAGCTGGAAGCCGCGGACATCAGCAAGCAAAGGGCAAGGCGGAGGATCATCCCTCTTGATGGACAGGTGGAGCTGTTCATACCGAATGATAATGAGGAAAAAGCCGGCAAGGAAGTACTGGAGGAGCTGAAGTCCATAGATGTATCCGAAATGACGCCGCTTGACGCCATGAACGTTTTGTATCGCCTGCAGCTCAAAGCGAGGAAGGGTTGAGAATGGGAAATATAATTATTCTCGATGAGAATACGGCCAATAAGATCGCAGCCGGTGAAGTCATAGAAAAGCCGGCTTCCGTTATAAAGGAACTGGTCGAGAATTCGATAGATGCAGGAGCGTCCAATATAAGCGTAGAGATCCGCAACGGCGGTATCTCATTCATACGCGTCACGGACAACGGCAGCGGCCTGGAGGAGGATGACGTCGAAATCGCTTTCGAAAGTCATGCCACGAGCAAAATCAGAAGGGCGGACGACCTTGAATCCATAAAGAGCATGGGCTTCCGAGGCGAGGCGCTGGCCAGCATTGCGGCAGTTTCCGACGTTCAGCTTACGACAAGGGTCAGGGACGCTGTCCAGGGGGTCTCGATAGAGGTCAGGGGCGGCGGTGTGACAGGATTGAAACCTGCCGGGTGTCCGGTCGGTACGACCATAACGGTGAAGGAACTTTTTTTCAATACACCCGCAAGATATAAGTTCCTTAAGAAGGATTCGACTGAGGCGGCTTATGTTGCGGATATCATGAGCAGGATAGCGCTCGGCTACCCGGATATATCATTCAAGCTTACAAGCAACGGTACGGCGGTGCTCCATACCCCAGGCAACGGCGATCTGAAAAGTGTGATCTTCAGCATATACGGTTCGGAGACTTCGAAGCATCTGCTCAAGGTCGATCATAAGGACGAACATGTCAAAATAGCCGGATATGTCGGCGGGTCGGAGCTGGCGCGTTCGAACCGCGGTCAGCAGTTATTCTACATAAACGGCAGGACCATACGGAGCAAGACCATAACAGCGGCACTGGATGCGGCTTATGCAACATACCTAATGAAAAACAAATATGCCTTCGCAGTGCTGGACATACATATAAATCCGGCGTCGGTAGACGTAAATGTACACCCGTCGAAAATGGAAGTCAAATTCTCCAATGAACAGGACATTTACAGGGCTGTCTATCATGCTGTGAACGGCGCGCTGCTTTCGCAATCCTCCATAAGGACGCTGCCGTCCTCCTACACCAGGAATACAGGAACGGAAACAGTTGCGAAGTCCGCATGGCCGGAAACAACAGCGCAGCCCACACGGTCGGAAACAGTTTCGCAGCCCACATGGCCGGAAAAAACGATGCTGCCGGCAAGGCCGGAAACAACGGCTATGCCGGGGAGCGCCGGCAAGTCTGCATACCATCTGAACGAAGAACTGAAGAGCAGGGCCGCATATTCGCAGCAGGATTTCGAATGGGTCCGCAGGGAATTGGACCGGAAGAGAACGGAAGCTGTTTCGGGCAGCCCGGATAGCGAAGGCCGGGATACAAACAGGAGTTCACTTATTCAGTCGGTAGAAAGCACAGACACAAACGGGAGTAATGAAAACGAAAGCCGGGATCCAGCAGCGGGCTGGGATACAGGAGATCTGAAGGATGAGAAATTCGATTCAGGTGTTCAGGCACTTGTCGGGCTTGCTACAGCAAAAGGCGAGACGCTGGAGATTTACGCTGTAAAAGACATGAAAGCACCGCTTATTAACGAAACCGGACCGGTCGATTACAAACCGGAAGCTATCGAAGCTGCCAAAGCGCCGGAAGCTCCTGAAAATCCTGAAGAGCCGGTCCGAAAGACCGACCGTTCGATTCTTGATATTTTCAGCAATGTCAGGGTAATCGGACAGATATTCTCTACATACATAATGCTAGAGGGAACAGACGAGCTGTTCCTGCTCGATCAGCATGCCGCGCACGAACGTATACGATATGAGGAATTGAAGAAAGCCTGGTCAAAAAACGAGCAGTTTTCACAGATGCTTCTGTCAGTAATAAACATCGAACTGTCCGCTGCCGAGTACCAGTTTGCACTTTCCGAAACGCCTTTCTTCACAAGGCTCGGCTTTACGTACGAAAGCTTCGGCAGCAATTCGATAATACTGCGCTCCGTTCCGTTTATGGACCAGAGTGTCGATGTCGGCGGACTTTTTATGGAAATACTTGATTTTGTGATAAACGGGAACGGTCAGGATAAAAGTATCATAGCTGACGAAGCGTTATACAGGATGGCCTGCAGATCGGCAGTCAAAGCGAATAAGAAACTTGACGCAAGGGAAATAGACGTATTGCTTTCAGATCTTGCAAGTCTTGAGAATCCCTTTACATGTCCGCATGGGCGTCCGGCGATTCTGCGTTTGAGACGTTATGAACTGGAAAAATTGTTCAAAAGGATAGTATAAATATATTACCACTGGGTACAATTGGTAAATAGAAGGGGGGTAAAAATTGATTTAATGGAGCCTGTAATAGTCATTGTAGGCCCGACAGCTTCCGGTAAAACGAAGTTATCGATCGAGCTTGCCGGAAGGATCAGCGGAAGCATAGTTTCCGCAGACTCGATGCAGATATACAGATACATGGATATCGGTACTGCAAAACCGGATGCAGTAGAAATGTCGGGCATCAGGCACTATATGCTGGACGAAGTCGATCCTGACGAGAATTTCAGCGTTGCAAGATATCGTGAATGCGCACTCGGTTATATTTCAAGGATAATAAGCGAAGGAAAGCGGCCCATAGTCGCCGGAGGAACAGGGCTTTACATCAATTCCCTCATTTATAACATCAATTTTTCTGAAACGATATGCGATGAGGATTTGAGGGAATCACTCAGGAAAGAGGCTCAAGACAAAGGTAACAGGTTTATATATGAAAAGCTTTTAAGTATTGATCCCGAAGCGGCTTCACGGATACATGAAAACGATACGAAAAGGATAATAAGGGCGATTGAAGTATACGAGCATACGAAGAAAACTATTTCGGAGCATATAAAGGAATCCAGGCAGGAACCGTCGCCTTACCGGTACATAGTATTCGGTCTCGATTGGGACAGGGAAAAGCTGTACGCGAGGATTGAAAAGCGGATTGACAAAATGCTTGAGGACGGATTGGCAGACGAAGTCAAAAGGCTCGTGGATATGGGGTATGACAGGGGCGGAACGGCAATGCAGGGAATAGGCTATAAGGAAGTTCTGGATTACCTTAAAGGAAGTCGTACCTTTGAAGAAACGGTATATATTCTCAAGCGCGATACAAGACATTATGCCAAACGGCAGATGACATGGTTCCGCAGGATCGAAGGGATCAACTGGCTTAGAGTGGATGAGAACAGCGATTTTGGAGAGTTGTCCGAAAAAATTATTCGGGAGTGTATTGCAACATATGGAATAATCTTGTAAAATTAAACTGATTCTTAATTTCATTGAATCAGGAAAAAAATTTTTAGGTAAGATGTTTAGCGCCATTTAGGCACGGATTTTATTTACAACACTCAAAGGAGGATTATAAAGTGAACAAGGCTAATATCAATTTACAGGATGTATTTTTGAACCAGGTGAGGAAGGAACATATTGCGGTCACTATTTACCTTACCAATGGTTTTCAGCTTAAAGGGATGGTAAAGGGATTTGATAATTTTACTGTTGTACTGGATACGGATGGTAAGCAGCAGCTGGTATATAAGCACGCGATCTCGACCATAAGCCCTATGAAGGTAGTTAATTTTATTTTCAACGACAGCCCAAAGGAATAGATGACTGAATAATAACTGGAGTAAACAAAAGAAAACTTAGGAAGCAAAAGCATCCTGAGTTTTTTGAATTGGAAAAAATATTGACGGTTTATTTACATCTTTCTGAAAACGCCTATGACTTTACCGAGAATAGTGAGATTTTCCCTTACGATTATGGGATCCATGTACTGGTTCTGGGGCTGAAGCCTTACATAACCCTTTTCTTTGTAAAAAGTTTTGACTGTTGCTTCATCGTTGATCATGGCGACTACGATATCACCGTTGTCGGCTGTTGCCTGCTGTCTTACAAGCACCATATCCTTATCGAGTATTCCTGCCTCCACCATACTGTCACCCTGGACCTTTAGCATGAAAGCGGTCGAATTCTGAACGAAATCAACAGGTAGCGGGAAAGTATCTTCTATATTCTCAACTGCCAATATAGGCTGACCGGCGGTGACCTTGCCGACGATAGGTATATCTACGAGTTCTTTCCTTGAATAATAATCCTTGGGTTCATCGTGCTGTCTGATGTAGGATTTCTTATTGCTGCCTATAACTCTGAGGGCTCTGGGCTTTGTGGGATCCTTCAGGATGAGCCCGCTCTTTTCTAATTTCTCGAGGTAACCATGAACGGTAGAGGTTGATTTAAAACCTACAGCACTGCATATTTCACGTACAGACGGCGGATAACCTTTTTCTTCGACCTGGCTGTTCACAAAATCAAGAATCTGCTGCTGTTTATCATTTAGCTTCTTGTTCATTCGTTACACCCCTTTGAAAACTGGAACTTCTCATAATTTTTACTAAATTCATTATATTAAATAAAATAATAAAAGTCAAACAAATGTTCGAAAAATATGTTGACAAGGGAACACCTGTTCGATTATAATAAACACAGAACAGATGTTCTGTAGGAGGCTTCATTATGAACAGAAAATTCAAATTGGTAAATCGCAGGAGATTCTACATATTTGTTATACTGGTCACTATTGCCGTAACTTCGCTTACGTTTGCCGCCACGGTACAGGGAGCCGATACTGCGGAAACGTACAGGACGGTGGTAGTAGAGCGGGGAGATACACTTTGGGATATTGCGAGGGAATACAATAACGGAAAAGACCTGCGCGTTTATATAAAAGAGGTTAAAAAAGCGAATAATATCGATGATAGCGTCATATATGAGGGTGATGTCCTGAAAATGCCTGTTTGAACGGCAGTGTAGAAAGAAATATAAAGCTTGAAGCCTTGAAGCCTTGAAGCCTATTTTGTGCTTAGACTCAGGTTGCTTTCTATCTCTTCCAAACGTTTTTTAATACTTGTATTCTTTGACTTATTGTTGAGCTCAATATATTCTTTATAGTATTTCTTAGCATTACGGTAATCTTTCATATCATAATACGTATCTGCAACAGCCTTAACGATAAATGAACTGTGTTTATTGAATTCGTAGCCTTTCAGGAACGCTTTCAATGCATCGTCCTTTCTGCCGAGCTTTTCGTATGCGGAGCCAAGATTGAATTCAGCATACTCTGATTTCGAAAACATCAATGCCTTATTCGCCTCGGAAATGCAATTATCATAATCCTTTTTAAGAAGGTATACCTTTGAAAGGTTAGTGTGGGCCGTGCTGTTCGCATTATTCATGGATATTGCTTTTTTATACTCGATTTCAGCAAGGTCCAGATATTCCGTGTTCATCTTTTTTTCATCATATCCGTTAAGGTAGCCTGTGGCCAGTGAATTATGAGCCCTGTCGCTGCCTGGAGCCTTTTTTACGGTATCGCTCCAGAGACGTATCGAAGTCCCGTATATATAGTTTCTGTAAATCGTAAGTCCGATATATACGGGAGTAAGGCATAGAAACAATACAAGCAGCCAAGCGACAGGATTTTTAAGTATTGTCTTCCTGATGAGCTGGATGTGCCGGAATCTACGCTTTCGTTCGTAAGTTATCATACCTGTAAG
Organism: Bacillota bacterium; assembly: GCA_023411715.1. Lineage (GTDB taxonomy): Bacteria > Bacillota > Clostridia > Acetivibrionales > DTU013 > JAEYOM01. The sequence continues at coordinate 30,901 of JAEYOM010000076.1, read as the reverse complement.
AAACATTATAAAACCGGCAAGAGGGAAATAAAGCCTGTGCTCGAAGTAAACATCCTTGATGGATATGAAGCTCGATTCCACTGCGAGGCCGATGAAGAACCAAAGTATGCCGAACGATACGAGTCGGTTTCTTTTCCATGTATATACGGCAAACGCGGCTGCGAGCAAAAGGACAACCAGTGATATGTACGATTGATTATCCCAAATGGTAACGGATATCGGATAATCGTTGCTGTAGTCGAAAACCTGGCCCAGCGGCACGAAAAGGAGTCGTATGTACAAAAGTATGACGTTAAGCTGGGTGTAGAAATATTGGAACCGGTCCATGGAAGTGCTGGCCTTGAAGTTCACGTTCGGGTCACTCTGGCTGTATCCGTGAAACAGTAGATTCGTACCGGGTATTATAGGCACTGTGGCAAAAATCAACAGGAAAACAAGAATTCTTTTTCTCCAGGTGGTTTTCCCATCCTTGAGGAAAAACATCACTTCGATAAGCAGGAGCATGAAAGGTATCGTGATCGTATTTTCCTTTGTAAACATGGCTATTACGGTGAACAGAACAGTCAGCAGTAAATGATACCACTTGTTTTTGACCCTGTACTCAAGGAAAAACAGGATAGCCAATAGATAAAACGTCGCTGCAAGCGAAGCGGTTCTCTGTATTATGTAAGTTACGGCGTTGATCTGCAAGGGGTGGGTAACGAACAATACCGCGGCAAATGTGGAAATAACGCTGGAATACCTTGAAATCAGCTTTCCCTTAAAATATGGAAGGGCGAACAGCTTTTTGAGGATCATATAGAACAGGATCCCGTTAAGTGCGTGTATTAAAAGATTGACTGCGTGATAGCCGCCTTCGCAGGTACCGTGTATGGCGTAATTTATCGATAAAGTGAAATAAAGTACAATCCTGTTTGAGTAAAATTGCCACATGCCGGGAAAATCGAACAACCTGTGTATGGAGTAGTTGTTGGAGATAGAACCGAAATCATCGAGCAGAAACGGAACAAAGAAGCTGTCGCAATATGCAATGCCTGCAGCAAGAACCACTGCGCCGTAGACAAACAATTCCCTCTGAAACAGCCGGTTGAACCAATTCATTATTTTGATCGAAAGATAACCTGCTTTCAACTAATCTTTCTCCACTTCATCAAGTATGCTTTGCCATACATCCATATCAAAGTCTTTACCATCGGCGGGCTGATAATCCGGTATCGTGCCAAGCCGCCACAATGAAATACCCTGTATGCCGAAAAGCCTGGCAAGGTCGGCCTTCTTCATAACGCTTACAGAGTTTTCATACCATACCGTGTTTTCATAACCCGTTTTTGCATCTATGTATTTAATATACGGATTTTCATAATCCTTTGCATAAAGGTATGTAATTTTTTTATTTGTATTCAACAAATCCATGAAGTTTTCCAGGTTAAATTTTTCCGCCGCCGAGTTGATCGTCTTTCCGTTCTTTCTCTGCCAGACGGTCCAGTCGAAGGATATCTGCAGCATTATCCTGCTTTTGTCCTGAACGCCGGTCTTTGCATCCGTGATTTTTTCAAGCGCATAATAAATGCTTTCGATAGGCGTGGGAGGAGTTAAAACGAAGCCCCTTGCCATATCGGCCGCTGAAAGCTTCTTAGCTCCAAAATCATGCGCCATCAGGATGACTTTGTCGGCATACGTACCTATCGTTCTGTAATCATAACCGTCGAAACAGGAGGAGCTGTATTTTTTGTTGATAAGCGGCTGGACTGCCACATAAAGCTTTTTACCGTCCTTATCGAGTTCTGTTTTAAGTTCCTTTAAAAAATTATTAAAGGCTTTTTTGAGCTTATCTCCGCGCAGGCCTTCGAAATCTATGACTACACCGTCAAAGGTTCCTGTTTCGCTGCCGTTTGCTATTTCTTTCACCGAAGCCGCGATTTCGGAAATGACTGAACTGCGCTCCTGGGCATTGGTCAGGATATATTCGGGTATGCCTGTTTTAGCGCCGGTTACAGGATCGGTCATTTTATTATCCTGAGTTGCATAAAGCATCAGCATTGCGGGCACGCCGGACTCCTTGGCGAACGTCAGGCGCTCGGAAAAGCCTGTCGGCAGATAATAGTCGTTATATCCCATAGCATTATGTGAGGTGTTTATAACCACATGTTTGCTTTTGGCATCGTAACTGAGAGCGCTCCAGCCAAACCCTAAAGATGTAAGCTCAGGTATCTTGTCCTGCTGTGAGGAGGAGCTGATGGCGTAGAAGGCGTTTAGATCCTTTAAAGGCCTGAGACGAGCATTATGTATCCTTATCAGCATTTGTGCGGCCTGCTCCTTCAGAAGCTTTCCCGAAGGATTCAAGTAATTGGTAGGATCGATAATACCGAAATCCCGGGCCATCGTTATATAGCCCAGATTTGTTTTGACGTCCTTGTATAAGGTTCCGAGGTAGGACAGCTTCCCTGCAAGGTTTCCCCAGCCAAGTGAATTCACTGCCATAACCGTTGCTTCTTCGCGTGTAATAGGATCAGTGGGCCTTATGCGCGCAGAGCTTTTTGTGATAACGCCATTTGCCAGCGCTGTTTCTACAGATATGTACCAGGTTTTTTTGGAATCCTGATTGTCCGTAAATGAACCTTTTTTAGGGTTCACCTGTTTCCAGTCCATAAGCTTGACAAGCAGAGTCAGGAATTCGCCCCTTGATATGGTCTTGCCGTAACCGAACCGGTTGTTTCCTATCCCGTCCGTAATGCCAAGACTTCGGAGCTCGGCGATATCATTAAAATAAGGGCTGTTTCCCGGAACATCTGAAAACGGCTGATCAGAAGAAACAGGAGCGCTTTGCGCCAAATACCCCGAATAAGTTGACGCGGAGAAACCTAAAACAAAGACACATAATACAAAACAACAGATCACGCTTATATATTTTTTTATCATTTTAATCCTCACATTAAAATTTATTTCATAACATTACATAATTCATCATAATTCTACCATAATGAAATGAATAACTGCAACAACTGAGGGGAAATATGGTATAATAGCCTTACGAGGTAAGGCTATTATACGCCTCCGGCGGAATTTATGCGCCGCCGATAATTTGCCTTTGAATATATTGATGGCAAACGGCGATGCGCAATTATACCATGATAGATCATGGTATAATATAACATAATATTCATTGTCGGTAATGAGCTGCCCGCTATCCCTCGAAGGAAGGGAACGGGGCGACTGTGATCGGAGCGAAGGTAAATCAAATGCAAAAGGAAATATACCTGGACAACAGTGCAACAACAAGACAATATGACGACGTGACAGCATTAATGGCCGATGCTGCGGGAAACAAGTACGGCAACCCTTCGTCGCTTCATATAAAAGGGATAGAAGCAGAAAAGCTTGTCAGCTCGGCAAGGAAGCAAATCGCTGATTCCTTGGGGGCCGAACCCAGGGAAATATACTTTACTTCAGGCGGTACCGAATCGAATAACCTGGCTGTAAGAGGCTACCTTGACGCTAATCCGAGAAAGGGAAAGCACATCATCACTACCAGGATTGAGCATCCGTCGGTAATGGAAACATATCGCCGTCTTGATGAGCAGGGTTACAGCGTAGACTATATAGGCGTCGATGAAAAAGGACTGATCGACCTTCAGGAACTGAGAAACAGATTAACTGACGAGACTGCTTTAATCAGCCTGATACTTGTAAATAACGAAACCGGCACTATACAGCAGCTGGATAAGATAGCGGCGATACGCGACGAATTGAACCCGCAGGCAGTTATACATGCTGATGCCGTACAGGCATACGGCAAGATAAGGGTCCTGCCCGGGAAATCAGGGATCGGGCTTATGTCGTTAAGCTCACATAAAATACATGGACCAAAGGGTGTGGGCGCTTTATACGTATCGCGCGGTATCAGGATAAAACCGCTGTTTTACGGGGGCGGACAGGAGGCCCTTATGCGCTCAGGTACGGAAAATGTGCCCGGCATTGCAGGCTTCGGGCTTGCTGCAAAAATGACGTTCGAAAAACTGGAAGCCAATTACGATGAAGTTTGCAATTTAAAGAAGCGCTTCATCGAAACGCTTGCCGGTTCCGGAATCGAGCATCGCGTAAATTCCCCTGAAAATGCCTCTCCCTATGTCATAAACATCTCATTTGCAAATGTCAGGGCAGAAGTACTGCTGCACCATCTTGAGCAGAAGGGAATATTCGTATCGACGGGCTCAGCCTGCTCCTCCCATAAGAATACTAGAAGCCATGTGCTTACAGCTATGGGCGTTCCGGCTGCTCTGACTGACGGCGCGATCAGGTTCAGCCTTTCGGGACTAAATACACAGGATGAAATTGATCAGACTGTCGATGCGTTAAAAGAGATAATTCCGATCATCGACATCAATAGGAGATATAAAATTAGGTAGGATGTTTATCGCCAATGGCGCGCATTTCATGTAAACATCCAAAGGAGGATGTAATGGATAAGGTTATTCTTGTAAGGTACGGCGAGATCATATTAAAAGGGCTCAACAGACCGGTTTTCGAAGAAAAGCTGATGAACAACATAAAAAAGTCATTGTATGGTCTTGGCAAAGTCGATATAAAACGTTCTCAGGCAAGGATATACATAGAGCCGCATGAGGAAAGCTTCGATTACGACGAAGCTGTCGCGAGGCTGGTAAAGGTTTTCGGGATCGTTTCACTAAGTATCGCGCGCAAGCTCCCGTCCGATTTCGACGAGATCACAAAGCGCTCGCTTTCGTTGGCAAGGGAGTACGTTGATTCACTGATAAAGAAAGGTAAGAGCGGGACTATCGCGTTCAAGGTGGAAGCAAAGAGAGGAGACAAGCATTTTCCGATGCAGTCGCCGGAAATCAGCGCCGAGCTCGGAGGTTACCTGCTCGAGAACATTCCCGTACTCAAGGTCGATGTACACCATCCCGACTTTATTTTTTACGTTGAAGTTCGTGAAAGTACATATATATATTGTGATATCATCCCTTCGAACGGGGGCCTTCCGACCGGAACGAACGGAAAAGCGGTCCTGCTGCTTTCGGGAGGCATTGACAGTCCTGTGGCCGGTTGGATGATGGCAAAACGCGGAATGGAGCTGGAGGCGGTCCATTTTTACAGCTATCCGTATACGAGCGAGAGAGCAAAGGATAAGGTGATCGAGCTTGCAAAGATACTGTCCCGTTATTGTTACCGAATCAAGCTCCATATTGTTCCGTTTACGGAGATACAGCTGGAAATCAACGATAAGTGTCCCGAGGACCACCTTACCATTATAATGCGCAGGGTCATGATGAAGATCGCCGAAAGGGTAGCCGTGAAGAGCGGGGCATTGGCGCTGATAACGGGCGAAAGCCTTGGACAGGTTGCAAGCCAAACGCTGCACAGCCTAGCTGTCACGAATGCGGTATGCGAGCTGCCTGTATTCAGGCCCCTGATCGGTATGGACAAGAACGAGGTAATAGATATCGCAAGAAGAATAGATACGTTCGAGACCTCGATATTGCCTTATGAAGACTGTTGCACGGTTTTTGTCGCAAAACATCCGAAGACGAGGCCAAAGCTCGGAGAAGTCGAAAAATATGAGGAGGCTCTCCAGATCGAGGAAATGATGGAGAAAGCTATCAATGATACCGAAACTATACTCGTAACCGAGTAATTACCATACATGTAATACAGGCACTCCAGTCAACAATATAATAAATAAGGAATATTTCTGAAAGAGGTTGTTGCTGGTGTCTGATACAATGAAAAAAGGTCTTAAAGTCTTCGTCATCAGTTTAGCTGTCGTTGTTGCCCTATGCGCCGCAGCCATGCTGATACTTTCGCAAATATACACAGGTGACACAATCAGAAAGGGTGTTCATATCGGACAAACGGATGTTTCATGGATGACTGCGCAGGATGCCAGGCAGATGCTGGCGGAGGAGCATGCCAAGGCCGGCGGTGACCGCCGTATTACGCTTTCGTACGGTGATCGCGTATGGACGATAACACCTGAAGATATAGGATACCATTACGATATAGACGATGCTGTGCAGCAGGCATATTATATCGGCAGGGAAGGCGGCTTATTCAGAAAGGTATATAATTCGCTGGTTTTGGCAAACAGCGGGCACCAGATAACCATAGGAGAAGGTTACGACAGTGACCGGCTTCTGTCTATTTTTCACAAAATAAAAAAAGAGATAGATACTAAACCCAAAGATGCCGAAATTATATACGAAGCGGGCAAAATAAGCATTAAAAAGGGATCTAACTACAGGGACCTGGATATTGACAGAAATATCGAATTGGTAGAAAATCAATTAAGTAAGGGTATTTTCGGAAGTATCGAATTACAGGTGGACGAGCGTAAACCCCGTCTTACCTATGATGAATTGAGTGCGGTCAACGGAGTCATATCGAGCTTCAGTACCCAATTCAACAGAAACGATACCAACAGGACCGATAATATCAAACTGGCTTGCAGCAGGATCAACAACAGGATTTTACTGCCCGGGGAATCGTTTTCGATGAACGGTATATTAGGGCCCAGAACACGGGATAACGGTTATAAGGAAGCCCCGATCATTTTTAAGAATGAGCTGGTCCCGGGAACAGGCGGAGGTGTCTGTCAGGTATCTTCGACATTATACAATACGGTGCTGCTTGCAGGTCTCGATGTGATTGAACGCACGCATCATTCCATACCGCTGACATATATTAGCCCCGGAAGAGATGCTACGATCAATGAAAACTCAATAGATTTCAGGTTTGTAAATGATTCCGGGTATCCGGTCGTTCTTAAGGCATACGTAAGCGGAAGCAGGCTGTATATCAGCATGCTGGGCAAAAAAAGGGACGACGGACTGGTAATAAAATTAAAAACTCAGACTATCGGAGTTTATAAGCCAAAGCCCGATGAGATAGTACTTGATTACACACTGCCGTACGGACAGAAGGTAGTGGAGCGAAAAGCGGTCAGGGGAGTCAGGGTTATAGTGTATAGGGAAGCATACAAAAACGGCAGTCTAGAATGGAGAGAAAAGCTTTCGGAAGATTATTACAAGCCGATCCAGGGGATAATCAGGGTCAGCAGCGACCAGTATCGGTTGAGTCAGTCAAGTATCAGCGGTTGATGCTATTATATAAATAAAAAAAACGTAAGAAAACGAGGGGTCAAAATGAACGAGAATCTTTACAATAAGGAAATTGTCTGCCCGGTCTGTACAAATAAATTCAACGTCACGAAGGTAAAGACAAGGGGTTGTAAAGTAAAAAGCCGGGATACGGATTTTTGCATTTATTACGAAGATTTGAATCCGATTTTTTATGATGTCTGGGTATGCGAAAACTGCGGGTATGCGGCCCAGTCGGAAAAATTCCTCGATATACCTGTCAAGGAAGCAAATACAGTAAACTCCAAGATAACGCCGAGATGGAAAAAGAGGGCATTCAGCGGCGAAAGGTCAGTGGATACCGCGTTGGAAGCCTTCAAGCTCGTGCTTATAAACCACGAGGCCCGCGGTGCAAAAGCGAGCGAGCTCGCGAAGATCTGTATGAGGATCGCATGGCTCTACAGAATAAAGAACGATGAAAAAGAGCATGAGTTTATCAAATATGCGCTCAGATATTATACGGAAACCTACGAGAAGGAAAGATTCCCGGCGGACAAGCTCGATGAGAATACCTGCATGTATATGATCGGTGAATTGAACTACAGGGCAGGTAATCTCGATGATGCCGTTAAATGGTTCAGCAGGCTGATAAGTTCGCCGGACGCTAGAAGAAACCCGACTCTAATAGAAGCCGCAAGGGATGAATTCCAGCTGGTGAAGGAAAAGCTGGGCAGCGTGGCAGAAGCAGCAGGTGGGGCTGATTGATGGATGGTCGGATGAAAACAGGCAAATTACCTAACGATGTGCTTGAAAAAATTGTGATCGGCAAGATACGGAATATCAGAAGCGAAGTGATCGTACGTCCCGGTGTCGGCATGGATTGTTCCGCAGTTGATTTTGGAAAGTATACCTGCGTGCTTTCCAGCGATCCTATAACAGGAACAGCTAAAGAAATAGGCAGGCTTGCCGTGCATGTAAGCTGCAATGATATTGCCTCGTGCGGTGTCGAGCCACTGGGTCTAATGACTACGATTCTTTGTCCGCCCGGTTCGACGGAAAAAGAGCTTGAAAATATAATGGACCAGCTGGCGGATGCCGCAGCATCCATAAATGTAGATCTTCTCGGCGGACATACGGAAGTGACAACGGCTGTCACACGTTTCGTCATCTCCTGTACCGCTGTCGGTCGCTGTGTCAGGGGCAGTATGATCGTTGCCGCCGGCGCAAAAGACGGGGACGATCTGGTCATAACGAAGCATGCAGGGCTTGAGGGCGCGTCCATTATAGCGCATGAAAGGGAAACGGAGCTGAAGGCGGTATTGAGTGCTCAGGCTGTCGAGGAAGCTAAAGCGTTCATGAACGACATAAGCGTTGTGAGAGACGGGCTTGCTGCTGCAAAGTACGGTGCGCACGCGATGCACGACGTTACGGAAGGCGGGATACTCGGGGCCGTATGGGAAATTTGCGAAGCCTCGGGAAAGGGCGCTGAAGTTTACATAGAACAGATACCTGTTATGTTATCAACTCGAAGGATATGTGAATATTATAATATTGATCCGTACAGATTGATCTCCAGCGGCTGCATGCTTATAGCGGCGCGGGACGGAAAGGGACTGGCCGACAAGCTAAAGAGTGAAGGAATTGACGCGGCGGTCATTGGCAGGCTGAACGGAACGGGAGAAAAATTCCTGGCCGGCGGCGGGAGAATGGAACCGATTGCACCGCCTGAGGCTGATGAATTATACAAAGTTTTGTAATAACTTGACATACTTTTTTTGAATGTTTATAATCAATACGGTGAAATAAAATCCCGAGTGCGTCGAGCACCCCAGATTTTGTAGCAAGACCGCGCTATGTCCCATTAACAACACCGGCGCACCCATGAATTAAATATTGCGGACGATCGTTATGGAAGATCCCGAGGGGTCGACTGTAACGGGACGCACCTCTGGAGAGACCGTCATGGCGCCGAAGGGGCAAATTTCCGTTAACAGCGGGAATAATCTCTCAGGCAAAAGGACAGAGTACGGGTATATTGAATAGAACAATATTACTTTTCAGAGGTCAAATCGAAAGATTTGGCCTTTAATATTTTTAGTACATAAGAGATTACGGAGGTAGAAAGATGTATCAGGTAGATCTTATAAAGAAGATTGATCCAGAAGTGGCGGAAAGTATCGAAAAAGAAGTGAACAGGCAAAGGAACAAGCTTGAAATGATAGCTTCCGAGAATTTTGTAAGCGAAGCGGTCCTTCAGGCTCTGGGGACGCCCCTTACCAATAAATATGCGGAAGGATATCCCGGCAAACGTTATTACGGGGGGTGCGAATTTGTCGACGTAGTAGAACAGCTGGCAATAGACAGAGCGAAGGAATTGTTCGGCGCGGATCATGTCAACGTCCAGCCGCATTCGGGCGCTCAGGCGAACTCGGCCGTATACTTTGCGATGCTGGACCCGGGCGATACGATACTCGGCTTGGATCTTGCGCACGGCGGCCATCTGAGCCACGGAATGAAAAAGAACATTTCCGGTAAGTACTACAAATCCGAATTCTATCAGGTCAGGGAGGATAACGGTTATATAGATTACGATGCGCTTTTGAGCAAGGCCAGGGAGATCAGGCCCAAAATAATCGTCGCAGGAGCGAGCGCTTATCCCAGGATCATCGATTTCAAGGCATTCAGTGAGATCGCGAAGGAAGCGGGTTCATACCTGATGGTCGATATGGCGCACATAGCAGGTCTTGTTGCTGCCGGGCTTCACCCGAGTCCCGTCCCATATGCGGATTTTGTCACGACAACTACACATAAAACACTCAGAGGCCCGAGAGGCGGTATGATAATGTGCAGGGAGGAATACGCCAAGGCTATCGATTCGGCAATATTCCCGGGAACACAGGGCGGACCCCTCATGCATGTAATAGCTGCGAAGGCCGTAAGCTTCAAGGAAGCCTTGAGCCCTGAATTCAAGACTTATCAGCAGCAGATAGTCAAAAATGCCAAGGCGCTTGCCCAGGCAATGATAGATGAAGGCTTTAAGCTCGTTTCGGGAGGCACGGACAACCACCTGATGCTGGTCGACCTGACCAATGTTGATGTTACAGGCAAACAGGCGCAGCTCTGGCTTGATGAAGTAGGTATCACCGTAAACAAGAATGCCATACCCTTTGACAAGCAAAAACCGTCGATTACCAGCGGAATTAGAATCGGTACGCCCGCACTGACCACCAGGGGCATGAAGGAAGCCGATATGAAGGAAATAGCCGGACTGATCAGGCTTACGCTAACAGATTTTGAAAACTCGGCCGATAAAGTCAGAAGCAGCGTTGCAGCCCTTTGCATGAAGTATCCGCTGTACTGATATGACTGGCCGTATTGACAGCAATGGCAGAGATAGATGTTTCTGTATTACGAAGCAATTTATCAGGGTATATCTGCTTTGCAGACAAGTAGTTTTATAGTAAAATAAATATGTACAAAAATGTACAGACAGGGTGCCGATCCTTTCAGACCGGCGTCTTGTCTGTATATTATTCCGCCGTTTATTTAACAAGGAGAACGAGGAATTATGCCTGACAGAAAAGAACCGCTCGCTTATAGGATGAGCCCGCGTACAATTGAAGAATTCGTCGGGCAGGAGCATATAACGGGCAAGGGTAAAATGCTTTACAGGATGATCAAGGCGGACAGGATCTCTTCGATCATACTGTATGGTCCTCCCGGAACGGGAAAGACATCGCTCGCAAGGATCATAGCTTCTACCACAGCGTCCAATTTTGAAAAGTTGAATGCTGTGACAGCAGGTGTTGCGGATATAAAGAGGATCGTCTCCGACACGCAGAACCTTATGCTGAATCCAAGCGGCAGGACTGTTCTTTTCATAGACGAAATCCACCGCTTTAACAAAGCGCAGCAGGACGCGCTTCTGCCTTTTGTTGAAAACGGCACGATAGTGCTAATCGGTGCAACCACGGAAAATCCGTATTTTGAAGTCAACAAAGCCTTGATTTCGCGATCGTCGGTCTTTATGCTGAAGCCTCTCAACAAGGCTGATATAGAAGTTATCTTGAGATCGGCTCTTTCTGATAATGAGCGAGGGCTTGGAGGCTATGACCTCATAACCGACGATAACGCGGTTGCCTACCTTGCGGAGGTGTCAAACGGCGACGCCAGGATCGCGTTGAATGCAATAGAACTCGCAGCAGTAACTTCTGAACTGGAGAGCGACGGACATATCCATATAACCGTAAAAACGATAGAGGAATGTGTGCAGAGGAAAGCGATCACATTCGATAAATCCGGAGAAGCCCATTACGACAATATAAGCGCTTTTATAAAATCGATGAGAGGCAGCAATCCTGACGCCGCTCTGTTTTATCTTGCAAGGGCGCTGTATGCCGGAGAAGACCCTGAATTTCTTATCCGCAGGATTATCATCTGCGCTTCGGAGGACGTGGGAATGGCAAATCCGACTGCGCTGCAGGTCGCTGTTGCCGCCGCGGAAGGCATACATATGATAGGCATGCCCGAAGCCAGGCTGCTGCTTGCGCACGCGGCTGTGATGGTTGCAACGAGTCCCAAGTCGAATTCCTGTTATAAGGCGCTTGGAAAAGCTATGCAGGACGTCGAAACAAAGCGTACGGGCGAAGTGCCGATGCATCTTCGGAACGCGCCTGTCAGAGGCATGGCGGAGCAGGGTTACGGTGCAGGTTACAAGTATGCGCATGATTATCCCGGAAATATAGTGAAACAGGAATTCTTCCCCGACGAAATGAAGGGGACGATATATTATGAGCCAACCTCCAACGGTTACGAAAGCAGGATCAGGGAATGGCTTGAACGGTTCAGAAACAGCTGAAAGGAAGTGTAAGATATTGAAGGGTAAGACGGTAAAGAGGATTCTGGCATGGATTATTTTGGCCGGTTTCGTACTGCTGCTGCTGAATATGGCGATATTTCACTTTTACTGGCAGATAAGCGCTGCGGTTTATGTAGTGATTATTATTTTCTTCGTGCTTACAAACGGTAAAATGATGTTTACAGATAAAGGGGCCGAACAGGATCACGCCGCCGGCGATAATAATGACGCCGATGCGCTGAATACTGCCGGGGATGTAATGGATAAAGCTGACTACGAAAAAGAGACCGATGAGGGCAAAACTAAATAATGGACAGTCTTCAAAAATGAAAAATAACTTTTAATAGCGAATGCAAAAAGACATAGCAGGAAGCAGCGTTTGTGACGGAGGTATGTTATGCACTTTAGATACGGCTTTGGAAAAAGCTTCAGGGAATTTGACATCGATGATAAAAACATTATGGCGGAACTCAGCCAGAACAGCGTTAAAACTGAGCTTACAGGTGCGGACGAAGTTATCCGCGCTCTGAAAGATCCTATCGGGACCGGCAGGCTTTCGACGATCGTCAAATCCGGCGAGAAGATAGTCATAATCACAAGCGATATCACAAGGCCAATGCCGAGCAGGATCGTGCTTCCTCCGATCATGGAAGAACTGGCACAGGCAGGTGTCAAGCCTGACGATATAACCGTGGTCTTTGCGCTCGGAAGCCATAGGAAGCATTCTGAAGACGAAAAAAAATACCTTGTCGGAGAAGAAATATATAATAGAGTAAGATGTGTCGACAGCGATGTAAAACGCTGCAAAATGCTCGGTACGACATCCTCCGGTACTCCGGTCGGAATATTCGAAGAGGTGGCCGGTGCGGACAGGGTAATATGCCTGGGAAATATCGAATATCATTACTTTGCCGGATACAGCGGCGGCGCAAAGGCTGTTATGCCCGGCGTTTCCACAAGGGCGGCGATACAGGCCAACCACAGCGGAATGGTCAGGGACGCGGCAAGGGCCGGCGCTATCGACGACAATCCTGTAAGGCAGGACATAGAAGAGGTAGTCAGGTTCGTTCCGATAGATTTCATACTTAATGTCGTTTTGGATGAAAACAAGAGGATTATAAAAGCAGTCGCAGGACATCATGCGGAGGCGCACAGGGTGGGCTGCCGTTTTCTTGACGGCCTCTACAAGGTAAAGATACCTCAAAAGGCCGATATCGTTATAACTACGCCGGGAGGATTCCCGAAGGACATAAACCTCTACCAGGCGCAGAAAGCACTGGATAACGCCAAACATGCCGTGAGGGACGGCGGTATCATAATCCTGCTGGCCGCCTGCACAGAAGGCTACGGAGAATCGGTCTTCGAAAGGTGGATCAAGGAATCTGTATCTCCGGATGACCTCGTAACAAAGATAAGGAACAATTTTGAGCTGGGAGGTCACAAGGCCGCGGCAATTGCACTGGTCGAAAAAAAGGCAAGGATTTTCATTGTGTCAGAAATGCCGGCGGAGATGTCAGAAAAGCTTTATATGGAGCCGTTTGGCAGCATGGAGGATGCTCTTGCAAAAGCTTTCGGCAAGCTTGGGACGGACGCCCGCGTGCTTCTCATGCCTCACGGAGGCTCAACGCTGCCGGTAATAGGGTAAAGATGGGACGCAGGTGGGACGTATGGGGCGCAGGGACGGTTCTCTTGTTTCACTTTTTGCAGAAAGTAGAGCAAAAAACCGTCCAGTGGTTAATAAATAATTTAGTTGACAACGGTAAATCATAGTGATATCTTTATAATTGAAAACCAAGTAAAATCCTCGGAATTAATCCGGAGCGAATCAGTTGGAAATTGAACTGATGTGGAGGCGATGGAATGAAGTTTTCAACAAAGGGCAGATATGGATTAAAAGCAATGCTTGACCTGGCTGTTCACAATAATGAAGGACAGGTAGTTTTGAAAAGCATAGCGGAAAGACAGGGCTTATCGGAAAATTATCTTGAACAGTTGTTTGCAGTTTTGAAAAAAGCGAAGCTTGTAAAGAGCGTGCGGGGATCACAGGGAGGTTACACTTTAGCGGAAGATCCTGAAAAAATAACTGTCGGAGATATATTACGGGCGCTCGAGGGACCGCTGGTATCTAACGAATGTGCAGCCGAGCATGGTGAACACTGCAGCAGCAGCTATAACTGCTGCATCACGAAAAGCGTCTGGCAGAAGATACAGGAAGGTATCGACAGTGTAACGGACGGTATTTCGTTGAAGCAGCTTGCTGATGATTTCAACAAAAGCAAAAGCCATGAAGACAGCATGTTTTATATATAACCGGAATCTTAGAGTAGTTTAAAAGACCGCGAAGATGGAAAAGAATAAAAACGAATGCACTGTTTCGGCGGTGTACAGTAAATAAAGGAGTTGTGAACATGAGCGACAGAATGATTTATTTTGATCACGCAGCGACCACACCGGTACGGACCGAGGTAGTGGAGGCAATGCTGCCATATTTCACGCAGAAATACGGAAATCCTTCATCAATATATTCCATTGGCCGGGAAAGCAAAAAAGCCATCGAGGAATCCAGGGAGACCGTTGCAAGAATGATCGGGGCTCAACCGAGGGAGATCTTCTTTACGGGATCGGGCACCGAAGCGGATAACTGGGCGATCAAGGGCGTAGCATATGCAAACAGGCAGAAGGGCAAGCATATCATTACGACAGCCATTGAACACCCTGCCGTGCTGCATACCTGTCAATACCTTGAAAGCGAAGGTTTCGAGGTGACTTACCTGCCGGTGGATCCGGACGGACTTGTTACGGCGGAACAGGTAAGAGAGGCTATTAGGCCTGATACCATCCTCATCTCGGTCATGTTTGCAAACAATGAAATAGGTACGATACAGCCTATTGCTGAAATCGGTAAAATAGCAAAAGAAAAGGGCGTATATTTCCACACCGATGCTGTTCAGGCAATGGGAAATGTAAATATAAATGTTGAAGAACTGAACGTTGACTTACTCTCGATGTCGTCGCATAAATTCTATGGGCCGAAGGGCATCGGCGCCCTATACGTTAGAAAAGGAGTCAAGATGACTTCGTTCATGCACGGCGGAGCACAGGAAAGAGGCAGGAGGGCAAGTACGGAAAATGTCGCAGCTATCGTTGGTATCGCTAAAGCACTCGAGATAGCCTCCGAAAACATGGAACAGTACAATAAAAAGCTTGTTTCCCTGAGAGACAGGACCATAGAGGAGATCCAGAAACAAATACCGTTTATAAAGCTCAACGGACACAGGACAAAGCGGCTGCCAGGCAATGTAAATTTCTCGTTTGAGTTCATTGAAGGAGAATCGCTACTGCTGATGCTGGACATGAAGGGTATAGCTGCTTCGAGCGGCTCGGCCTGCACTTCGGGTTCACTGGACCCGTCGCACGTGCTGCTGGCTATCGGGCTCCCGCACGAGATAGCGCATGGTTCACTCAGGATCACTTTCGGCGATGATAACTCGGACGCCGACGTGGATTACCTGATGGAGGTACTGCCGCCTATAGTTCAGAGGCTTAGAGAAATGTCGCCGCTATATGAGGCATTTTGCAAGAGAAAACAATAAAAGGAATAGGAAAAACACAACTTTACAAGAGGGAAACAAAACGTACAGTGAGGCTGAAGGCCTTGGAAAGAGGGATAATCATGTATAGCGAAAAAGTAATGGATCATTTCACTAATCCAAGAAATGTTGGAGAAATAAATGAAGCTGATGGCGTAGGCCAGGTTGGAAATCCGAAATGCGGAGATATCATGAAAATGTATCTTAAAATAGAAGATAACGTTATCGTCGACGCCAAGTTCAAAACCTTCGGGTGCGGCGCGGCTGTCGCAACAAGCAGCATGGCTACAGAGCTTGTAAAGGGAAAAACTGTTGACGAAGCATTGAAGATAACGAACCAGGCTGTAGCGGAAGCGCTTGACGGACTGCCGCCCGTAAAAATGCACTGTTCGAATCTTGCCGAGGAAGCGATAAGGGCAGCGATAGATGATTACAAAAAGAAAAACGGGCTGCTTGAAGAAGGCAGCGAATGCGCCGGCTGCTGCAACAGATGTGAAGACATACACCGTTTATCGGATGATGAGGAATAGGTGAGGAATGCCGAAAAAGAGCGTAATGCTTGGAATGAGCGGCGGTGTTGACAGTTCTGTTGCCGCCGCCGTCTTAAAGGAGAAGGGTTTCGAAGTAGTAGGTGTGACTCTTCAGATATGGCCCGATATGGAGGAGGAGCGGAAGCAGACCGAAGGCGGCTGCTGTTCGCTTTCTGCCGTCAATGATGCCAGACGCGTCGCAGATAAGCTTGGCATCAAATATTATGTACTTAATTTCAAGGATATTTTTCAGGATAAGGTCATCGATTATTTCAATAAGGAATACCTGAAGGGCAGAACTCCGAATCCCTGTATAGCCTGCAACCGCTTTGTAAAATTTGAAGCGATGCTTCAGAAGGCGGTTTCTATGGGCATGGATTATGTAGCAACGGGTCATTACGCCCGTATAGGCTATAATGACGATACGGGAAGATTCCAACTCGAAAAGTCGGTGACGGCGGCTAAAGATCAGACTTATGCGCTTTATACATTAACACAGGATCAGCTGTCCAGGACTTTATTCCCGATAGGAGATTTCGAAAAGGACAAGGTAAGGCAGATCGCAAGGGAATTGGAGCTGCCTGTTGCAAACAAGCCGGACAGCCAGGAGATATGCTTTGTCGAAGATAATGATTACGGGCGTTATATCAGCGAGAATACCGATGCCGATATCAAGCCGGGGTGGTTTGTCGATAGAAACGGAAAAAAGCTTGGAATGCATAAGGGTATAATCCATTATACGGTAGGACAGAGGAAAGGCCTTGGGATTTCTTTCGGCAAGCCTATGTTTGTTGTGGCTGTCAAACCTGATGACAATACTGTGGTCCTAGGTGAAGAAACAGAAGTATTTTCAGGCGGTCTTACGGCAGCGGATCTGAATTTCATCTCCATACCCGGGCTTATGGGGGATATGAAAGTCAGTGCCAAAATAAGATACTCGGCAAAAGAAGCGCCTGCCAAAATCAGCCCTTTGCCGGACGGCAGGGTCAAAGTTGCGTTCGATGAACCGCAGCGTGCGATCACACCGGGCCAATCGGTCGTCTTCTATGACGGCGGAGTGGTTGTCGGCGGAGGGGTTATAGAGAACTCTATCGATACTTAGAACTGCCGATCCCGCAGTTTTTCATTCATGGGAAAAACGCTTATATGCTGGGCGCAATAAGCATGCTTGTCAAAAATCGCAGGCGATCGATACGTCTGCGATTTTTATTTTAAAGCTTATCGAAAACGGGTTTTCTTCCTTCAAAATGAACGGTATATCTGAATCCGGCGTCGTGCAGCATTTGTGCATAATGATCGAATCTCATCGCTATATGTTCGGTCCTGTGTGCGTCGGAGCTCAGGCATATCAATTCGCCTCCCAGGCTTCTGTAGCGTTTGAGCACTTCAATATCGTATTCGATACCGGAAGAAGCGTTCCTGTAAGTGCCCGTATTCAGCTCGAAGCCACGTCCGCTGCCGATCAGTTCCTTCATTATCGCATCAAACGTATCAGAGTGTTCAGCATATCTTAATGTCCTGTCAGGATAACCGGCATAACGTATAATATACTCAAAGTGCCCTACCATATCGAACGATCTGAAATTCCTGATCATGAACAGAATTTCCTGCAGATAACGCTCATAGGCTTCCGCCTTGGTCTTGTTCCTGTAATAATCTCCTTTATAAGGATCGAGCCTGTCTATGATATGGATGGAAGCAAGCACGTAGTCGAAGGGATGGCTCCTGACCACGTCCAGAGATTCGGCAAGCACATGCGGCTGTATTCCGACTTCAACTGCGGTCAATACCTTCAATTTGTCCCGGTACCGTTCCCGTACGGCAGTAATATGTGAAAAATATTCATCGAAATCAATATTGAAGGTTTCGCCCGGATAATCAAAATCCAGGTGGTCGGTAAAGGCTATTCCCTCTAGACCAAGCCCGACGGCGGTTTCACAGGCAGCGTCGGCGTCCATTATACTGTCGGTAGAAAACTTTGTATGCGTATGACAATCGAACATGAATCATCCTCCTCAAACAAATACATATTACCATTCAGAGCAGCCTAAATCAATAATTATGGACGCGGCCGGAAAGAGGGGCATTACCGGAATAGCAGAATTAACTGCTTATTGGCGCAGATAATGTCATATGTAAATCGCAAATGAGGTATTGCAAATTGGATCATTCAAGAAGTAAATATTGGTTTATAAAAAGAAAATTAAGGTATATAATATAACAAGGCAAAAATATCCGCATCCTGCCTGGAATGCATAGGCGAGTAGCAGGTTTAGCTTGCGGCCAGCGGTAAATCAGCAAGTATTGGTAATATAGCATCCTAACATTTATATAAAGGAGGATTCCAAAATGAGTGAAACAAAGACAGAAGGCGAGAAGCTGCAGGAACAGCTCTCATTCAAACAGAAGACTGTCTGGGAAAAGGCATCGGAAGATGAGATCAAAAAAGGCTTTGATTTTTGTGAGGAATATAAGAATTTTCTAAACAGTTCGAAAACTGAAAGAGAATTCACCGCAAATGCCGAAAAGGCTGCAGTTTCAGCGGGATTCGTCAAGCTTGACGATCTGATCAGGAAGAAAGCAAAGCTGAAACCGGGAATGAAGGTTTATCACATCAATCGGAAAAAATCCGCCGTATTTGCAGTTATCGGAAATCGTCCAATGACGGAAGGCACGAACATACTGGGCTCCCATATAGATTCTCCGCGTATAGACCTCAAGCAGAACCCGCTTTATGAGGATACGGAGCTCGTTTATTTCAAAACACACTATTATGGCGGACTTAAGAAATATCAATGGCTTACGCTGCCTCTGGCGCTGCACGGAACGATCGTAAAAGGCGACGGGACTGCTGTGGATATTGTGATAGGCGAGTCCGACGACGATCCTGTGTTCACGATAACCGATCTGCTGCCGCACCTGGCAAGGGAACAGATGCAAAAGAAGATGAGTGAGGCGGTTTCCGGAGAAGGTCTAAATCTGCTGCTTGGTTCCATGCCTTATAATAATGATGAAAAGTTGAAGGAAAAAGTTAAGCTGAACATCCTGAATATCCTGAACAAGCGCTATGGCATTGTCGAAGAGGATTTTCAATCGGCTGAGCTGGAGATAGTGCCTGCACATAAAGCCAGGGACGTCGGCTTCGACAAGAGTATGGTAGGCGGATACGGCCAGGATGACCGTGTTTGCGCTTACCCGGCGCTGAAGGCTGTGCTGGAATTAGGTACTCCGGAGCGCACTTCGTTATGCCTGCTGACTGACAAGGAAGAGATAGGGAGCATGGGGAATACCGGTGCGCAATCAAACCTGCTGCCCGATTTTCTGGCAAATCTGATCGAACTTACGGAAGGAAATTATACCGACCTGAAACTTCGCGCCTGCCTTTCCGGCTCAAAAATGTTGTCCGCGGATGTCAATGCGGCTGTAGATCCGAACTTCGACAGTGTTTATGAGAAGAAAAATGCCACATATCTGGGTCGCGGCATAGTTCTCCAAAAATATACCGGCTCAAGGGGTAAATATGACGCCAGCGACGCCAGTGCGGAATTCGTAGGCGAAGTCCGGAAGCTGTTCAACGACAAAAACATCGTCTGGCAGACAGGGGAGCTCGGCAAGGTGGATGAAGGCGGGGGAGGAACGATCGCGCAGTATGCCGCAAACCTTGGCATAGACGTACTCGACTGCGGAATTGCCGTATTGTCGATGCATTCGCCTTTCGAGATCACCGGCAAGTTGGACATTTATGTAACTTACAACGCTTACAAGGTATTCTGCGGTATAAAGTAATGCCGTGCCGACCTTCCGAATAATGACGAAGAGATGACAAAAAAGGCTCTGCCGGTTCAAGGCGGAGCCTCTGTTATCATAATGAAAACATTTTTATCATTACAGCTGTTTATGGATTCTTATCAGAGCCTGTTATAGACGTATCTGAATTTGAAGGATTTTTATCCGTGGCAGTCTTAGTCTTGGACGACGTTGTTTTTTTAGGTTTGTCTGCCAGTGTCCTGCTGTCGGCATAAGCTTCGGTTAAGTCCCGGTCGACTTCTACAAAGCTGTCATTTCCAATAAAGCTTTCCGCCATTATCTTTCTCGAGGCAGGTATGTCGCACAGATAGTACCAGGGCGAGCCATCATAGGGGGTACCCGGCATCTCTATGAAGTTTAGGTTTTCGGTTTTGAATTTTCCTATATAACCTGTCATTTTGATCACTTCATTTAGCGACAGGTTTGTCTCGACATTTGCAAAGACCGTGTTTATTACGCTGGTCAGCTTCGGCAGATATTGAATGTTGAGCTTTTGCCTCATGATTTCCTTTATGAAATTCTGCTGTGCCTCGGTTCGCTTCAAGTCGCTTCCGTCATAATATTCTTTTACTTCCTTGGTCCATTTGTTAGGTTTACGGAAACGTACGTATTGTTCGGCCTCTGAACCGTTTAAAGTCTGCTGGCCCTTTTTCAGGTGTATATGAAGGTTCTGCGTGGGATCGTCATAGTTGAGGTTAGCCGGCACATAGATATCTACGCCGCCCAATAGATCGACGATATCTCTGAAAGCAGTCGTATCGACGAAGATGTAATATTTTATATTTACATCAAGCAGTTCTGAAACTGTCTGCACAGCCAACTCCGTACCTCCGTGCGGGAATGCGAAATTGATCTTGCGGATCTGGCCTTCGATTTTTACCTTGGTATCACGCGGGATGGACATTATATTAATCTTGCATGTAGCAGGATCGAAATTGAGCAGCATCATGGTATCGGAATTTTTATTTACCTTGTCGCCGCCCATCAGCAATACATTAAAAGGTTCCTTGCTCTGGATCAGCGGCTGGAGAATATTGTTCACAGAATTGTTGGATACCGTGACGGTATCGGTGTTCCTGTAATAGTTATTTACATAATATAAAATACCTATGCCTGAAATGAACAATACTATCGAAACGACGATAGTCAAGTTAAAGTAAAATTTTCTCGAGTTCATTTATAATAACCTCATAATTTCAATTCATCAAATGCACTTGATATTTGACTGAAACAGGGGCGCTGCGGTTCCTGAAATACAGCCTGAAATACTTTCGGTCAAAAAATATAAATAACTATATCATTATAAATAACTTTTTAATATAAGTAAATATTGGATTTCCGGATTATGTTACCCGATTTTACCTGTATCATCGGTAGCTTTCACACCCTTGCTGAAATTTGCAAGGGGATTGCTGTCCACGGCGTTTCTCAGCTGTTTGTTGTCGAGATGGGTATAGATTTGCGTAGTTGAGATGCTTTCATGCCCGAGGAGCTCCTGGAGCGAACGTATATCGACGTTTCCGTATTTATACATCAAAGTGGCGGCCGTATGCCTGAGCTTATGAGTGGAATAGCGCTCCGGGTCGAGCCCGGCCGCCCGAATATATTTTTTTACGATCTTCTGCACGGATTCCTTGCTGATCCTCTGTCTGCGCTCGCTTAAAAACAGGGCGTTCCTGTCCTTAACCGCGTTCGCAGGCCTTACCTTCATATAAGCCTCCAAAGCGCTGATACAGGCCTGGTTAAGAGGTATGCTGCGCTCCTTGTCGCCCTTGCCTATAACAGTAAGGGCCGTACCCTTGATATTGTTGAGATTGATCCCGACCAGTTCGGATAAACGCAGGCCGCAGTTGAGAAAAATTGTAATGATCGCATAATCGCGCTCTGTAAACTGGCCGTCAACAGCATTCAGCAGCTGTTTGCTTTCTTCAATGTTAAGGTATCTCGGGAGACGTTTAAGGATTTTTGGTGATTCAAGCTCGGCCGCAGGATTGCTGTCGAGCAGTTTTGCCTTAAAAGTAAGGTATTTAAAGAATGATTTTAGGCTTGCTACTTTTCTGGCGCGTGCATACGAAGAATTGTCGCGATTATTGCTGATATAAGCCATAAAGGCATAAAGATCGCTCAAGGTAACAGTTTTAATGAGTGTGAGGTCCACATCCGTTATCTGTATATCATCAAAGTTTGTTTTTATGTCGACCAGATTCCTTTGAAGCTTCATGAAACGCAGGAAAACACGCAGGTCATAGAAATAGACCTGGACGGTATTTGAGGATTTTCCTTTGATAGTCTGCATATAGCTCAGGAAATCTTTCAATACAGGAGGCATCTCGAATTCATTTATATTTTTCATAAGTAAAACCTCTGCCAAATGATTG
The DNA here is from genome assembly GCA_023411715.1 of Bacillota bacterium. GTDB lineage: Bacteria > Bacillota > Clostridia > Acetivibrionales > DTU013 > JAEYOM01. Next base: position 8,644 of record JAEYOM010000076.1, on the reverse strand, counting down.
TCTTTTCTAATTATACCTTTTTCAAGTGAAACGGTAAATGTTGTATTTTTAAGTTGCTGCTTCTTTATGTTCAGCGGACCAAGTTGATAAAACTCTGGAAGCATTGATGTTAAAGGGCCGCGATATGCAGTATCAAAATGTATACTGAGCTACCTTCAAGAAATATGAAGGCGCGACTCCCGGAGAATACCGGACCTCCAGCAAGTAGATGTAAAAAGTACGGTTGATGATGTCGGTGATGGGAGTGAGACTATCTGCTGGGTTATACGAGTAGGGTACAAGTATGTCGCCTCACTTGACTATTGCAGTTACATAATATACTATTAATGGTGTTGTATGGGCGGCAGTTGGTATCCCACTTATTTGAAAACTTGCGAATATATTTTAAAATCAGGTCGGGAGATAACGTTATGATAATTCAGGATGTTCCGTTCAGTACAGTCGATTGGAGTGAAATCGAGGCGACAAAACATCCCGGAGTGACGGGAGAAGCCTGGTGGCGCACTTTTGAAATGGGGAATATACGTGTCCGGATGGTGGAGTATACTCCCGGTTACCTGGCAGACCACTGGTGCAGCAAGGGACATGTACTGCTGGTACTTGAAGGGGAGCTGGTAACGGAACTGAGTGACGGAAGGAAATTCACCCTGACGCCTGGAGTGAGCTATCAGGTGGCGGACGATACAAATCCTCACCGTTCATATACCGAAAAAGGTGCCAAGCTTTTTATAGTGGATTGACGGGGGAGAAGAATGAGAAAAATTTTGTTGACCTCAGCTGGCTTTGAGAATAAGGCCATAGAAAAAATATTCCTTGAGCTTGTCAGAAGGAAACCTGAAGAAATAAAAGCCCTGTTCATACCTACGGCTGCGGTATTTCCTGATGCAATAGCCGTTCTTCCAAAATGTATGGACGATCTGCTGAACGCGGGCGTACTGCCAAAGAACATAACGGTTTTTGACTTGCATTGCGGAATGAGTTATGAAGAATTGAGCAAATTTGATACCGTTTATTTCTGCGGAGGAGATCCCCAATATCTTCTTAACAGAATAAATGATACTAATTTCAATATTACACTGGAGCAGTTCGCCGATAATGGCGGAGTCTACGTCGGCGTCAGCGCCGGAAGCATTGTCACAGCACAGGATTTGCCCGATAATCTGGGCTATATCAATTGCACCTTAAGCGTACATGTCTCAGAAGGCTCGAAATCAGGTATGATCGATACGTCGTCATGTCCTCATATTAAATTAACGAACGACCAGGCGATATTGATCGATGGAGACGAATGCAGCATAGTAGAATAACCTTCAGCTAGGAGTATAAATGATTGATACTGAAAAAATAAAAGCTGTTCTTTTTGATTCCGGATACACTCTTAATTATCCACGCTCAGGTAACTGGTTTATACCGACGAATTTCTATGAATTTATTAGCCCGGTTGCATTACAGGCGCAAAATAAAGCAAGTTTCGGACGTGCAATTGAAATCGGACTGCGCTATTTGCTCGGGAATCATTCGATTTACAACGAAGCTGAAGAGTTTGAGGCCTTTAAGATATTCTACCACATTATGTCAAGTGAATTGAATCTGAATGAAAATGATATAGATATTTCAGGTTTAGCATATGATACTGTATTTAATGATGATAAGTTTGTCTTTTATGATGATGTTCAAAAAAACCTGCAGGAATTGGGAAAGCATTATAAGTTGGGATTAATTTCTGATACTTGGCCATCACTGGAGCGCGTTTTCACAAATGCAGGGATTCGCAGTTATTTTTCAAGCTTTATTATTTCATCAAAGCTCGGTGTACTTAAACCTGATAGTAAAATGTACAGTAAAGCTTTAGAAGAATTGGGCGTAAGACATAATGAAGCAATATTTATTGATGATTCGCTAGTAAATGTTGAAGCCGCAAAATCGTTAGGTATACAAGGAATTCATATTATTCGTGGAGAATTAAGATGTGATGAAAAAGGATGTTCACATATAAAGGATCTAAATGAGTTGCTTGAACTATTAAAATAGAATTTTTGCTCCCTCTAATTACGCGAAATTTATATTTCGCGTAATCAATAAACCAATCAATACCCAGGTTTAGTTCCTCAATATCAAGAAAATAATGATAATAACGCTCCTCTATCTTGGGATTAATCCTTATATTCGTAAAATTGAGTGTATCGAAACACTCATGATATTAACTTCGAAATGATATGTAGTATATGGCTTTGTCTGAACAAAGCCATATATGCTAGCTTAGAAGCCAAACGGCCTGCCGTCGAAGCCCATTGGGAAATGGAAAAAGTGGTGATGACGATGAATATGGTGATGGAAAATATGGCGACGTCCAAATTGATCAAATTCACCAAACTCGCCAAAAGGCATAAAACCATCAAAACCCCCGTCAAATCCTCCATCGAACCCCATAAAAGGCATAATCGGCGGATCACCCATGGATGCTGGCATTGTGGACATCGGCATCGTGGAAGCTGGCATCGTGGAAGCTGGCATCGGGATGCCACAAGGGAAATTTGTAATTGCTGCAGGTGATACCATAGGCTTGCCTTTATTATCAGGAAAATCAGTCATATATGAATCCTCCTTATCAATTCTCCTGATTTATAGTATGCCCCTGCCATGAAACAGTTACATATAATTATTTTATGTATACAAATAAAATAATTATTTTATTATTGCATTGAAATACTTTCGACTTTACATTTTATCAAACGGATCAGGTCCGCCGGGGACATTTCTATCTGATGTCCGATCTTGCCTGCACTGAAGATCATAGTGTCCAGTTTCTCGCAGGAACTGTCCAGTACGGTGACATAATCCTTTTTCATTCCTATAGGTGAGCAGCCGCCGCGAATGTAACCCGTCACCTTATTTATATCTGCCACCTTGATCATTTCAACGGACTTCTCGTCCACCGATCTGGCCGCAGCTTTCAGATCAAGTTCGCAAGCGACAGGTATTACAAACACAATATAATTCCTGCTGTGACCCTGTGTGACCAGTGTTTTATAAACCTTTTCAACGGGCTGACCAAGCTTCCCTGCTACGGAGACCCCGTCGATCTGGCCGTCAACGACATCATAGGTATGTGTATCGTATTTTATTCCTGCTTTATCAAGCGCACGCATTGCATTGGTTTTTATTTTTTCCATACTATCCCCTTTCAGATTATAATATTAAGGCGCTAACAATTATTTCTATTTTAACGCATAGGATTCGGATATGTATAAATATCGCCCAGATAATTTCTCAGGACTGCCTGCCTGTCATCGAGGCTTACCAGATATTCAGGGCTGATCGGCGTCTTCCCTCCCCCGCCGGGCGCGTCGATCACGAAGGTCGGTACGGCATAACCCGAAATATAACCTCTAATATTTTTCATGATCTCAATCCCCTGAGCGACAGGAGTTCTGAAATGTCCGAGTCCCTGCGCTACGTCACACTGGTAAAGATAGTAAGGTCTTACTCTTATTTTGACCAGCTTTTTGAATAAATCTTTCAGTATATCGGCATTATCATTTACTCCGCGCAGCAGAACGCTTTGATTGCCAAGCGGTATGCCGGCGTTGGCAATACGTTCGCAGGCTGCGGCAGATTCGGGAGTTATTTCGTCAGGATGGTTGAAATGCGTATTGATCCATACAGGATGATATTTTCCAAGCATACTGAGAAGCTCGTCAGTTATACGCATGGGCAAAACAACAGGAGTACGCGTGCCGATACGAATTATTTCAACATGAGGTATCCTCCGCAAACGCTGTATGATTTCTTCAAGCTTTTCATCCGACAAAATGAAGGGATCTCCGCCGGATAAAAGCACATCCCTGACGTCGGGGGTATTCTCTATATATTTTATAGCTTTATTAAGCTTATCCTTTGTTATCGAATAATCCTCGCAGCCCACTACCCTTCTTCTCGTGCAGTGCCTGCAGTACATCGAACATTTATGAGTCAGCATGAAAAGTACTCTGTCAGGATAACGGTGTACTATCCCTTCTACCGGCGAGAATTTCTCTTCACTTAAAGGGTCTACCATATCACAGCCGTCGATCTGCAGTTCATCTATTGTCGGTACGGACTGCTTCCTGATAGGGCTTACGGGATCGTCCGGATCTATCAGCGATGCATAATAGGGTGTGATGGCCATCCTGAAACGCTCAAGACACCGGTTGATCTCCTCCCTCTCATTATCCTTCAAATGTATTATTCCAGCCAATTGTTCACAGGAAGTAATCCTGTTTCTGACCTGCCATTTCCAATCATTCCACTGCTCAATAGATATATTTCTCCACCGCTTAGCATTTCTGTAGTTATTCAAAATTGTCCGCCTCGATTCAAAGCGACCTTATTCAGTCCGTATCTTTTTAGAGCACTATTCAATACGCTTAGTACCAGGGTCTGATAATCCATACCGCAGAATTCGGCCATCATTGGGTAATCGCTGTATCCGGGGGCCATTCCCGGAAGTGGATTGATTTCGATAAAGTAGATCTGGCCTTCTTCCGACAGTCTGAAATCGATCCTTGAAAAATCCCTGCACTCCAACGCGTTATAGATTTCCGAGGTAATGTCCTTCATTTTCCTGATCGTTTCGCCGGGAAGAAGCGGCGGACAACTGTATTCTATGTATTTTTTGAAATTCCTTTTGACATTGTAGCTATATATTCTGTTTTCCCTGCCTTCTCTCAGGTAGCATATCTCAAGCGGTTCGAAAACTCTAATATCTTTGCCGTTGCCAAGGACTCCTACCGTAAATTCACGACCTTTGACATACTCCTCGATCAGCATAGTCTGGCTGTACATTCTGAAGTTCTTTTCGACCAATGAATGCAGCTGCTGCTCGTCATCAACGATAGCAAGGTCCGAAATTCCTTTGCTGGATCCTTCTGAGTTAGGTTTTACGATGAGCGGGAAAACAAGGGATGGATCAAGTGAAAAACCGGAATCCCTGATCAGTTGATAAGATGGCGTTTTAATGCCGAAGGTTGAAAGATACCTTTTTGTTAGTGCTTTATCCAACGCAATGCATAATGTTGTTTCATCGGAGCCGGAATAAGGGATGCTAAGAAAGTTCAGTATGGCAGGCACCTGAGCCTCTCTTCCCCTTCCGGATGTACCTTCTGCTATATTGAATACGATATCGACCGGATATTTCTTTAATTTATTTACGAAATCAGCGTCGGCTTCCAACAGAACCACGTTTGTTCCGGCAGCTTCGAACGCGTCCTTGATGGCTGTTATTGTTTCAAATGAATCATACTCGGCTTCGATGTCTTCAACATCAGAAGCTATGCCTTTTTTAAGGTTGTATGCGATGCCCAGGTTTAATCGGGGAGGCGCGCTTTCTTTTTCCATTGAATCTCACTCTCTTTCAATCGTTTTTTCAGCCTGCTTTTTAAACATAAGTTTCAAAATTGTGGTATCACACTTTTCTCATTATAGTTAATGGTCGTTCGAAAATAAAAGCCAGAATTTAACGGTATAGAGCAAACTTATAATAATCTGGACGCCTTAACATAACTACAGTCTCGTATTTAACTTTATTGCAAATATTCTAGCGCTGACTCCAATCTACATTATTATGCAGCGCAGCAACTTTGAAGCGCTCTATAAAATAAAAAGGGCCGCCCGGCTAAAAAAGCCTGGCGAACCCCTTTCTGGCGGCCATCAGTCGATGGCCACCTCCTTTTCAATCTTCAACTCAGATCACTCCTTTCTTCAAAAGAGTCAGCTCCGGAAGCCGCGTGTACACGATATCCTGTACAGTCTGATTATAATGCTTTAAAAGCGATAGTTGCCAGCTAATAAATGATTATAGCAATACTTTCTCCTTCGCCTCCGCTACTTTAGCCGAGAGGTTTTTTCCGGCAAGGCAGACGTAACTGCACAAACCGCAGCTGATACAATTCTCCGGCCTATACCTCTTTGTTTCATCAAATTTTCCGAGATCCGTCAATTCAGCTATACGGTTGACTGCGAGGCCTTTAGGGCAGTTAGCCCTGCAGGAACCGCAGTTAGAGCAGAAGGGGGAATCTTTATATTTTGGCATGGAGGAAATTGTTATGAAATTAGTATTCTTTTCAATCAGATCACTTTCATCAGCCATGTGCGACTGCATAATGCCTCCGCCGGTAAAAACAGGTTGGCTTCCGGGATAGATGCTTTCGGCCGCATTGGTCACGCGTGCGCCTAAGCTTACCCTGACCGTCTTTGCAGTGCCGCTTTTAAGGTCGGATACAGTGATATATTTATTGTCGGCTTTAATATTCATGGTCACCGCTTCGTAAACCGCAAGCAGTGTTTGTACATTTATAACGAGTATGCCCAGCCTTGACGGGACGGAACCGTCGGGAACACCGATCCCAAGTACGCTCCGTATCAATAATTTTTCATAACCAGCGGGATAATAATCCTTGACCCAGGATATGTTGATATCACCGGGGCATGCTATTTTCATTCCATCCTTAACTGCAATAAATTTCTTATCGAATCCGATGCATCGCGAGATAAGCTCGATTCCTTTGAATACGTCATCCATACGGTTTTTCAGTATCCATTTGTCATGTATGAGCCCGGGATCGCACTCTACGGCGTTTACTACAAGAAATTTCTTTTCAGAGCCGGAAGAAATGACTTCGGCTATCTTCCCGGCAACAGGGAACGCTCCCCCTCCCATTCCGTAAACTTCGTTGCGCTTTATGCGTTCCAAGATGAAATCGGGAGTGAATTTCGCGTCATCCAAAGAGGTGTTATCGGCGGACTTTATGCCGGTCTTATCCGTATTGACCGTCTTATCCGTATTGATTGCCTTGTCCGCATCGACTGTCTTATCCGCATCGACCGTCTTATCCGTATTGGTTGCCTTATCCGCATCGACCGTCTTATCCGTATTGATTGCCTTATCCGCATTTACCGGTCCGGCGCCGGCAGGTTTCGACGTGGCGCACACTTCGGTATCACATGTCTTCCCATATCCGGACAGGTCTATTGCTGGGCTGCTGTAATCAACGCCTCTATATGGATGCTTCATTGTAATACCGGAATAGCTTCGTTTCTCATGGGGTTTGCTTAAAAACTCTCCGGCCAGGTATGAAGTCAGGTTGAATATCAAAACAGCCAGAGCAAAGAACATCGCGGGTCTTGCGGTGAATAAGGGCAGAAACGCCGCGGCAAAGCCTCCGGCCAGTCCTAATGACTTCATAGGTGTGACAGTAACGGGATCTGTAAGCACTATACTGCCTAAGAAGATGCAGCTTGCGGCTATCGGCGCGACCTCCGCAATACCGCCGGTCAACCAGGCGGCTATTATACCGGCGAAATAACCTATAGCGGCAAAAGGTCTGAACAGTATGAAAGGCACGGACAGTATCAGTGCCGGAATCAGTAAAGCAGTTGTTTCAACGGGCGCGGTATCTGCCGTGAACATTATGCATATCACAAGATACCCGAGCATGGCTGGATTCATGGTGTTTTTGCCCGTTCCACCCCATAACTGTTTACCTATGATTATGGCTGCAAAAACTCCGATCAGCCTGCCCCAAAGAGGGATCCCGGGCGTAAGCACATGGAGTATGCCTGCTGTTACAGCGGCGGATACGGAACAAACCGGTCTTTTATATCTCAGAAAACCGCAAACTGCATCAAGCAGCAGCGAAAATGCCAATACTGCCAAAAATGCCGGAATATCGCCCGGATTATCGATCCAGACAGGCAGAATGTACAACAGCAGTACGGCAAACAATGCCGCCATAATATGTTCATTAGACCAGCGTACACGAATTAAAGGATATATATCAGTCATTTTGCAATACTCCAGTTATTTTACTCCTGCAAAGAAAGCATGCAATTTATGAATACCTGAGCCGAAGATCATCATCGGGCAGGCAACTGCCGTCTCGATGCCGGCGGCGGTACAATCGTCAAACAGCGCCTTGTCTGTGGTTTTCCCTATATGGAACAGTATCTTTTTGACGCCGTAGTCTTTCAGCTGTCTGACAGCCTCCCCCGCGTTTTTGTTATTCATCAGAACATAAGCGGTGGACGGAATTTTCGGCAATTCACTCAGACCGCCGTAAACCTTAATATCATATTTACCGCCCTGTCTGGTGTTTACCGGGTAGACTTTGTAACCGGCGTTTGTCATTGCATTGTAGATCGAACGGCTAAATTGCGGGTTGCGACTCGAGTATCCCATGAATATTATTTCCTTTTCAGTAAGGAACTCATTTTTCAGCTTACCCATGATACTTCTCCTTTTTTTTAACATATAAATTTTTGATTTTATCATATATACGAGTATTTTATCTATTTGTTTGTTCTTTAGCCTCTCCCTCCGATTTTATTCTCCAGAGAAATCTGTAGAAGGGCACGAGCTGCTGGAAGCAGTCTATTACCGCGTCGGTAAGTTTCGGGCTGAATAGGAGCTTATCGTGCTTTTTGGTGCACATGAAATAAAGGTTTTTCCTCTGGTACCAGTCCAGCAGGTCTTCGGGTTTTGTACCGGCATACAGCTTCTTATATTTTTCTCCCTCCATTGTGAATAGCTCCTGCTTTTCATACAGTTCCTTAAGCTCGGAAAATTCGGGATCCTCATCGTCGATTAGCTCTCTCAGGCGCTCGAGCG
>JAEYOM010000042.1 GCA_023411715.1 Bacillota bacterium | reverse complement strand
CGTACGGCAGAGGACTTGCACCCCTGTTTTCGACAAATCAGTTCAGCCTGTAAGGGCTGGCGCGTTTTGTTCGGGTTACCGGCCCGAACTTATCGTGCAACACGGCACGCTGCAGTCGCGATGCCGACGAGCTGTGACTCGCGCCAGCCCTTCTCCCGGGCGGTGCTAGCACCCAGGTTGCATGGACGAGAACAGGCTTTGCCTGCGACCAGCCCCAGTGAATCGGTGTGGTGCCTGCTCGCGCTCCTGCTGCCAATGGTATAAGGTCGGATGACTTTCCCCCGGCACCCTTGCACCGACTGCTTTGTTATGTGAAGAGCGGCTCATTCTCCGGCCGCTCGGCGGAGTCAAGGCCGGACGTCCTTATTACTTTTTATTCATTATACTAATTATGAACTCAGAAAAATTTATCCACCGATAATTTTTTCCAAACTTCTTTTTAATTTCCACACATTGCAACCGAAATTACTAATTGCTGTAATACTTGTTTTTGTAGCTAAATTATACGCTGATATAAAACTGACACCTGGATCACAACCCTGAAAATAGGGGAAAAACATATCTTCGTCTATTTTCTCAAGCCAAATACCATAGCCATAATATTCTGACTCAGTAGAGCTTTGTACACTTATCATCTCTTTCAATATTTTATGCGAAATGAGTTTCCCGCCTAATAAATTGGCCCAGAATCTATCTATATCAAAAATTGTAGTAAATGCTCCTCCAGCACCAGTACCTTTAACGTCAACGCTGTAGATATTCGTATAAAACTCCTTGCGTCGCTGGTCATAAATATATGAGTTTGCACACTTTTCAGGTAGTCTGTCGAGCTCATAATAACCTGTATCAAACATACCACATGGCTCAAAAACATTTTTTTGAAGAAAAACATCAAATAATTGACTTGTCACTTTTTCAATAATTAACCCCAATACCACATATCCTGTATTATTGTACTGGAATCTTTCCCCCGCTGGATACATCATTGGTTTGTCTATAAAAAGCGGAATCAAATCTGACGAAGTCCTAATTCTATAATTGGGATAATCCATCCATAAATCAGCATATTCAGTCATTACACTTTCGTCAAAATAATCGGGTATTCCGGATGTATGGCAGAGTAGCTGCTTTATCGTTATGTGTTTATCAATAGCCTTTAAGTCAAAATCAAGAATTGAACCAATGCTATCATCCAATTTAAGTATCCCTTTTTCAACTAATTGTAGAATGCCAACTGCAACAAATACCTTTCCTGCCGAAGCAGTAGCGAATTTGGTATTTAGCTCATTACATACTTTGTTTGAAAAATCCGCATAACCGTAACCCTTTTGAAAAAGTACTGTTCCATTATTGTTTATAGAAATACAACCACTGAAGTTTTTCTCAACTGCTTTTTCGAAATTCATTTTTCCCTCCCAAAACTATCTTTTCTAATCTTGCTAGAATTTATGTCATCCTTTATTCGTCCGACGGCCGGAGGCCCGGGCGACGTTGATGAGCAAAATTTGGTATAACGTCTCTGCATTTGCGATGCCGATGAGCTGGACCCTCAGAGCCCTTCTCCCTGGCGGTGCTCGTCACTCTGGTTGCATGGGCGAGCAGTGTAGCGAAGCGTAACGACCATCCCGGATGCACAGGCGAGCAGCAGGCTTTGCCTGCGACCAGCCCGGATGCACAGGCGAGCAGCAGGCTTTGCCTGCGACCAGCCCCAGCGAATCGGTGTGGTGCCTGCTCACGCTACAGGGCGATCGTAGAGGAGCCTCTTTGCTCTTTACTGCCGTGCCCTTGCGCCGACTGCTTTGTTATATGACGTCGCCAGCCCTCCCGGCCGTACGGCGGAGTCAAGGCTGGGATTATTTCACTTTATGATTTTACCAGCATCGCGTCTATTATAAAGAATCCTTCTAATTTCCATAACATTTTCTATTACAACATAATATATAGTGAATTTATCGACATAGATTCGATAGTACGGATATTTACGGTTTCTATTTGATTGGAATGGTTCAAAAGATAGCGGACAATGTAATCTCTCATCTATTGCATTTTCAATTTTCTTAACCAACTTCATCGCACTTTCAGGATTGTGCAGATTTATCGATATATAATCAACAATTCCATCAAGATCATCAATAAACATAGGAATGTATCTGAGGGAATACTTATCGCCTAGCATTAATTCGTTCCCTCACTCTCGAAAAAACTTCATCATGTGTATATCTAGTGTCTGTCGAATCTGCCTCCTTATCACTTTCGTCAAGTTTTAATTCAATATCATCCGTTAACTCAGCATACTTCTCAAGGCTTAAGACTACCATTGTGCCATATCCATTTTTAGTTAAGTACACAGGTTGCCCTTCCTTTACAACGATATCTTCAATTTCAGGAAATTTATTTCTCAAATCAGAAACTGGCCTTATCTGTATCATTAGCAACTTCCTTTCCAAATGCTCTTATCATAATTATATCTTAATTTTACCTTAATTTTATCACAACCGCAACGCAATTAATCATTTTATTTTGCGCTCGTCGGCGGAGTCCGAGCGCCGTATCCGGGTTAGTCTTGGTATCAGGCTCAGGAACATCAGCACTGCATGAGGCAAGTGTAAAAATAAAACAAATACAAATTGAATAAATTAGAATTATTCTTTTTATAGAAATTCCACCTTCAAATAATTCCATCACTAAGTTATTCCATGTTATGTTTTTTATACCAAGCTGTCAATAGACTACAATTTAATTTTCGTTACGCAGAGCGACAATTATTGCCCGGCGGCTAGAGTCCCGGGCACCGTCAGACAGGCCATATTTTATATAACGTCTCAGCAGTCGCGACGCCGATGAACTGGACCCCCGGAGCCCTTCTCCCTGGCGGTGCTTGCCACCCTGGTTGCATGGGCGAGCAGCAAGCAAAGCTTGCGACCAGCCCCAGCGAATCGGTGTGGTGTGCTGCAGGGACCTTTATTTCAGGAACCAAGTCAGGGACATAGACCATGCACGCCTTTACACTGACTGCTTTGTTATGCGAAGTCCCCTCCACCTTCCAGCCGCACGGCAAGGCCAAGGCTGGATTACCTTACAATTCTTTCGCATTTCAATATATCCATATAAACTTCATCATAGAATTTGCCCTTTAAATAATAAGCCTGCCTTCTTCGCCCCATTTCTTTAAATCCTACTTTTTTATAACAATTAATTGCTCTTTCATTGAATGAAAACACTTTTAACATAACATTATTGAGGTTTAAATAATCAAAGCAATACTCTAGTAATAAATCAAGCACTTCCCCGCCATATCCTTTATTTCGGTTTTCTTCATCACCAATAAACAATCCAACCTCTGCGCATTGCGTTAATTGGTCAACTCCTTGAATCCCACAATTTCCAATCAACATATCTTCTTTTTGCGTCACGATTGCGAACTGATATTGGCTTGTATTATGCTTTAGCCATTCCTTTTCACTTTCCAAAGATGTCACTCTGCAAGAACTTCCTACACCATCCGTTACTTCAAAATCGTTTAACCATTTGACATAGGTTTCAGCATCCTCAACATTCATTGGTGATAAATAAATATGTTTGCCTACCAGCTTTTTAAAATATCTCATGCTTTACCTCCATATATTTAGCAAAACGAAATTATCAAACCCAAAATTATACTTATAATACTGCAATACGAGATCCCGTATGAAACAAAAGTAATGATACTAATATCAAAGCCAATCTCACCAAAAATTATTAATATAATAGGGAATCTGCTTAAACTACGTATTGGCCTTGCAACTCTTCCGCTTCCAATATGATAATCAGGATTGTACTGATTATCCTGCCATTCTCTTATTGCATCAATGTTCTTTTCTAGCTCATTTTTTTCTTGTTCATTTTTCTCATGCTTGCTCAAAAACTTACCTGACTTATTATATATTATTTTCGCCCGACAGCGGAGCCTGGGCGACGTAGATGGATGGCATTTCGTATAACATCTCAGCCAGTCGTGACGCCGATGAACTGGACCCCAGATGATTACCTTTCCGTATTATTCTTAGCCAAGGCTGGTTTACCTTTTCTTTATATTCTTCCAACATATATAAACATGGCGAAGTGACACCTTATTATATTACACTCATATTTTTATAAAAGAATGAATTCGTGCTCCTCATAAATAAGTCCGCCTTTAAATTCGAAAACATCACAGGACCACTCATTTAAATTATTACGCAAAATCGTTACAATGCGATTCTCGGAATTCCCATGATATAAACTTTCACATACAAATGAGTTATCATTGCTGGCATAAGCGTCTATAATCGTGGTTAAGTAAGCATCTATACCACAAATCATTTGTACCTTCTTTGCATGAAGTATCCATCTTACATTAGGGTGAAGAAATCTACGATATTTTTTCCAGTTCCTTTTGTTTTCTGCTTCGAAGAAAGCTATTAGCCTCTCTTTATTATTCATTGCGCACCTCACAAAATATTACAATTACGCAGAGCGCCAATTTTCCGCCATCCCGGAGTCAAGGCCGGAGTTCATTTCATCATTTATATACAATATGAAGTAAAAAACTTCTGATTATGCTTATTTCACCAAGTTATAAAGAATCCTTATTTTTTATTGAATCTTAATGTTTCCAGCCTTTTAGCTATTTCAAACGCTTCGTATAAAAATTCCTCAGCAGATAGATCCTTATAATCCCAATTCATGACCATTCACTCCACCATAATAAAACACCGTCAAACCCTGCTTTTTTTATCAGCCGATAACGTTCCTTAATCGGCGATTCATAGCCGAACCAATCATAAATAGTAATCATAACCCAATTTTTCCTTCACTTATTATAAAAAATTTCCAGTTCGCACTTTCATAAAATTACACAGAGGGCCTTATTCGCCCGACGGCTGGAGGCCCGGACGTTGGTGTGCGGTATTTATATAATGACGCAGCAGTCGCGACGCCGATGAGCTGCGACCCCCTAAGTCCTTCTACCTGGCTACATTGGCCTTGCGCTGATTTCTTTGTTATGTGAAATACCACGCACTCTCCGGTCGCTCGACGGAGTTAAGGCCGGATTACTTATTCTATTCCCTCTGTAAATCGCACTAATACCTAAAGCCAGTATCAAGTATTTACTTATCTTTCCCTGATATTGTGATTGCCTTTTGAAACAACATACCAAATGCCCAGATAAAATCAAATATAGACCCAGCAATACTGCCTGTCAGAACAGCAAACCATAACTTGTATTGCAGTAATAACAATGGAATTATTACAACTATCGTTGAAATAATAAAACCACCTAACGCTATCAGTAGACCTTCCGCCTTACTAACAACAATTGTGTATAGAGGATCAATTCCAGGCGCCAAAATAGATTTCCTTACAACTGCCTTGTATCCTAAAACTCGATATGATAAATAGTGACCATATTCATGCACAATAAACAAAATAATCACACACAATAATAAACCTGCAAAATTCCATGATATGAATTTATCCATATAGATTATAGATCAACCCCCTGTGATCAATCCCCTGCTAATATTGCGCAGAGCGCCCCTTTTTTTCGCACGACGGCCGGAGGCCCGGGTGTCGTATAATGGGCCATATTTTGTATAGCTACTTCCTTCACGACACATGTCATGAATGCACCTAATTATATATGAATATGCGACATGTATCTGGATAATAAGTTTGTAAGCCAGCTACCGATTTATAAATTAGATGTTATTATATGGGAGGCAATAAGTCAAGATATGAATCAAATGGTGTGTGGTTGTTCTGTGATAGCGAAGCTAACGACCAGCCCGTGAGAAAGGACTTCTTAAGTTAGATTTACTTTATAGTCGGATCAATTTACTGAGGTCGGTGCTTAAAACATGATCTGAACAAGCGGGCCATGGCGATCCAGCCCTGAAATATCCATAAGCCGGGGACGGTTCTGACTCATTTCCCGCTTAAGAATGAATCAATCCGTCCCTGCATTTCAGCCAAACTCGCTACTCAAAATCCTTAAGATAGCTTTTTATTTTTATCATATCGGTTTTCTTTTCGATAAGTACCTGATCTCCCGTCAGAAAGTCGATTTTGTCGTTGAATACAGGCTTTTCATTCTTGTACAATATTCCCAAAGGTATGCGGTTTCCCCATTCCATCGCTTTCTCCATGGCTTTTAGTCTGTCGGTCGCATCATAGCTTTCATCAAGCTTGTATACCCGCTTGTTGTACCACTGGAAGGTATTTTCCTTATTAAAACTCACACAGGGCTGAAGTATGTCGACAAGAGCATAACCCCTGTATTTTATAGCTTCTATCATTATTGAGGTCAGGTGTTCCATATCTCCGCTGAAGGCCCTGGCGACAAAACCCGCGCCGAGAGCTATTGCCAAAAGCACGGGATTCAACGGTTCATTTATTGTCCCGGCCACCTGAACGTCGGTAACCTGACCCATATCGGTAGTCGGAGAAGCCTGGCCCTTGGTCAATCCATATATCTGATTGTCATGTACGAAATGTGTTATGTCCACATTTCTTCTAATGTTATGGATAAAGTGATTTCCGCCTTCACCGTAGGAATCGCCGTCACCTGTATCCACGATAACAGTGAGCCCGCTGTTCACGATTTTGGCCGCGGCGGCCGGAGGTAGCGCCCTCCCGTGAAGACCGCAAAAGCCGTTCGCATTGATATACTGCGGGGTCTTTGCAGCCTGGCCTATTCCGCCAACGACCAAAACTTCATGCGGTTTTTTCTCTAACTTCTCCAATGCAGCCTTCAATGACTCAATAATGTTGAAATCACCGCACCCCGGGCACCATGCCGTCTCTGATATTTTATAGTTCAAGTCGCACATATGGTTACTCCTTCGCCCTAACTTCTCTGTAAATATATTGGGAGTTCATCGGACGCCCGTCGAATTTTAATACGCTGGCGCCGCAGAAAATGCCTGTAACTTCTGAAACGACCGAAGCAAGCTGACCGGTGGCATTCTGCTCGATATTTATTATGCGTCTTGCATTTTTAGCTTTCTCAATAAGCGATTTGGTCGGCAGAGGCCAAATATCTCCATAGATAAGCGCCCCGTATTTTTTATCGCCGGCCTTATTCAATTTCTCGACAGCTTCAGTTACCGATCCCCATGTCGAACCCCACGCAAGCAACAGGACCTCGCAAGCTTCGTCTCCCGTAAACAAGGGCTCCTGCAGCTCTTCCTTTAGCAGTTCAAACTTCCGCAGCCTCTTTGTCACCATCTGGTTCCTGATAATTGCGGATTCCGTTATATGACCCGACTCGTCATGTTCGTCGCTGTCCACAAGAACAGTTGCCCCGGGATTTTGGCCGGGTATAAGCCTCGGCGAGATACCTGAAGGTGTGATTTCATATCTTTGGTACGGCTTTCCATCTGAATATTCAAAATTACCTGTGCAAGCGTCATTCCTGATACTATTGAAATCAAACGGTTTTACCGTCGTCGTTGAATCCGCCAGGAACTGGTCGCTTAGAAGAATGACGGGTATTTGATATTTATCCGCGATATTGAATGCCCTGATGGTCTGATAAAAAGCATCCTCGACGTTTCTTAAGGCAATGACCATCCGGGGGAATTCTCCCTGTGAGGCGGAAATTACGAATCTGAGATCACTTTGTTCCGTTCTTGTCGGAAATCCAGTGGTCGGGCCGGGGCGCTGCACCTCGGCTATGACGAGCGGCACCTCAAGCATTCCTGACAAACCGAGTCCCTCGACCATCAGTGAAAATCCCCCTCCGGACGTCCCTGTCATCGCCCTTGCTCCCGCATAAGACGCTCCGATAGCCATATTGATGGCTGCGATTTCATCCTCGGCCTGTTCGACAACGATTTCCGCATCATTCATTTTTGACGCAAGGTAATTCATAATGCTTGTCGAAGGCGTCATCGGATAGGCCGAATAGAATTTACAGCCTGCAGCCAGCGTACCGAGCGCGATAGCCTCGTTCCCGCCTATCAAAATATTGCTGTCCTTTGATCCTGCCGCAATGCCGGACCTTATGGCAGCGAGTTCTCTTCCGCGCTGCACTGCAAAGAGATTTTGCCCGGCAATCTCCTCGCTGAAGAATTCCTGAAAAACTTTCTCGATTCCCGAATGACCTATCCCGAGCAATTCCAGAACCGAGCCTACGGCAACGCTTCCCATCGTTTTGACGTTTCCTGAAGCTTCCGCTGCCTGTTTCAAGGGTAATCTCAGGAGCCTGCCATCCTCATAGACGATCTCTTCATCACAAATAACGAATCCGTCTGAGTTCAATCCCGAGATATGAGTTGCAACCGTTTCGGCATTCATCGCTATGATGCCGTCCAATTCATCCGAGTGCGAGTAAATTTTTTCATTGCCGAACCTGACTTGAATGAAATTATGCCCGCCCCTTACCCTTGACATATAATCCCTTATTGTGAAAACCTCAAAGCCCTGCCTTTTTATTATCCTTTCGAAAACCGCAGAGACAGTTTCAATCCCCTGTCCTGCGGCTCCGCCTATAAGAATGTTGCAAGTCACATTTTCACCCCTCAATAAATAATCAAAGCTGATTGGCTGCTGCCAAAGGCGCCGGAACCGCATAGACCCTGGCCGCCAATTCGGCATCCAGCATCAATATCCCTCTGCCGTCGTTTTCACCGACCAGTCTGATTTTATCAAGGTTCTCTTCTGCATTGGCCTCTTCTTCGGCCTGTTCGTCAATAAACCATTTCAAAAACGAATTCGTTTTGTGGTCACGCTCTTCAACCGCAAGATCGACAATGCCATAGATCGACTTCGTCACAAACCGCTCATGCTCCAACTGTTTCAACATTACCTCTTCGATGGACTTGAAGTCCCACTCCGGCGCTTCCAGCGGCTGCAGCTTGACGCGTCCTCCAACCTGGTTCAGATAATTGAAGAATATAACCGCGTGATCTCTTTCTTCCATAGCCTGCACCCGGAACCAGTGAGCAAACCCATTCAGGTTCCTGGATGCAAAATATGACTCAAAGGAAAGATAGAGGTAAGCGGAATAAAATTCCTTTTGTATTTGTTCATTGAGTTTTCTTTCAATATTTTCGCTTAGCATTTTAATCATCCCCCAAAAACGTTTTTTTGTGATACCTTCCAAGCCTAGTCTTCCTTTAGGATACAACCGTCCGAAAACTCGTGGGAGCAGATTTCTTCATCAGGTATAACATTTAACTCTTCATTGTTATTCATTATATTTTTCTCAATAGATTCCTTTTCATTCATGATCAGCACCTCCAAAAACCTATATAACAGATTTGTTTTTTACCTGTTACAATACTTTACCCCCAACAGGCCGATTAAAACATATATATTGTAAAAACCAGCCGATGCACCGGATTTTATATCAGACTTATTAGGAGAGCCACATTTAATGCGGTAACAATGATTCCCGTCAAAAGCAGCATTGTTCTGCCGAATACGGAGTTCTTGTACCGGCCCATGACCTTCTCAGATGATGTGAGGAACACCTGCATGAAAATTGTAGCCGGAAGTTGAATGCTCAAAAACATTTGTGAGTATACGAGTCCTTTGAAAGGATCGGATATCAGGAATATCAAAACTGTTGCCAGGCATAGCACGCCGCCGGTGCCTATTTTGGTATGGATGTCCTTGATATCATACGGTTCCTTGAACATACCGGCTGTAATACTGCCTCCTGCCATCCCGGCTGTAGTGGCCGACGATATTCCCGCCAAAAGCAGAGCTATGCCAAAAATAACCGCCGCGCCTTTCCCGAGCAAGGGGCCCAGAAGCTGCTGCGCCTGCGTAAGTTCGCTTACCCGTATATGCCCGCTGAAGAACGCAGAGGCGGCCAGTATGATCATGGCGCTGTTAATCGCCCATCCTATTATCATTGAAAACAATGTGTCGGCAAATTCATATTTTAGCTGTCTTTCAATGAGTGCATTATCCTCTTTGTTCCATTGTCTGCTCTGAATTATTTCGGAGTGGAGATATAGGTTGTGCGGCATAACGACCGCGCCGAGCACCGACATTATAATTGGCATTGAAGCGTCCGGAAAGCTTGGAGTCACCAGGCTTTTCCCCACATCGATCCAACTTATGTCAACCAAACCCAATTCGTAAATAAAAGAAGCTCCTATAATCGACACAAACCCAATGATCCACTTTTCCAGGCGCCGGTAAGAATTTGAAAAAAGCATCCATAGCACCAACAGCGCTATCATTATTGCTCCGATTTTTATCGGAATATTGAATAAAAGCTGCAAGGCTATGGCGCCGCCGAGAACCTCAGCCATTGCTGTTGAAACCGAAGCCAGAACTGCAGTTGATAATACCGTAAGCGAAACAGCGGGTTTCAGGTGTTTTGCTGCAGCTTCCGACAGGCAATCGCCGGTTGCTATCCCAAGATGAGCAGCATTGTGCTGCAGGAGGATCAACATAATAGTCGACAGTGTTACCATCCAAAGCAGTTTATAACCGTAATCGGAGCCCGCGGCAAGATTGGAAGCCCAGTTTCCGGGGTCGATGAACCCGACTGTCACGAGCAGTCCGGGACCGATATATTTAATGAAATCTATCGCGCCAAATACAGGATTATGCAGTTTTGTGCTAAATTTATTTCTGATCAGCTTCATGTCAAAAGTTTACCACACTTTATCCGAGGTAAAACATATAAAAGGGACGGGATGAGCGGTCAATTCACCTGAAGCATAAAAAATGTGGCGTCATCCGTCAATCCGGTATTTCCTGAAATGCGTCTGATTTTCCTATCTATTTCACTGAAAAGCTCCGAACTGCCGCCGTTATTTTCGGATAGAAGTTCTTTCAACTGAACAAGTGTAAAGGTTTCGCCTTTTCTTTCATCATTATGTTCAACCAGGCCGTCGGTATAAAAGAATACTCTGTCCCCGGTTTCCAACTGGATCGTTGCATCGGTATAGTGAGCCGGAGAAATATTCATAAGCTTGCAGATTGGCAGTCCCGAAATATCTATCTCCGTAACCTCGCTGTTGCTTTTTACCACCAGCGGTTTTGCATTTATGCCGGCTGATGAGTATGTCAATTCCCTGGTTTCTATGTTATAAATCGCATACAGGACCAATATGTAGACCTCATCTTTAAAATTGACTTTATTATATGATTCATAAAGATTTTCCAATACCTTTGCAGGTTCAATTACTTCAAACCTTTTACCATCCTGTTCCTTAGCGGTTTTAATACTTCGGTTCAAAAACATGGTAAGCAGCGCAGCCGGGACCCCGTGTCCGGAAACATCACCGATATACATTCCTATCCTGCGCTCATCCAGTCTGAAAATATTATAAAAGTCCCCGCTCACCCTTTCCGCCGGATAATACCTTGCTTCAAATGTCACCTGTTCGCTGTCGGGCAGCTTATCGGGCAGCATTGCATTCTGAATATCACGGGCATATTCAAGGTCTTCCAACAACTTCTGATTCAGCAGATTCAGGTTATGATTTGCGTTTTGTAGTTCCGCCGTACGCTGAGCAACCAGCCTGTTCAGGTTACCTGCATATTTCTTAAGTCTGTCTTTTGCTTTATTCAATGCCAGGTACGGCTTTTCAATGTTGTTGACAAATGCGACCCTGAAAACAATAAAGTAAGAGATGAATTTATAAGCATGTCCGGCGTAATTATAGATGTCGTATACGGAATTATATCTGACAAATGCCAGTTCACTGAAAATACTGGCAACGATCGCAACCGTAAACAAAAGATTAGAATTATCCCTGTTTTTCAGGTATTGCCGCAGATACATAACTCCGGCAAAGCACAGAAATGCAATTACCACATATTCTAAAAGCTTCTTTATCAGGGTTACTCCGGTCTTCTCATCATACATTACCGGAAGGAAATTCGGAAAATATGTAACTACGATAAAAACGGCAAGAGAAAACAAAACGGAAACAGACAGGAAAAATCTTCGATCTGTATTGGATTTCCTGTTTATTTTGATAAAACTCACCAATGTGAGTCCTATTGCCCCGACGAGCCTTGCAATGATCCAGAAGGTCGTCGCCCTGTTTGAGGCGCTGTTTTCAACGAAAAAAAACGGCATGCCCTTGTAGCTCAGAGTATGTAATGTATCGATGATGCCCGTCGTCAGGAAAATGTTCGCTATCATTATGCCCCTCAGCCTTCGGTTCTGCCTGTAAGCATAATACGGCAGGATAAAAACACAGAGAGATACCAGTATACTGATAAACTCGAAAATTACGTGCCAGGAAAGGTATTGCGAGACATTCACCGCCCGGCTGAAAAGGGGTTCAAATAAATAAAGATTTTCAAAAAGAACGGCAGAAACAACAGCGACCGCGATCAGCCAGATAAGCTGTTTATA
>JAEYOM010000032.1 GCA_023411715.1 Bacillota bacterium | reverse complement strand
GTACCGGCATACAGCTTCTTATATTTTTCTCCCTCCATTGTGAATAGCTCCTGCTTTTCATACAGTTCCTTAAGCTCGGAAAATTCGGGATCCTCATCGTCGATTAGCTCTCTCAGGCGCTCGAGCGTAGGCCTTGACGCTGTATAAAAGCCCATGCCGTAACGGTATATATCGGGAGTCACTTCGAAGAAGAAGGCGGGGTCATAGAGCCAGTCCCTCCCTACCCTTCTGAAAGTGATCCAGACAGAGGTCTTGTAAGGCGTTTTGTCCTTTGAAAATCTGGTATCCCTGTAAATACGTGATATCGTCTTGCCTATCTCGGCCCTTATTTCCAGACCGGGATCGACGGAAAGCATAAAGGGAGTTAGTTCCCTGACTAGCGCCCTGAAGGGCTCGACGACATCATTCAGATATCTCCGTTTGTTTTCTTCGAACCATGCCCTATTGTTGTTGAACTGCAGCTCCATCAGAAATTGCAGTGCGTCTGGCGAAAAGCCCTTGAAAAAATTATTGTCCATATGGATCAAACTCCGTTCAAAAATAAAATTAAACTGTAGCAATACTATAATGATAGATTTCGGGCCCAGGCAAATATCTACAATATTTTTTCCCGCCCGGTTTCTTAATAAACGCTCAAAACGGGACGTTCCTCTAGTTAACATTTACTGGAGCGTCCCGTTTCTTATTATAACATTATACTTTTAAATATCTACCGCAACCTATTTGCTGTTCTCAAACACAAGCTGGCTCTTGTCTGCGCGGTATTTTGCAACTATATACTCGACAAGCTGGCCGCTTTTGGAGTACAGCAGGTTTTCGATCCTGATAAGCGGATGCCCGGTTTGAACTTGCAGGTACTGAGCTTCCGACTGGTCGGTATATACGACTTCAAGCGTACTTCTGGTTTTTACGGGCAGAAGCGGATATTTACCCCTGAGTATGTCATATGAAGGCTTTTTCGCTTTTATGTCTTCTATTATTTCAGGAAACAGCTGAAGCGGTATGTACGATACATTATACGATAATGTGCTGTTTCTTTCGGTCGTTATGAATTTTATTTCCGCGAATTCGATATCCTGTGCACGGTTTTGTAAACTGAATACATTTTCAAGACAGGGAGCATCATTTAGCTTGATAGCACGTATTGACAATATGTTGTGCTGACCTGGATCCTGGCTGTCCAGAATCGAATCTGTAAAGCCGCTGAAGTTTTTAATGTCTACTTTTGTCTTCGCTCTGGCTACAAAGGTCCCCTTCCCTTTTTCCTTATAAAGGAAACCGTTGTTAGTCAGTTCGCTTATAGCCTGGCGAACGGTAGGACGGCTTATGTCGTATTGATCGCAAAGCTCCTGCTCGGAGGGTATTTTGGATTCTTCGGGAAACTCTCCCGATTCAATCTTTTCTATGATCAGATGTTTAAGCTGGCTATATAAAGGTACATTGCTGTATTTATTGATCACTATGAAACCTCCACTTATTTAGTAAACATAGCAGCACATAATTACATCATTACTAATTCTATCTGATAAAATTGTACAATTCAACATAATTCTATATAATTTTAAAATAATTTTTTCGGTAAATTTTACAAAGGAGTGATTTAAAGGCCGTAAAATAAGCTTATAAAATAAATCGGCGATATAGCCAAAACTTAAATATAAAAGCAGGTCCGGCGTAAGGCTTTGTATCAACCTACGTCGAACCCGCTCTTGATAGTTCCGCAATTTTGTATAATGTTTCTTAATGATACAAGCGGATTACGCCTTATTCCGATTATACCTTTAATTCTATGTTTACCTCGCCTGTTTTGGCATCCTTTATTCTCGGACGGGCTTCATTTTCGATAAATTCAGTTACCTGCTCAGCGGCGCGGCCTGTGTAATTCGAAGGTTCCATTACACTCAGTATCTCTTCCCTGCGCAGGCCGAACATCGGATCGTCTGCTATACGGTCCACAAGGTCGTTCTTCAGACCGTAAACCTTGACCTGCTTGCCAGCCTCCATTGAGTGGACGCGGATCCTTTCGTGCAGCTCCTGCCTGTCCCCGCCTCGCTTTACGGCTTCCATCATTATGTTTTCAGTTGCCATGAACGGGAGTTCGTCAAGCACGTGCTTTTCGATAACTTTTGGATAGACGACAAGCCCGCCGGCTATGTTTATATATATGTTCAGTATCGCATCGACTGCCAAGAAGGCTTCAGGTACGCTGATACGCTTGTTCGCCGAATCGTCGAGCGTACGTTCGAACCATTGGGTCGCAGCCGTAATTGCCGGATTGAGAGCGTCCACTATGACATATCTGGCCAGTGAGTCTATGCGCTCGGCACGCATCGGGTTCCTCTTATATGCCATTGCGGAAGAACCTATCTGCTTTTCCTCGAAGGGTTCCTCCAGTTCCTTCATGCTTTGCAGCAGCCTCATATCGTAACTGAACTTGCTCGCGCTCTGTGCGATACCGGCAAGTACGTTCAATACCCTGCTGTCCTGCTTTCTTGTATATGTCTGGCCGGAAACGGGATAAACGCTGTCAAAACCCATTTTTTCGGCTATCAGCTTATCGAGTTTCCTGACCTTTTCACTGTCGTTGTCGAAAAGCTCCATAAAGCTGGCCTGCGTGCCCGTAGTGCCTTTGCTTCCGAGCAATTTCATGTTTGAAAGAATATATTCGACGTCGTCAAGATCTATGAGAAGATCCTGGAGCCAGAGACATGCCCTCTTTCCTACGGTTACGAGCTGGGCCGGCTGGAAATGCGTAAAGCCGAGTGTGGGCAGATTCTTGTATTTCAATGCAAAATCCGAAAGTTTTTCAATAGCCGCCACGAGCTTCTGTCTGATCAATTCAAGCGCGTCATTCATTATGATGAGGTCCGTATTGTCCCCCACATAGCATGAGGTCGCACCGAGATGTATTATGCCTCTGGCCTTTGGACACTGTTCGCCGTATGCGTGCACGTGAGCCATGACGTCGTGGCGCACTTCCTTTTCCTTTTGTTCTGCTGTTTCATAATTGATATCGTCTTTGAACTGCCGCAGCTCTTCCAGCTGTTCATCGGTAATATTGAGTCCAAGCTCCTTTTCGGCCTCGGCAAGCGCTATCCAGAGCCTTCTCCATGTCCTGAACTTCTTATCAGGAGAGAACAGCTCCTGCATCTCGCTGCTGGCATATCTTGCGTTAAAAGGGCTTTCATAAGTATTTCTCAACTGCAGCACCTCCGGTATCGACTTCTGTTTGCACATTGTTATTATAACTTTCATGTCTTTAAAAATCTACTTTATTCTTTCCTAAATAGCCCTACAAAAAAAGCGCGGGATTTGTGCAATCCCGCCAGATACTTATAAATATGAGGTTTATTGGTATCACCCCGAAGGATGTTTCACCCGGAAAGATTATAATATTGCCGATCAATTGATGCAATTGTTTATTGCAGCAGTTTTTTGATCGATACTATTTGCACGCAGGTACAAAGCAATTCCATTGCCTTTTTCAATTCGTTAAGCGGAGGCAGAGTCGGTGCTATCCTTATGTTCTTATCCTGGGGGTCTTTCATGTAAGGATATGTCGAACCTGCCGGAGTGAGAACCACACCTGCGTCCGCAGCCATTTTTACAGTTGCCGCGGCACATCCCGGCATCGTATTGAAGCTGATGAAATAGCCTCCGTTCGGTTTGTTCCACGTTGCGATATTCTTTCCGCTGAGCTCTGTTTCAAGCAGATCAAGCACCATATCGAACTTGGGCCTGAGTATTGCGGCCTGCTTTTTCATCTGAGCGTTGATGCCGTCCAGATCCTTCAGAAAATGAACATGTCTCAGCTGGTTTAGCTTATCCGGGCCGATTGTTTTAACGGCCAGCAGCTTTCTGATCTGTGCCAGGTTCTTTTCGCTTGCCGCCATCATTGAGATACCGGCGCCGGGGAACGTTATTTTTGAGGTCGATGCAAACATGAATACTCTTTCAGGATTGCCGGCGTTTTTGCAGGCTTCCATCAGATTCTTAAGGTGATCGGGGCGGTCTGTCAGATGATGTACGACATAGGCGTTATCCCAGAAGATCCTGAAATCATTTGCGGCGATCTTCATGGAAGCGAGCCTGTCGACGACCTCGTCCGAATAGGTAATTCCGTCGGGATTGCTGTATTTTGGAGTACACCATATACCCTTGACTGATTCGTCGCTTGCCGCCAGCTTCTCGACAGCATCCATATCAGGTCCGTCACTTTTCATGTCAACGGTTATCATTTCGATATTGAAAAGCTCTGTTATCGCAAAATGCCTGTCATATCCCGGACTTGGGCATATAAACCTGACCTTGGGCAGCTTGTTCCAGGGTGTTTTACTGTCGCAAACTCCGAAATTCATAGCGCGGTCTATGGTATCATACATCATGCTCAGACTTGAATTGCCGCCGAGTATGAGCTCCTTTGGACTTACCTCGAGCATCTGTGCAAAAAGCTCCTTTGCCTCGGGAATACCGTCCGTCAGCCCATAATTGCGCGCGTCCATACCGTTGGAGAGCTTGCAGATATCACCGGGGCCTGGAAATGCAAGCATTTCCATGGATAAATCCAATTGGTCCGCGCCGGGTCTTCCCCTGGACATATCCAGTTTTAAATTTTCAGATATAAAACCTGCATATTTTTCATTTAAGGAAACGAGCCTTTCTTCCAACTCTTCTCTTCTGAGCTTCGTAAAATCTATCATCAAGGCAACCCCCATTTTTTATTACATTGCTGTTATTTTAATATATTTATATCGGTTTTGCAAGTCGTGAGTGCTGAAATTTCAAAACAAAATATATTTAAATAAAAAATAGAAAAAATAATGCAGGAAACAGACCCGCATCATTCATATTGATGAAAACTCCACGGACTTTCTAATAAAGTTTCACAGAAGTCACCATAATATGGCTAAAAACATATTATGTAAACATAATAAAGTATCGATGACAAACTTGAAATTAGGAATGAGGTAAGGTAGTTATCGTTAAATATGGATTAATCTGAATAAGATACATTCTTATTAAACTTTGCTTAATCAGCAGTCTGATGTCGGAAGGTGGTGATATGATATGAATACCCAACTGATCTATTATATTAATTTTCTGCAAAGCAAAGCAGTTTTTGACATGATATTTGATAAAATCAGGCTCATTGATCCTGTTAAAAATGAAGTCCAACCGCTTGGCTTAATCAGTATTGAAGATCCGGCAACACACTGCTATGAATTCTGGTGTAAAAAAAAGATATGTGACAACTGCATATCAATGAGGGCACTTAAGCAAAAATCAATTTTTTTCAAACTCGAGACCAGGCAGGATAGAATATTTTCGATAATTTCAGTGCCTGTAGATATGTGCGATAGAATTGCCGTCCTTGAACTCATGAAGGATGTATCAAGCAGTTTGATAGTTGAAGATCTCAAAATGGATGACAATGAAATAATCAATATGGTGGGCAATATAAACCAGCTTCAGATAAGAGACGCTCTAACCGGCCTCTACAACAGGAGGTATATAGATGAACGGCTGCCTGCAGATATCATGAACAGCCACATGGATATAACTCCTTTAACGGTAGTTATGGCAGATATTGACCGTTTTAAGCTGGTAAACGACAGTTACGGACATGTAGCGGGAGACGCTGTGATTAAGCAATTTGGAAATTTGCTTGAGGAAAATATACCTAAGGATAAGGGATGGGTTGGGCGTTATGGAGGCGAGGAATTCCTAATAGTCTTATCAAATACTGATAAAGCAGAAGCAGAAAACATTACCGAGAAATTACGTGCCGGTATTGAAAAAAATGAGTTTGTTTATTCAGACAAGGCTATAAGAGTCACATCAAGTTTCGGTGCAGTCACCCTTGTCACAAACAGGGATATGAGCGTCGAAGCTGTCATTGAAAGCGCTGACAAAAACCTTTACAGGGCAAAGTCCTCAGGAAGGAACAGGGTCGTAGCGGAAGAATTGTGACACGGCTCCAAATATCGGCCGGAGGGGTAGTCCCTGTTACAGAATAGGGACGGCAAAATCAAGAAGGCAGTACCCATCTGCATAAAAAGGACGGCAGAGCAATAGACTCAATAATTATGGCACTTCTCTGCCTCCCCCGTCCCCTAAAAACCCTTAAGTATAGGGTCATTTCAGAACTTGTCTCAGTACCCTCATTAAATTCAGCCCCGCGAATTTCTCAATAAAGCTGCCACTGTAATTGAGCTGGGCAAGGCGTTCAAAAAGCACAGGCAGCAGATGTGTGCTGTCAAGTCCGTCCGGAGTCGTTTCGATACCGTCGTAATCGGTGCCTATGCCGATATGATCTTCTCCGGCAACCGAACAGATATATTCGATATGCCTAATAACATCGTCTATCGAAGCCTTAGGAGAATTGTTGAGAAAATGCGTATAAAAATTTATGCCCACTACCCCGCCGTTGTTTTTTACAGCCATTAACTGCAAATCATTCAGGTTCCTGGGATTGTCACAAACGGCCCGCGAGTTCGAATGCGATGCAATGACGGGCTTTGTGGCCATAGCCATGACATCGTAAAAACTGGCTTCACACAGATGCGAAACGTCTACAAGCATACCGAGACGTTCCATTTCAGAGACCACCTCACGACCAAATACGGAAAGTCCTCCGCCGTGGGTCTCTTCGGCTCCGTCGGCAAGCAGGTTCCTGCGGTTCCATGCAAGCAGCATGCTTCTGACTCCGAGCCTGTATAACTGTCTCAGCACGGATAATTCACCGTTCAGGCACTCCCCTCCCTCTATCGAGAGCAGAGCGGCAACCTTTCCTTCTGAAATTGCGTTGTCAATTTCCCTGGAATCAAGGCATACCTTGACTTTGTCGGGATATTTTTCCTCAGCTTTGTAAACCTGGTCGATGATCGATAATACTTTCGTCAGTTCGTTGTTTCTGAACTGCACGGGATATGCGAAGGCAGCGAAGAACTGCAGTCGATCCCGTGTTTCATAAAGCTTTTTCAGGTTCAATTGAAAATCGTTCTCGTAAAAATCAACACCGGCCTCCTGTACGGATAGTGCCGTATCGCAATGGGCGTCTGTAATCAGCATCAGAAAGCACTCCTTATAAGATTTATATTGTACAGTACGAATTCGTCATTAATATTTTTACCTGTAACTTCTACTATATCGAAGCGCATATTCTGCTCTCCCAGGTTCCTGTATTTGAGATAAGACCATGCAAGCGCCCGAATTTTCTGCCTCTTGGCATACCCGACGGCCTCGGCCGGGGTGCCGAACAGTTCTCCGGTTCTTGTCTTGACCTCGATAAAGCAAATATATTCTTTTTCGGTTGCAATTATATCTACTTCGCCGAACCTGCCGGATCTGTAATTCCTTTCAAGTATCCTGAAGCCATTTTGCGAAAGGTAATCGGCAGCCAGCTGTTCGCCCATGCCGCCGAATTCTCTTTTATTCATTGCTTTCTACCCTTGCCGCAAGCCTGCCGTATGAATCGTCAAGGTTGCTTACAAATACGAGTATCTGGGCAATGACCTCATACAGCTCCCGTGGTATTTCATCGCCTACATGCAGAAAATTGAGCGTATGGGCCAGCTTTGCGTCTTCATATAAAGGCACATTGTTTTCCTTTGCCTTTTCAATGATCCTGTCTGCGACTTCGCCTTTACCGAGGGCAACTATCTCGGGGGCGCCCCCTTTTTCCGGGTCATACCTGAGCGCGGCCGCCTCTTTTAATTTTTTTTTGTCCATGCGCAGCACCTGCCTCTTGCTCTAAATTCTTTTTATAAACTAGATACGGAAATCAATCCTGCCCATATATCCCTGCTCCATTTCCTCTAGAAGTCTTTCCTGTTTCATTGGAGTTGCCGGTTCGTCGATCACTTTGAACCTGATACCGGTCAGTTTGTATCCGAGCTCTGAAAGGCCATTATAAAGATCCTTCGTATATTCCTCGATATAATCGTTGATTTCCTGCTTTCCGGTCCTTAATTGTATGCCGATGTTCTTGCCCTTCACATCGATAAGCGTTTCGACCCGCCCGAGGTTTTTAGTGTCCAGCGCTATGAACATAACGGTATTGTTGGGATCTATCTTCTTTTTATTCCGCTGTTTTTTTAATATATAAAGCTCGGCAGTGGTATTACTGTCCGAGATCCTGACCGGGATCTGATAATACGTAAGACCGCCGGAGTTAAGCTGATTGATCAGTTTTATGGTATCGCTTATCATATTTGCCGCGTTCGAGATGATATCAGCTTTTACTCCCGGTAAGTCCGAGGTATGCGCGGCTGCCTTTACCGCGTCGAGCCTGCTGTCAAGCTCTTTGTACAATTTATCGACCTCAAGCTCGGAGGCGAGCTTGTCCGAATCGGTGCTGACAAACACATCTTTTATTGCTTCATTCATTTTCGAAAAAGCATCGGGGGCCGATTTAACTTCTGCATGCCGGCTGACGGTTTCGTCTGCAGACAGATTGGCTATGCCCACATTTTGGCCTTTTCCTGCCGCTTTTATAGTTCCGTTTTCTGGAGATCCGTCAATGCTGCTTTCTGCGGAGGAAATGAATTCTCCTTTTTCAGATGGTGCATTTAACGCGGCGGGACCCGCCGGAAAATCGTTACCTGAGTTTTTTCCCGCCTGAACGTAATCTGTCGATTTGCCAGAAAGACCTATGGTGCTATTCTGGTTTGAATCGGGTTCCGTGCTGCCTGTCCGTATATTATCCGCCTCCGGATACTGACCCGACGCAGCGGTCGAACCGTTCATAGCAGCTTTACCATCGGTAGCTGCCGTTTGTATGGCTGGTGATTTGACGTCTGCACCGGATGTTTGCCTGCCAGATACAGTAACAACCGGGTTTCCGTGAGAATCAGCACTGACAGACGGCGATTCTGAAGCCTGACTGCTCTTTGCCGCGGCAGCGCGGCTGGATCGATCGAATAATTCCTGAGGCATGTTATCGGCATTCTTCGGGTTAGCCTCGCTATTTGCGGCATTGCCCGGAGCTTGTTCGATTGCACTCTGCAGATCGCCGAGCAGACCGCCGAGTTTCAGATCACCGTTCAGCAGTTTGTTGGTGAGGCCGGGATCAAGCTGACTGCCGCCGATATTTTTTGAGGTAAGAAAAACAGCTTTGTCGGCTGTCATGTCCGGTATAGCTTCCATCAATAGCAAAGCCTTTCCGATCGAAGCTTTGGTCACCGGTTGACCGGCTTTTATCAGTTCGGCGGCAACTTCTGTATTTTTATTATCAGGTTTGAGATTTAACGACTCAAGGATATTTTTAAGGATATCTGGCTTTATCTGAAGCCTGCTGTTCATATCCCTGACAGTCTCCAGCACCAGAGTGCCCTCCGACTTTGAAGCAACGCTCAACGTTATGGTCTGTCCCACGTTTGCATCGAGTTTTTCAGTAAGCTTTGCCTTCATTGTGGTACCGTCAAAAAGTCTCAGAACGGCCTCGTCAGATGTAATCTCTATGACTTTCGCCCTTATCACATCACCTGCGTTGAGCCGGCTAATAAGGTCGCCGACACTGGTATTAACAGCGGTATTACTTTTTGATGCTACGTCTATTCGCATACAAGGCTCCAGATCATACTGTGAAATTTTTTGTGAAGCTTATTCTATGTATCGGACAAAGCCCGTATTTTTTTATAGCATTTATATGCTCCTCTGTCCCGTAGCCCTTGTGCTTTTTGAAGCCATAGAGAGGATAGACGCTGTCGGCCTCTTCTATTATACGGTCCCTTGTGACCTTTGCGATGATCGAAGCCGCAGCGATGGAAATGCTCAACGCATCGCCTTTTATTATTGACTTTTGAGGTATGTTTACAGCTTCAAGCTTAACCGCATCTATAAGAAGTATGTCAGGCCTAGGCTTCAGCTGGTCGACAGCCTGTTTCATGGCAAGTTTTGTTGCATTCAGTATGTTTATCTCATCTATGTATTTTTCATCGACGATCCCCACTCCGAAGGAAACAGCTTTTTTAATGATCACATCGTAAAGCTTGTCTCTCTGTGCGGCGCTGAGCTTTTTTGAATCGTTGACGCCTTCTATGAGGCAGCCTTCGGGTAGCATGACACATGCGGCAACAACAGGTCCTGCAAGCGGACCGCGCCCTGCCTCGTCGATACCGGCGACAAGCCGGTAACCGCTGTTATAAGCTTCAATTTCGTATGTACTCATTGCCTTCAGGCGTTCAAGTTCCTTTTCCCGGGCAATCAAGGCTTTTTCAGCCTTTCCGACCTTTCCGGCCTTCTCAACGCTTCCAACCTTTCCGGCCTTCTCAGCGCTTCCAACCTTTCCGGCCTTCTCAACGCTTCCAACCTTTCCGGCCTTCCCTGTCTTACTGCCCTTTCCGGTATTGTTTTCTTCCCAGACCTTACCAGCCTTTACCGTCTCTCTGACTTTCTCATCTTTATCGATGCTCTCAGACTTACCGGCGCTCTCAGCCTTACCGACGCTCTCATCTTTATCGATTCTCTCAGCCTTACCGACGCTCTCAGCCTTACCGACTTTCTCAGCCTTGTTCTCTTTGCTCGCCTGCTGCTCCATTTTTATGCTCCCCCTCGCTCCGCTGAGGTTTTTCAAGTGTGATCCTGCCTATCTTTCCGCCCCTGAATTCAT